>NZ_JBTOLZ010000026.1:0-49797 GCF_054552075.1 Roseivivax sp.
CGAGCCGAGCCGAGCCGAGCCGAGCCGAGCCGAGCCGAGCCGAGCCGAGCCGAGCCGAACCGAGCCGAGCCGAGAAAGGCTTCCTCACGACTCGGAGCCAGACAAGACCCCTCGCGCCCTCATGCCACCAATGGCACCACGGCAGCCCACATCAGCTAGTGCCCCGCTCCCCCCGAATGCCCGTGGCCACCGCCCCGCGCCCTCTTGCGCCCGAATAGCACCGAAGGTGCCGGGCGCGCGCCGGACCGGCCCCTTGGGCCGGCGCTCCTTGGGGTGGCGCGCTTAGCTATCCCCTAGCCCTGACCTTGCTGGGATAAAGCGCTTTACTCAGAGGTCAGAAGCGCCGGCCCCCGGTCCGGTGCGCGCCCTCGGGTGTGCCTGTTGTGATGTTGGGCAGGGGCGCGGGTTGTGAGGGTGGCGCCTTCAGACGGGCAGCAGCGCGGCTTGGTGGTCAGAAGCAGCGCACGCAGGTCGGCTCTACTATTCGACGGCCGGTAATGCCCGTCGATTTTCCCGCGCCCGGTCCCTCTATCGGAAGCCGCCCTGAGCGGTCAGATACCCCGTCGGACGGCCACGAATATCGAATGGCCTTCGGCATTACCATTCTGCAGCCAGAAGCCTGAATACCCGCGTCTCACGCCGTTCCAAACCCAGCGACACCGCCTGGCTGCACTAGGAACACGCCAGCCAGCCCCCCAACCTTCAGAACAACGACCCCTGCTCCGGCGCGCTCTTCTTCCGCGCCTCGCCCTTCTTCGCGGCCCCACCGGCCCCGCCGCCACCGACCCCGGCACCGCCGCCGATCTTCAACCGGCCGTCCTTGAACTCGATCTCCAGCCCGCCCGCGGCCTCGGCCTCGGCGCGAGTGGTCAGCACGCCGCCCGCGCCCCGCACCACCGCGTAGCCGCGCTCGAGCGTCGCCTTGTAGCCCAGCGTCTCGTGCAGCCGGTCGAGCCCCGCGAGCCCCTCGCGGCCCGCGCGCAGCCGCGCCTCGGCGCCCTGGTCGAGCCGCAGCGCCAGCGCCTCGAGGCTGCGGCGGTGCTCGGAGACCTCGCGCTGGATCGGGCGCAGGCTCAGCCGGTCGCTAACCCGCCCCAGGGCCTGGGCGCGGGTCTCGGTCAGCCGCCCGAGCGCCGGCGCGAGCCGGGCGCCCCAGACCTCGAGCGCGCGCCTCCCCTCGGCGGTGCGCGCGCGCAGCATGCCGGGGCGCAGGCTGCCGGCGGTCTCGGACAGCGTCACCCGGCGGCTCTGCACCCCGCGGATCAGCGCCGCGGGCAGCCGCTCGCCACCGGTGTCGAGCCGTTGGCGGGCGCTGTCCAGAAGCGTCTCGGCCCGGGGCAGCGCCCGGGCCAGGTCGCCCAGCCGCTGGCCGCGATACTCGAGCCGCTGCGAGACCGCGCGGCCCATGCGCGCCTGCATCTCGCCGCTCCAGGCCAGGAGGTCGCGCCGGACCGGCACCGCCAGTTCCGCGGCGGCGGTGGGCGTGGGCGCGCGCAGGTCGGCGGCGAAATCGATCAGCGTGGTGTCGGTCTCATGGCCCACCGCCGAGATCAGCGGGATCTGCGACTCGGCCGCCGCGCGCACCACGATCTCTTCGTTGAAACCCCAGAGATCCTCGATCGAGCCGCCGCCCCGCGCCACGATCAGCAGGTCGGGCCGGGGCAGCGCGCCGCCGGGGGTCAGCGCGTTGAAGCCGCGGATCGCGCGGGCGACCTCGGGGGCCGAGGCCTGGCCCTGCACTGCCACCGGCCAGATCAGCACCTTGCGGGGGAAACGCTCGCGCAGCCGGTGCAGGATGTCGCGGATCACCGCCCCCGAAGGCGAGGTCACCACGCCGATGATCTCGGGCAGGAAGGGCCGCGGCTTCTTGCGGCCCTCGTCGAAAAGCCCCTCGGCGGCCAGCGCCTTGCGGCGCTTCTCCAGCATCGCCATGAGCGCGCCCATGCCGGCGGGGCGGATGTCCTCGATCACGATCTGGTATTTCGACTGCCCCGGGAAGGTGGTCAGCCGGCCGGTGGCGACGACCTCCATGCCCTCTTCGGGCTGGGTGTCCTGGCGCGCGGCGACGCCCTTCCACATCACCCCCGAGATCACTGCGCGGTCGTCCTTCAGGTCCAGGTAGACATGGCCCGAACGCGGCCGCGAGACCCGGCCGACCTCGCCCTTGATGCGGACATGGCCGAACTCGCCCTCGATGGTGCGTTTCACCGCGCCGGAAATCTCGGAGACGGTGAATTCCGGGGTGTTGCCGCTTTCGCCGTCGTCGATGAGGTCGCTCATGCCTGCCCTGCCGCTTGTCTTGCCTGCCCGACACTAGCGCCGCTTCGCAGCGGGGAAAACCGGGCCCGCGCGGGCTTTCGCCGGGCCAAGGCTTGTGCGGCGGGGGCCACGCGGCTACGAGGCGGGCCAGCAAGGGACGGGCGAGACGGAGAACGGGCCATGAACATCCTCATCCTCGGCGGCGGCGGGCGCGAACATGCCCTGGCCTGGGCGGCGATGCAGAACCCCAAGTGCGACAAGCTGATCGTGGCGCCGGGCAATGCCGGCATCGCCGAGATCGCCACCTGCGCGGCGCTCGACATCGAGGACGGCGGCGCGGTGGCCGAGTTCGCCGGCGAGAACGCCATCGACCTGGTGATCATCGGCCCCGAGGCGCCGCTCGCCGCGGGCGTGGCCGACACCCTGCGCGACGCCGGCATCCTGGTCTTCGGCCCGAGCCGCGAGGCCGCCCGGCTCGAGGCCTCCAAGGCCTTCACCAAGGAGATCTGCGACGCCTCGGGCGCGCCCACCGCGGCTTATGCGCATTTCACCGAGGAGGCCGCGGCGCTCGCGCATGTGCGCCAGGGCCCCTTCCCGGTGGTGATCAAGGCCGACGGGCTCGCCGCCGGAAAGGGCGTGATCATCGCCGAGAGCCTCGAGGAGGCCGAGGCCGCCCTCGCGGAGATGTTCGGCGGCGCCTTCGGCGCGGCCGGCGCCGAGGTGGTGATCGAGGAGTTCATGACCGGCGAGGAGGCCTCCTTCTTCGTGCTCTGCGACGGCAGGGACGTGCTGGCCGTTGGCACCGCCCAGGACCACAAGCGCGTGGGCGAAGGCGACACCGGGCCCAACACCGGCGGCATGGGCGCCTATAGCCCCGCGCCGATCATGGACGAGACCGTCACGGCCCGGGCGCTCGAAGAGATCGTGAAGCCCACGATCGCCGAGATGGCCCGCCGCGGCACGCCCTACCAGGGGGTGCTCTATGCCGGGCTGATGATCGAGAACGGCGCGCCGCGGCTGGTGGAATACAACGTCCGCTTCGGCGATCCCGAGTGCCAGGCGCTGATGATGCGGCTCGGGGCCCAGGCGCTCGACCTGATCCACGCCTGCGCCGAAGGGCGGCTCGGCGAGGCCCGGGTGAGCTGGGCCGAGGACCACGCGATGACCGTGGTCATGGCCGCCGAGGGCTATCCCGGGGCCTACGAGAAAGGCAGCGTGATCCGCGGGCTGGGTGATCTGCCCGAGGACAGCTTCCACATGACCTTCCACGCCGGCACCGCCACCCGCGAGGGCGCGGTGGTGGCCAGCGGCGGTCGGGTGCTGAACGCCACCGCCCGGGGCGCGAGCCTCGGCGAGGCCCGCGACCGCGCCTATGCGCTGGTCGACGCGGTCGACTGGCCCGAGGGCTTCTGCCGCCGCGACATCGGCTGGCGCGCGCTGGGGTAGGTGCTGGCGGCAGGTGCTGGGCGCAAGAAAGGGCTCTGGGGTGTGCGGGATGCCGGAGAGTTGGAGGCGTTCCGCTTGTCATGCGTGCTCTACCTGAAGGCGGTACACAGGGGTCCACGTCACGCCTTCCGCTCACTCACCCTTCGCGACGGAGGGCGCGCGCCGGACCGGGGGCCGGCGCTACTGAGCTCCGAGCGAGGCACTTTATCCCAACAAGGTCAGGGCTAGAGAAAAGCTAAGCACGCCATCCCAAGGAGCGCCGGCCCAAGGGGCCGGTCCGGCGCGCGCCCGGCACCTTCGGTGCTGTTCGGGCGCAAGGAGGGGCTCTGGGATGTTCGGGATGTCCGAGAGTTTGAAGCGTTTCGCTTGTCATGCGCGCTTCACGTGAGTGCTGCACACAAGGGCCCACGCCACGCCTTCCGCTCACTCACCCTTCGCAACAGAGGGCGCGCGCCGGACCGGGGGGCGGCGCTGCCGACCTCCGAGCTATGCGCTTTATCCCGGTAAGGTCAGGACTAGAGGCGATCTGAGCGCGCCATCCCAAAGAGCGCCGGCCCATCGGGCCGGTCCGGCGCGCGCCCGGCACCTTCGGTGCTATTCGGGCGCAAGAAAGACGGCCCGGCCACGCCAAAGGCCGGGGGCCAGCCATCCACCGGCGAGCCCCTGCCCTCAGCCCATCACACCACCAGCACCGTGCTGCCGGTCGTCTTCCGCGCCTCGAGCGTCCGGTGCGCCTCGGCGACCTCCTCCAGCCCGAAGCGCTGGTCGATGCGGATCTTCACCGCGCCCGAGCGCACCTTCTCGAAGAGCATCGCCGCCATCTCCTGGCAGGTCTCGTGCTCGGCGATATGGGTGAAGAGCGTCGGCCGGGTGATCTTCAGCGAGCCCTTGGCACCCAGATCGGCAATGCTGAAGGGCGGCACCGGGCCCGAGGCATTGCCGAAGGAGATCATCATCCCCAAGGGCCGCAGGACCGAGAGCGAGCCCTCGAAGGTGGCCGCGCCCACGGCGTCCATGACCACATGTACGCCCTTGCCCTCGGTCAGGGCCCGGACCTGCTCTGGCCAATCCGCGTCGCGGTAGTTCAGGCAGCGCTCGGCGCCGTGTTCCTCGGCCAGGGCGCATTTCTCGTCCGATCCGGCGGTGCCGATCAGGCGGATGCCCTCGGATTTCGCCCATTGGCAGGCGATCAGCCCGACCCCGCCGGCGGCGGCGTGGAAGAGCACCGTGTCGCCCTTTGCAATCGGCGTGGTGCGGTGGAAGAGATACTGCACCGTCAGCCCCTTGAGCATCATCGCGGCCCCCTCCTCGAAGGAGATGCCCTCGGGCAGCGGGCAGACCTGGGCGGCGGGCATGACCCGGGCCTCGGCATAGGCGCCCGGAGGCGCGGCGGCATAGGCGGCGCGGTCGCCCTCCTTGAGGTGGGTGACGCCCTCGCCCACGGCCTCGATCACGCCGGCGGCCTCCATGCCCAGCGCATGCGGCAGCTCCATCTTGTAGAGCCCCGTCCGCTGGTAGACGTCGATGAAGTTCAGACCTACCGCCTCGTGGCGGATGCGGATCTCGCCCGGGCCGGGCGCGCCGACCTCGCGGTCGACGGATTTGAAGACCTCCGGGCCGCCGTGGTCCTCGATGATCATGGTCTTGGCCATGGTGCTCCTCCTTGGGTGTCGGAAATGATCTCGATCCCCACCGCCTCGGTCGAGAAGGCGAGGAACCGGTAGCGCTCCGGGGCCAGAACCTCGGAGAGCGCGCGCCATTCGTGGTGACGCCATCCGGGGTAGCCGTAGAGCTCGTCAAACAGCAGGACGCTGCCGGGCACAAGCCGCGGCGCCAGCGCCTCCAGCACGAAGCGGGTGGGGCTGTAGGTATCGAGGTCCATATGCGCGAAGGCCAGCGCCGTCCCGGGCCGCGCGGCAAGCCAGTCCGGCAGGGTGTCCTGCACCCAGCCTTTCACCAGATGCACGTTCTCCGCCACCTCGGGCAGCGCGCCCTGCAGCGAGAAGCGCCCGGCCTGACCGCCCTTGGCATGGCCGGTCCAATCCTCCTCGAGCCCCTCGAAGCTGTCGAAGCCCCAGACCTCGCGGTCGGGCGCGGCCTTGGCAAACAGGTTCACGCCGTGCCCGCGCCAGACGCCGAACTCGGCGATGAGCCCCGCCGCGGCGGGGCCCGCCAGCGCGCGGGCCAGGCAATAGCGGCGGATCTGGCGCTTGTCGGGGAAGAGCATCGCCCCCGACATCGCCTCGCGGAAGGTCTCGAAACTGTCCCGCACCGACCAGTCGTAGAGATGGTCGAGCGGGCTTTTCCGGCCCGCCTCCTCGCTCATCTCAGTCTGCTACCTTGAGGACGATCTTGCCGATATGGGTCGAGCCCTCCATGCGCTCATGGGCGGCGCGCGCCTCTTCCAGCGGGAACTCCGAATCCATGATCGGCCCGACGGTGCCGGCGTCGAGCAGCGGCCAGACATGGGTCTGCAGCTCCTCGGCGATGCGGGCCTTGGCTGCGACCGACTGCGGGCGCAGGGTCGAGCCGGTGAAGGTCAGCCGCCGCACCATCAAGGGGGCGAAGTTCATCTCGACCTTGGGGCTCGAGAGGAAGGCGATCTGCACCAGCCGCCCGTCGTCGGCCAGCGCCTTGATGTTGCGCGGGATGTAATCGCCGCCCACCATGTCGAGGATCAGGTCGGCGCCGCCCTCGGCGCGCAGGATCTCGACGAAGTCCTCCTCGCGGTAGTTGATCGCGCGCTCGGCGCCGAGCTTCTCGCAGGCCGCGCATTTCTCCGCCGAGCCGGCGGTGGCGAAGACCCGGGCCCCGGCGTTGCGCGCGAGCTGGATCGCGGTGGTGCCGATCCCCGAGGAGCCGCCGTGGATCAGGATGCGCTCGCCGCCCGTGAGCCCGCCGCGCATGAAGACGTTGGACCAGACGGTGAAATAGGTCTCGGGCAGGCAGGCGGCCTCCTTGAGCGAGAGGCCCTTGGGCACCGGCAGGCAATGCGCCGCCGGGGTAACGACATATTCGGCATAGCCGCCCCCGGGCAGGAGCGCGCAGACCTGGTCGCCCAGCGCCACGCCCTCGGCGCCGGGGCCAAGCGCCACGACCTCGCCCGAGGCTTCCAGGCCCGGCAAGTCCGAGGCATCCGGCGGCGGGGTGTAATTGCCCGCCCGCTGCAGCGCGTCGGGGCGGTTCACCCCGGCATAGGCGACCTTGATCAGCACCTGGCCGTGGCCGGGCTCGGGCCGCGCGCGGGTGATCGGGGTGAGCACCTCCGGCCCGCCGCTCTGGGATATCTCCACCGCGCGCATCATCTCGGCCATGTCCTGTCTCCCTTGCCTTGGACCCTTGGTGACGTTGGCGGGAGACTGGCCCCTCGGGGCGGGAGTGGCAACTCGGTTTGCGGGGAAGGCGTGGGGTTGAGGGGGTGTGGCGGGTGTTGGCGGAGAAGTTGGGAGGGGGTGCGGGGCGGTTTTGTCGTTCGCGCGAGACGCAGGACCGCCTGCCCTACTTGTCCCGACATGGGGACCGCGCCGGACCGCGCGGCGGTGCACAGGGCGGCTCTGTCGTCGTCTATGGACGGAGCCCCCCTTCCCAGCCTGTCCCGGCAGCGAGCACGTCTCTGACCGCAGGTAGGTGGTGCGGCCCCGTCGTTCGCAGGGTACGCATCGCCCCCTGCCCCACAGACCCCAACAGAGGGCGCGCGCCGGACCGGGGGCCGGCGCTTCTGCCCTCCGGGCTATGCGCTTTATGTCAGCAAGGTCATTGCTCACTGTGAGCTATGCACGCCATTCCAAGGAGCGCCGGCCCATCGGGCCGGTCCGGCGCGCGCCCGGCACCTTCGGTGCTGTTCGGGCGCAAGGAGGGGCGCGGTATGGGGTGCGGTGGTCTTCATTCGTGATGGCGACTGGCCCATTCTGCGTCCTTCAGGCCGACCAGGCAGCGCGGGTTATGGCGGAGCGTTCAGAACGCTCAAGGCCACCTTCCTCTACAGCTTCTCTTGGAGCGCGGGCAGCAGGGGCACAGAGAGGCATCTAACCGCTCAAGCCCCCAGCCCCCCGCTCACATCCCCGTCTGCCCGGGCAGGTCCTCTCGCCGCTTCGGCGGCTTGATCCCGCCCATCACCCGGGTCGGCACCGCGAGCATCCGCGAGAGCACAGGGTTGCGGTTCACCCGCGCCTTGGCTTCCTCGATCTTCGTCACGTCGCCGATCCGGCGGTCGAGGAACTCCCAGGTCGCCTGGTGGTCGATCGAATCGTCGCCCAGCCAGTAGAGCAGCGTCGCCGAATAGACCCCCGAGAGCGTCGCGCGCTTGGTGTACCAGTTCACATCGTCCGAAGTGTCGCCCAGCGCCGTCCAGATCGCATCCGCGGTGCCCCAGATCGCCCGGGCCCCGTCGGGCGCATAGGGCGGCAGGGAAAAGAGCGTCGTGCCCCGCCGCACCGCCTCGCGGTCCTCGGCGGCCTCGATCCGGGCGCGGACGGCAAAGGCCACCTTGTCGCGGAAGCGCATGCCGCTCAGGTCGGTCTCCTCGATGCGGGCGCGCATGCGCGCGTCGCCGCGGCGGTGGAAGGCCAAGGCCAGGTCCACCGCGCCGCGCGGAAAGAGCGCCTCGGCCACGGTGCGGTCGACCTCGGCGTCGCGCAGGGCGGCGCGGAAGGTGGTCTCGGTCCAGCCGTCGAAGGGCACATGCATCAGCGCGGCCTCGATCAGCTTCTCGCTTGTCTCGTCACTCATGAGAGGCATCCTTTCCGGTGGAATTTCCGGGTCAGCGGCACCCTAGACAAGCTAGCATCCCTTTGCTATACGGCCACCTCCTGCAATTCCTTGTAACTTCAACCTAGAAAGGTGGTGACAACCACATGCAGGTGAGTGTTCGCGACAACAACGTCGACCAGGCTCTTCGTGCGCTGAAGAAAAAGCTCCAGCGTGAAGGGGTGTTCCGCGAGATGAAGCTTCGGCAGCATTTCGAGAAACCCTCCGAGAAGAAAGCCCGCGAGAAGGCCGAAGCGATCCGCCGTGCGCGCAAGCTGGCGCGCAAGAAGGCGCAGCGCGAAGGTCTGCTCTGAGGCAGCCTTTCGGACACGATCGGGCCTTGGCCCGGTCATAGATGCCCCCGCTGGTTCTGCCCGCGGGGGTTTGTCGTTTCTGGGGGGTGCATTTTGCCGTGCGCCCGATGCGCGGGGCGCCCTGCCCTTGCGTTGGTGTTCGAGCCCGCCCGCCGATTTCAGAATGACCCGTGCGGACCCATCCGGCGCTTGAGAGCCTAGGTGCCGAACCCGGCGCGGATCACCGCGTCCCAGCAGCTCCCGCTTAAATAAAACGGCCCAAACCGCCCCGGCGCCCGGCCCCGCTCAGCCCCGCGCGTCCTCCAGGATCATGTCCGAGGCCTTCTCGGCGATCATCACCGTCGGCGCGTTGGTGTTGCCGCTGGTGATCCACGGCATCACGCTGGCGTCGACCACCCGCAGCCCGGAGAGCCCGCGCAGCCGCAGCCTTGCGTCGAGCGGCGCCGTCTCCTCGGCGCCCATGGCCACGGTGCCCACCGGGTGGAAGATCGTCGTGCCGATGTCGCCCGCGGCGCGGGCCAGCTCGGCGTCGCTCTGGAGCGCGTCTCCGGGCTTCAGCTCCTCGGGGGCGTAGCGCGCCATGGGGGCCTGGGCCATGATCCGCCGGGTCAGCCGGATCGCATCGGCGGCGACGCGGCGGTCGCCCTCGGTCGCGAGGTAATTCGGCGCGATCTCCGGGGCGGCGCGGAAGTCCGGCCCGGAGAGCCGCACCGTGCCCCGGCTCTCGGGGCGCAGGTTGCAGACGCTGGCGGTCACCGCCGGGAAGGGATCGAGCGGCTGGCCGAAGGCCGGCAGCGACAGGGGCTGCACGTGGTATTCGAGATCCGGCGTCGCCAGGTCCGGCCGCGAGCGCGCGAAGGCGCCAAGCTGCGAGGGCGCCATGGACATCGGCCCCGAGCGCGAGAGCGCGTATTCGAGCCCGATCCGCGCCTTGCCGATCCAGGAATTGGCCAGCTGGTTCAGCGTCTTGGCCCCGGTCAGCCGCCAGGCGCAGCGCAGCTGCAGGTGGTCCTGCAGGTTGCCGCCGACCCCGGGCCTGTCGGCCGCGACCGTAATGCCCCGCTCGGCGAGATGCTCGCCCGGCCCGATGCCCGAGAGCATGAGGATCTGCGGCGAGCCGATGGCGCCCGCCGAGAGGATCACCTCGCTCCGGGCGCGGGCCTCGCGGGGGGTGCCCTGCTGGTCGAAGATCAGCCCCCGGACGCGGCCCTCCTCGGTCACGAGCCGCATGACCTGGGCGCCGGTCTCGATCCGCAACCGGGTCTTGTCGGCGCCCTTGAGGAAGGCGCTCGCCATGGAGACCCGCCAGCCGCGCTTCTGGCTGACGCGGAAGTAGCCCACGCCCTCGTTGTCGCCGGTGTTGAAATCGCCGACCTTGGGCAGCCCCTCGGCGGCGGCGGCCTCCATCCAGTCGTCGAGCACCTGCCATTTCAGCCGTTGGTTCTCGATCCGCCAGGGGCCGCCGGCACCGTGGTGCGGGCTCTCGCCCTCGACGTAGTCCTGGCTCTTGCGGAAATAGGGCAGCACCTCGTCCCAGCCCCAGCCCGAGAGGCCCATCTGCCGCCAGCCGTCGTAATCCGCCGCCTGGCCGCGCAGGTAGAGCATGCCGTTGATCGCCGAAGAGCCGCCCAGGATGCGCCCGCGCGGATAGAGCAGCTCGCGCCCGTTCAGCCCCGGCTCGGGGCGGGTCTTGAACATCCAGTCGGTGCGCGGGTTGCCTATGCAGTAGAGGTAGCCCATCGGGATGTGCACCCAATGGTAGTTGTCGCGCCCGCCGGCCTCGAGCAGCAGCACGCTGTGGCCCGCGTCCGAGAGCCTGCGCGCCAGGACGCAGCCGGCGCTGCCCGCGCCCACGACGATGTAATCCGCCTCGATCCGCTCTGCCGCCATACCGGTCCTCCTCTTGCGCCCGACACTTGCCGAAGCGCCCGGCGGGCGCAAGGGCGGGTGGGGGTTGGGGGGTTGGGGGGAATTGGGGATTGGGTGCGGTGGTGGATGGGACGCTATAGAGGATGGGGGGCGGTGGTGGATGCAGTGCTGTGGCGGATGAGGGCGGATCGTTCCGAACGAAGAGTCGAGGGCGGACCGGAGAGTGGAAGACCGTCCAGCGACGCCCATCCCCTCCCCTGACCATTGCGCTGCTCAATGCTGCGAAGGCCCTGCACCTTGAGACCACCACATCTCTGCCACACCCACGCCTCCCCATGCGCGCCCCGCTTTCTTTTTCCCCCAATTAGCACCGAAGGTGCCAAGCCCGCCCTCAGCCTTCCCACGCGCCTCCTTGCGCCCGAATAGCATCGAAGATGCCGGGCGCGCGCCGGACCGGCCCCTTGGGCCGGCGCTCCTTAGGGTGGTGCGCGTAGCTATCCCCTAGTCCTGACCTTGTGGGGATAAAGCGCTGAGCCCAGAGGGCAGCAGCGCCGGCCCCCGGTCCGGCGCGCGCCCTCTGGCGGGATGTGTTGTGAGGGGGGCGGGCTGTTGGGTGGGTGTGCAGTTCTTGGTGGCGCAAGTGGACCGCGCGTTGTGGTCGTGCTTCGCGCGCGCCGGTGCCTCGGCTGGCGGCAGCGGCCAACGGGGCTGTTGCAGTGATCCCGCGCCCTTCGACCGGGGGGTTGTCGGCGCGCCCCCTACGCCCTGCAACCGGGGCCGCCGGCGCGCTTCCACGCCCTGCCACCGGGCCTGCCGTCGCTCCACGCCCTGCCGCACCACGCCCCCCTCCCCCACACGAAAACGCCCCGCAGCCTCTCCGGCCACGGGGCGCCTCCCGTCTCATCCCACCGCGCTCAGCGGCGAAGCCTCACTCCGCAGGGCTCGGCTGCGCCTTCGGCGGCGGCGTCGGGTCGGAGCCGTAAAGCTCGCCCGGCAGCTCCGAGGGCATGGCGTGGTCCGCCTCGTCGTCGTCGCGGTATTGCTTGTTGTGGCGGTAGACCATCAGCGGATCCCAGGACAGCGCCCGGATCAGCCCGAAGAGGATCAACAGCACCACCACCGCGAAGGGGAAGCCCGCGACCACCGCGGCCGCCTGCAGCGCCGAGAGACCGCCCGCCAGAAGCAGGACCGAGGCCACGGCGCCCTCGGAGACCGCCCAGAAGATGCGCTGCACCTTCGGCGGGTTCGGATCGCCCCCGGCGGTCAGCATGTCGATCACGAAGCTGCCCGAGTCCGAGGAGGTCACGAACCACAGGACGATCAGCACGATGGCGAAGCCGGACATCAGCTCGGAGGCCGGGAAGTAGTCCAGGAGCGCGAACATCGCGTCGCCATAGGCCTCCTTGGTCGCGTTCACGATGGTCGGATCCCCGCCCAGCGAGATCTGCAGCGCGGTGCCGCCGAAGGCCGCGAACCAGAAGAACATGATCGTGGCCGGGATCAGCATGACGCCGATCAGGAACTGCCGGATGGTCCGGCCGCGGCTGATGCGGGCGACGAAGACGCCGACGAAGGGCGCCCAGCTCACCCACCAGGCCCAGTAGAAGATGGTCCAGGAGTTCTGCCAGGTGCCGCCATCGGTCCAGGCCTCGGCCCAGGTGCCCCATTGCACGAGGTCGCGGACATAGGCGCCGTAGCTCTGCACGAAGGTGTCGAAGATGAAGAGCGTCGGCCCGACGACCACCATGAACACCAGGAACAGGAGCGACAGCAGGATGTTGATGTTCGACAGCCGCTTGATGCCGCCGTCGAGACCCGCCACCACCGAGAGCGTCGCCATGGCCGTGATCGCGGCGATGATCAGGATCTGCATGGTCGCCGATTGCTCGATGCCCAGGACCTGGCCCAGGCCCGAGTTGATCTGCATGGCGCCAAGGCCCAGCGAGGTGACGATGCCGAACATCGTGCCGAAGACCGCGAGGATGTCCACCACGTCGCCCCAGAAGCCGTAGATCCGGTCACCGAGCACCGGGTAAAGCGCCGAGCGGATGGTCAGCGGCAGGCCCTTGCGGAAGTGGAAATACGCCAGGCTCAGCGCCACGATCGCGTAGATCGCCCAGGCGTGGAAGCCCCAGTGCATGAAGGAGATCACCATGGCCTGCTGCGCGGCCTCCTGGGTCTCCGGGTCGCCGATCGGCGGCGCGAAATAGTGATAGAGTGGCTCGGCCACGCCCCAGTAGATCAGGCCGATGCCGATGCCCGCCGAGAACAGCATCGCCGTCCAGGAGAAGAGGTCATAGGCGGGCTCCTCGGTCATCCGACCCAGCCGGATGTCGCCGAAGCGGCCGAAGGCCAGCCAGACCACGGCGATCAGGAGCACGTTGACCAGGATGATCATCGCCCAGCCAAGGTTGCCGGCGAGCCAGGACTGCATCCCGGAGAAGAGCGCGCTGGCGGTGTCATTGAAGGTTGCACCGAAGATGATGAACCCGATGATCAGGATCGCCGAGACGGAGAAGACCGTGCGGTTGACCCTGGGAAAAAACAGGAGCGGCTCCTGCTTCATCTTGTCTTGATGATTCATAGATCCTTGACGCAGCGCCGCACCTCGGGGGGCGCGCCTGCGGTCCCTGTGGTTGCTTGTGGTTCTTGCGTCGCGCCCTCTACGGGCCCGGGTCGATGCCATTCAACCCCCTCGCGGCCCCGGAGTTCCGGTTTTTTTGCCCCGGGCGCGGGTCTCAGAGCGGCAGCGCGGTGGTTTTCTGCACTTCCCGGAGCGAAAACGAGGAATGCATCTGCGCCACCCCGGGCAGCCTGGTGAGGTATTGGCGATGGATGCGGGCGAAGTCCTCGGTGTCCTCGGCGACGACCTTCACCAGGTAGTCCGCGGTGCCCGCCATGAGGTGGCATTCCAGTACGTTCGGGATGCGCCGGACCGCTGTCTCGAAGGCGTCGAGCGTCTCGTCGGACTGATGCGTCAGGGTGATCTCGACGAAGATCGTGGCCGACATCCGCAGCCGCCGGGCGTCCAGAAGCGCCACGTAGCCCGAGACGTAGCCCTCGGCCTCGAGCCGGGCGACGCGCCGGTGGCAGGCCGAGGAGGACAGCCCCGCGGCCTCGGCCAGGTCGGCGTTGGAGATCCGCCCGCGCTTCTGCAGGAGCCCCAACAGTCGACGATCCATCGTGTCGAGCGTCATGGTCCGCAAGATCCTTCGACGTTGAGCCTCGTTGCCGCTGGATTCTTGCGCAGATCACCGCGAGGTGCCAGCGAAATGTCACACACATTGCGCGCCTCCTCTGGCAGGCTCGCGAGGAGGAAATACGGGAGGTAGCCATGAAGATCGGATGTCCCACGGAGATCAAGGCGCAGGAGTTCCGCGTCGGTCTCACCCCCGGCGCCGCCGCCGAGGCCATCGCGCACGGCCACGAGGTGCTGATCCAGTCCGGCGCCGGCGAGGGCGCGGGCTTCCCCGACAGCGATTACAGCGCCCAGGGCGCGCGGATCGTCGACAGCGCCGAGGAGATCTTCGCCGAGGCCGACATGGTGGTGAAGGTCAAGGAGCCGCAGAAGGCCGAGCGCCAGATGCTGCGCGAGGGCCAGGTGCTCTTCACCTATCTGCATCTCGCCCCCGACCCCGAGCAGACCCATGACCTGATCGCCTCGGGCGCGACCTGCATCGCCTACGAGACGGTGACCGATCCGCGCGGGGGGCTGCCGCTCCTGGCGCCGATGTCCGAGGTGGCGGGCAAGCTTGCCCCGCAGATGGGCGCCTGGACCCTGCAGAAGGCCAACGGCGGGCGCGGCGTGCTGATGGGCGGCGTGCCCGGCGTCTCGCCGGCGAAGGTTGCGGTGATCGGCGGCGGCGTGGTCGGCACCCATGCGGCGCGGATCGCCGCCGGCATGGGCGCGGATGTGACCGTGCTCGACCGCTCGCTGCCGCGGCTCAAGCAGCTCGACGACATGTTCCGCGGCGAATTCAAGACGCTCTACGCGACGCAGGCCAACACCGCCGAGGTCGCCCGCGCCTCGGACATGGTGATCGGCGCGGTGCTGATCCCCGGTGCCGCCGCGCCGAAGCTGATCAGCCGCGCGGATCTCTCCGACATGAAGCCCGGCGCGGCGCTGGTGGACGTGGCGATCGACCAGGGCGGCTGCTTCGAGACTTCGAAGCCCACGACCCACCAGGACCCGGTCTACGAGGTCGACGGCATCATGCACTACTGCGTGGCCAATATGCCCGGCGCGGTGGCGCGGACCTCGACGCTGGCGCTCGGCAACGCGACGCTGCCGCATATGCTGGCGCTGGCCGACAAGGGCTGGAAGCAGGCGATGCTGGACGATCCGCACCTGCTCGAGGGGCTGAACGTGCACGGCGGCAAGCTGACCTATTTCGCGGTCGGCCGGGCGCTCGGCATCGACGTGACCTCGCCGCAGCTGGTGCTGAAGTCCGCCTGAGGGCGTGGGGGGCCGGGGCTGCGGCCCCGGTCCACCCTTTGCAACGGAGGGCGCTCCGGGCTGGCGCTGCGCCCCCGGTCCACCCCTTGCCACAGAAGGTGCTCCGGGCTGGTGCTGCTCCCCGGTCCATACCCTCGCCACAGAGGGCGCTCCGGGCTGGCGCTACTCCCGGGCCCACTACGTGCCACAGAGGGCGCAAGAAAGCGCCAAATGAGCGACCGTCGGCGCTGATCAACCCTCGACGCTGGCGGAACCGCCCTCGGTGCCGCCCGAACGCAAGGCCCAAAGCGCCGCCCTCCGATGCTGCCGTCACACACCCCCAAATCCAACCCACAACGCTCACAACCCGCGCCCCGCCCCGCCTGCATGACCGGGCCTTAAATACCTCTCGGGGGAGCGCGAGGGGGCAGACAGCCCCCTCGCCCGCGCAACAGGCGCCCACGGCCGGACACGCAAGCGCCCCCAGCCCCAATCGACCCCAAAAACCTACTTCTTCAACGCGTCCCGGATCTCGATCAGCAGGTCCACCTGCGAGGGCCCGGTCGGCACCGAGGGCGCCACTTCGTCGGGCTTCTCGGCGGCGGATTTGATCCGGTTCACCGTCTTCACCAGGAGGAAGACCACGAAGGCCACGATCAGGAAATTGATCACCGCCATGAGGAAGGAGCCGATGGCGAAGACCGGCACCCCGGCCTCGCGGGCGGC
Source organism: Roseivivax sp. (assembly GCF_054552075.1). Classification (NCBI taxonomy): domain Bacteria; kingdom Pseudomonadati; phylum Pseudomonadota; class Alphaproteobacteria; order Rhodobacterales; family Roseobacteraceae; genus Roseivivax; species Roseivivax sp. Next base: position 15,796 of record NZ_JBTOLZ010000026.1, read on the forward strand.
CTCGATCGAAGGCTGGTCGGAGCCGTCGAGCGTGTAGAACCAGCCCGAGAAATCGATCCCGCCGGTGAAAAGCGCGATGATCGGGTTGATGATATCGCCGACAAGCGAGGTCACGATGGCGGTGAAAGCCGCGCCGACGATGATGCCGACGGCCATGTCCATGACATTGCCCTTGGCGATGAAGTCCTTGAATTCACTGATCATGAAGCGACGTCCCGAATGGTGTCAGAAGCTCCCCCGCGAAAGGCCCGCGGGGCGGGGACGTGCATAGCGCCTCGCCACTTCGCGGGCGAGATGAAACCTCGAGGACCCGCCTCCGGGACGGGCAGGCAGGCCACTCAGGGCCCGGTCCGTGTTATTCCGGCAACTGCCCGGTCAACACGTAGCGCAGGATCTCCACCACTTCCCCGGGCGCGCGGGCCACGGCGGCGGCGGCGGCATTGACCTCTTTCAGGGCGTGGTCGTGCTCGGGCGGCTGCAGGACCACCAGGCTCTTGCCGAGCGCCGCGGCGATGCCCGCGTCGAAGGCGGCGTTCCACTGCTTGTATTTCTCGCCGAAGCGCACGACCACCACGTCGGCATCCTCGAGCGCCTTGCGGGTACGGATGCCGTTCACCAGCGCGCCCTTGCGGTCGTGCCAGAACTTCTGCTCCTCGGCGCCGAGGATCGCCACGCCGCAATCGTCCGAGGCCGCGTGATCGGTGACCGGGCCCGAGAAGGTCACGTCCAGCCCCTGCGCGCCGTCGATGATCTGCTCGCGCCAGTCGGTGTGAATCTCGCCCGCCAGGTAGACGTTCAGGCCCATGTCGCTTCCTCCTTCGGGATCGCCCTTCTCGGGCTTGAGCTAGGCCGCCCGGGCGGGCGGCCCAGAGGCTCGGCTCAGCCGCGCAGGCTGCCGCCGGTGGCGCGGGTGACCTTTTCGACGATCTTGGCGGCCACCGCCTCGATGTCCTTTTCCTTCAGCGTCTTCTCGACCGGCTGCAGGCGCACGGTGATGGCGAGGGACTTCTTGCCCTCGCCGAGGCTGCCGCCGATGAACTCGTCGAAGACCCGGACCTCCTCGATCAGCGCCTTGTCGGCACCCGCCGCGGCGTTCACCAGGTCCAGCGCCTGCACCTCTGTGTCGACCACGAAGGCGAAGTCGCGCTCGACCGGCTGCAGATCGCTCTGGGCCAGTGCCGGACGGGTGGTAGCGCTGTTCTTCGGCATCGGGATCTCGCCCGGCCAGAGGGTGAAGCCCACCGCCGGGCCCTTCACGTCGAGCGCGCGCAGCACCTTGGGGTGCAGCTCGCCGAAGACGCCCAGCACCTTCTTCGGGCCGAGGCAGAGGACGCCGTGGCGCCCGGGATGCCACCAGTCCGAGCCGCCGCGCTGGATCTGCATCTTGCGCGGCGCGCCCATGGCGGCCAGGAGCGCCTCGGCATCGGCCTTGGCGTCGTAAAGGTCGACCGGCCGCGAGGCGCCATGTACGTCCTTCGGCCCGGTGCGCCCGACCAGGAGGCCGGTCAGAAGCTGGTGCTCCTCGCCCGGCTCGCCGCCCGAGAAGGCATAACCCAGCTCGAAGAGCGCCTGGTCGGCCATGCCGCGCGCCTGGTTGCGCGCCGCCGCCTGCAGGAGCCCCGGCAGAAGCGAGGGGCGCATGTGGCTCATCTCCGAGGAGATCGGGTTGGCCAGCATGGTCGCATCGCCGCCGCCACCAAACAGCTCGGCCGCCCGGCGGTCGATGAAGCTGTAGGTCACGCATTCGTTGTAGCCGAGCGCCGCGGCGCTGCGCCGCCCGGTGCGCTCGCGGATCTGCATGGGCGAGAGGATCGGCTTCGGCACGCCCGGCTCGCGGCGCGGCAGGGGCTTGCCCTCGAGCTGCGTGAGCGAGGCCATGCGGGCCACTTCCTCGACGAGGTCGGCCTCGCCCAGAACATCGGGCCGCCAGGAGGGCACCTGGGCCATGTCGCCGTCCAGCGTGAAGCCCAGCGCCTCGAGCGTGGCGCGCTGGACTTCGGGGGCGATCTCCATGCCGACGAGGCTCTGGCAGCGCGCGGTGTCGAGCTTGTAGGCGCGGGAATGATCCGGCAGCGCGCCGGCGATGACCACCTCGGAGGCCTCGCCCCCGGCGTGATCGAGGATCATCCGGGTCGCATGTTCGATGCCATGCGGGGTCCAGGCCGGGTCGATGCCGCGCTCGAAGCGGTAGCGCGCGTCCGAGTTGATCTTCAGCGCCCGGCCGGTATGCGCGGTGCGCACCGGGTCGAAGAAGGCCGCCTCGAGGAAGACGTTCGCCGTCTCCTCGGTCACCCCGGTCTCGAGCCCGCCCATGATGCCGCCAAGGCTCTCGACGCCGCTGTCGTCCGAGATCACCGTCATGCCCGGGGCCAACGTGTAGATCTTGTCGTCGAGCGCCGCGAAGCTCTCGCCGCCCTCGGAGAGATGCACCCGCAGATCGCCCGAGACCTTGTCGGCGTCGAAGACGTGCAGCGGGCGGTTGCGGTCGTAGGTGAAGAAGTTGGTCACATCCACGAGGAAGGAGATCGGGCGCAGGCCGATGGCCTTGAGCTGGCGCTGCAGCCAGTCCGGGCTGGGGCCGTTCTTCACGCCGCGGATCAGCCGGCCGTAGAAGACCGGGCAGGCCTCGCGGGCCGCCTCATCGATGGTGACCGAGATCGGGCTTGCGAACGCGCCCGGCACCGGGTCGGTGTCGCGCGGCAGGAGCCTGCCCAGCCCCCGCGCCGCGAGGTCGCGGGCCACGCCGCGCACACCCAGCGCGTCGGGGCGGTTGGGGGTGATGGCGATCTCGAAGACCGGGTCGATCTTGTCCGGGTCGTTTTGCGCCAGCCAGTCGGTGAAGCGCTGGCCGACCTCGCCCGAGGGCAGCTCGATGATGCCGGAGTGTTCCTCCGAAAGCTCCATCTCGCGTTCGGAGCACATCATGCCGTGGCTCTCGACGCCGCGGATCTTGCCGACCTGGATGGTGGTGTCGATGCCGGGCACATAGGTGCCGGGCTTGGCGATGACCACGGTGATGCCTTCGCGGGCGTTGGGCGCGCCGCAGATGATCTGGGTCTCGCCCGCGTCGGTCTCGACCCGGCAGACCTTCAGCTTGTCGGCATCGGGGTGTTTCTCGGCGGCGATCACGCGGCCCAGGGTGAAGGCGCCGAGGCGCTCGGCGGGGTCGTCGACGCCCTCGACCTCGAGCCCGAGGTCGGTGAGCGTCTCGGCGATCGTGGCGACCGAGGCCTCGGTCTCGAGGTGGTGCTTCAGCCAGGACAGGGTGAACTTCATGTCTCGCGCGCTCTCTGCTTGCCGTGTTGCCGGTCTCCTAGCGGATCGGGCAGCGGGGTGGAAGGCCCGGGGCCGGCGGGCCCGGGGGGCGGGGGCTGCGCTCTTTCACGGAAAAAGCGTGGCGCTTTCCCTCGGGGAAAGCGGGGCCGGTCGGAAGCGCGCCGGGTCGGAAGGTTTTCGCGTCGAAAACCGACCCGCGATCCGCGTCGCGGATCGCGCCCGCCCTCAGCGCGACAGACCGCCGTGCAGCGTCGGCACCTGCAGCCCCGAGAAACCGTAGTGGCGCAGCCAGCGCAGGTCGCTGTCGAAGAAGGCGCGCAGGTCCGGGATGCCGTATTTCAGCATGGCGATCCGGTCGATGCCCATGCCGAAGGCAAAGCCCTGCCAGGCCTTGGGATCGACGCCCGCGGCCTCCAGCACCTTGGGGTGCACCATGCCCGAGCCCAGGACCTCGAGCCAGCCGTCGCCCTCGCCGATCTTCAGCTGGCCGTCCTCCCAGGAGCACTGGATGTCGACCTCGGCGGAGGGCTCGGTGAAGGGGAAATGCGAGGCCCGGAAGCGGGTCTTGATGCCCTTCACTTCGAAGAAGGCGGCGAAGAACTCCTCGAGCACCCACTTGAGGTTGGCCATGGAGATCTCGCGGTCGATGGCCAGCCCCTCGACCTGGTGGAACATCGGCGTATGGGTCTGGTCGTAATCGGCCCGGTAGACCCGGCCCGGCGCGATGATCCGGCAGGGCGCGCCGTGCTTCTCCATGTGCCGGATCTGCACCGGCGAGGTATGGGTGCGCAGCACATGCGGCGGGCGATTGTCGCCCTCGTCGCGGTGCATGTAGAAGGTGTCCATCTCGGCCCGCGCGGGGTGGTGGCCGGGGATGTTCAGCGCGTCGAAATTATACCAGTCGGTGTCGATCTGGGGGCCCTCGGCAACCGCGAAACCCATGTCGGCGAAGATCGCGGTGACCTCCTCGGTGACCTGGCTGATCGGGTGGATCGAGCCCGCCCGCCGGCTGCGCCCGGGCAGCGTCACGTCGAGCCATTCCTCCTGCAGCCGCGCCTCGAGCGCGGCATCGCCCAGGGCCTCCTTCTTGGCGGCCAGCGCGCTGTTGATCTCGTCCTTGAGCGCGTTCAGCGCGGGGCCCGCGGTCTTGCGCTCCTCGGGCGACATCTTGCCCAGCTCGCGCATCTTCAGGCTGATTTCGCCCTTCTTGCCGAGCGCCTCGACGCGCAGCGACTCGAGGCTGTCCTCGTCGCCGGCCTGCGCGATGCGGTCGATGTATTTCTGACGCAGATCTTCCATTGCGGGGCCCCTCACATGCTCGCGGCCCCTGCTACAGCGCCGCTTGGCCTGCTTCAAGCGGACAATCCCGGGTCACGCGCGGGGCGCGGCCCCTGCCCTTGCGGGCAATCGCGCTAGGTGCCTCAGGCAGAGCCCGACCCGAGCCCCCTCCCGGAGAATGCCATGCGCCCGCTCCTGATCGCCGCCCTCCTGTGTCTCGCCAGCGCCTGCGGGCGCGGCGTGCCGCCCGGCGCCGAGATCGTGGTCGCGGGCGATTCCATCATGGCCTGGAACCGGATTGAGGGCGCCTCGGTCGCCGATGGCCTGGAGGCGCGGCTCGGCCAGCCGGTGGGCGACGTCTCCCTGCCGCTGGCCCGCGTCACCCGCGCGCGCGGGGCGCTCAGCATCCCCAACCAGCTCACCGGCGTCTCGCCCACCTGGGTGGTGCTCGACGGCGGCGGCAACGACCTGCGCGGGGACTGCGGCTGCAACGACTGCGGCGCGGTGCTCGACCGGCTCCTGTCGCCCGACGGCCGCTCCGGCGCCATCGCGGAGCTGGTCGCGGCGCAGAGGGCCAAGGGCGCGCGGGTCCTCTGGGCGGATTACTACACCTCGCCGATCTACGCCGGCACGATCTGCCGCAGGCCCTACGACGTTCTGGCCGAGCGGCTCACCGCCATGGCGGAGGCCGATCCCGGCGTGGTCCTGGCCGACATGGGCGCGGTCATGCCGCCTGAGCGCGCCGAGCTATTCGCGCCCGACCGGCTGCATCCCTCGCCCCAGGGCTCCGCCCGGATCGCCGCGCATCTGGCCGAAGCGATGCGCGCCGCCGATCCGGCGCTGCGGTGAGGCCGCCCGGCGGGCGGACACCGCCCCCGGCATCCCCCAAAGAAAAAAGCCGCCCCCTGGAGGGAGCGGCTTTCGATGATCTGCGATCAGTGCCCGGCGCTTATGCAGCCAGCGCGCCCTTCGCCTTGTCGACGATCGCGCCGAAGGCGTCGGGCTCGTGCACGGCGAGATCGGCCAGCACCTTGCGGTCGACCTCGATGCCGGCCTTCGACAGGCCGTTCACGAAGCGCGAGTAGGTCAGCGATTCGTCATGCGCACGCACCGCGGCGTTGATCCGCTGGATCCACAGCGCGCGGAAATTGCGCTTGCGGTTCTTGCGGTCGCGCGTGGCGTATTGGTTCGCCTTGTCGACCGCCTGCGTGGCGACCTTGAAGGTGTTCTTGCGGCGGCCGTAGTAACCCTTGGCTGCCTTGGTGATCTTCTTGTGACGGGCGTGGGTCGTGGTCCCACCTTTGACTCGAGACATGATCTAGCTCCTTCTCGTATCCGTGGGATCAGCGATCGTAGGGCATATAGCCCTTGATGATCTTTGCGTCGGGCTCCGACAGGGTCGTCGTGCCGCGCGCGTCGCGGATGAACTTGTTCGTGCGTTTGATCATGCCGTGGCGTTTCCCGGCCTGAGCCGCGATCACCTTGCCGCGGGCCGAGATCTTGAAGCGCTTCTTGGCGCTCGACTTGGTCTTCATCTTGGGCATTTCCATCTCCTTGGCTTGAGCGTCGTTCCACGCAACTCGGCAATGCCACCTGGCCGGCCGCGCGACGTCAGAGCCGCCCCCTTACAAGCGGTCCGATGCGATTGCAAGTCTTCGGTGAAAGCGATCAGCGCAGGCTGGCGATGATGCGGTAAAAGGCCATGGGCACATCGGCCAGGACCAGCCCGCCCTCGGTCGCCTGCCAGGCGTGCACCCCCGCGGCACCCGCCCCGATCAGCAAGAGGAGCGCCACGTAGGGCCGCCGCCCCTCGCTCAGGGCGGCCAGCCCCGAGGTGATCGCCAGCGCCAGGAAGAAGACCCCCAGCGCCAGCGCGATATCCGGCGTCATCGCCCTGCCCCCGTCCCGCTTACCGGGACACAGGTTATTCCGGGTCGGTGGCGTAGATCAAACGTTCGTCGCAGGGCGCCACGCGCAGGATGTTGGTCGTGCCGGTGGTGTTGAAGGGCACCCCGGCGGTCACCACGATCAGATCCTCGGTGGTGGCATATTCCAGCTCGCGCGCCGCCTTGGCGGCATCGACCACCGCCGATTTGAACCGGTCGAGCGGGCCGATGGTCACGCATTTGGTGCCCCAGGTCAGCGCCAGCCGCCGCGCCGTCGACTTCGAGGAGGACAGCGCCAGGATCGGCACCCGCGGGCGTTCGCGCGCCACCAGGAGCGCCGTGGTGCCCGACTGGGTGTAGCAGCAGATCGCCTTGACCTTGGCGCTCTCGGCGATCTCGCGGGCGGCGGCGACGATGCCGTCGGCGACGCTGCGCTTGTCGGCGAGGCGCGAGGCCTCGATAATCTCGGTGTAGGTCGGGTCGCTTTCGACCTCGCAGGCGACGTTGTTCATCGTCGTCACCGCCTCGATCGGGTAGTCACCCGCCGCCGATTCCGCCGAGAGCATGATCGCGTCCGAACCCTCGTAGATCGCGGTGGCCACGTCGGAGACCTCGGCGCGGGTCGGCATCGGGCTCTCGATCATCGATTCGAGCATCTGGGTCGCGACGATCACCGGCTTGGCCGCGGCGCGGCACTTGCGGATCAGGCGCTTCTGGATCGGCGGCACGTTCTGCACCGGCAGCTCGACGCCCAGGTCGCCGCGCGCGACCATGATGCCGTCCGAGGCATAGAGGATCTCGTCGAAGGCCTTCACGGCCGCGGGCTTCTCGATCTTCGACAGGATCGCGGCGCGGCCCTTGGCGAGCCGGCGCGCCTCTTCCACGTCGGCGGCGCGCTGCACGAAGGAGAGCGCCAGCCATTCGACGCCGAGGTCGGCCACGAACTCCAGATCGGTGCGGTCCTTCTCGGAAAGCGCCGCCAGCGGCAGCACCACGTCGGGCACGTTCACGCCCTTGCGATTCGAGATGGTGCCGCCGACCACCACGGTGCAATCGGCGAAATCCTTGCCGCAGGCCTCGACCTTGAGGCGGATCTTGCCGTCGTTGACCAGCAGCGAGGCGCCGGGCTCGAGCGCCTGGAAGATCTCGGGATGCGGCAGGGTCACGCGCTTGGCGTCGCCCTTGGCGCTGTCGAGGTCGAGCCGGAAGGACTGGCCTTCCTCGAGCTCCTCCTCGCCCTTGGCGAAGGCGCCGACGCGCAGCTTCGGGCCCTGCAGGTCGGCCAGAATGCCGATGGTGGTGCCGAGGTCTTCCTCGACCTGGCGGATGATCGCGTGCCGCTCGGCGATTTCCTCGTGGGTGCCGTGGCTCATGTTGAGCCGGAAGACATCCGCCCCCGCCTCGTGCAGCGCGCGGATCATCTCGTAGGTCGAAGAGGCCGGGCCCAGCGTGGCCACGATCTTCACGTTACGCATCCGTCTCATATCGTCCTGCTCCTGTCCGCGCTTCGCGCCGTTACCGCTATCAGTCACCGCGCTTATGACGCATCTCGTCTCGCGCCTCAACTCCAACCGAAGCCGGGCGCCGGATGCAAGCCCGGCGGGGCCCCGCCCTGCCCATCGCAGGGCACTGCGACAGCGGCATGACCCGCCCCTTGCGCCGATGCCCAAAACATCCGACCTATGACCAAAGCGTCAGTAGGAGGCCGCGATGGACGATACAACCCGCACCGAGCTTGAAGCCGCCGCCTTCCGCCGGTTGCGCCAGCACCTGATGGAAGAGCGCACCGACGTCCAGAACATCGACATGATGAACCTCGCGGGCTTCTGCCGGAACTGCCTGTCGCGCTGGTACCAGGAGGCCGCCCAGGAACGCGGCATCGAGATGCAGAAGGACGAGGCGCGCGAGATTTTCTACGGCATGACCATGGCCGAGTGGAAGGCCAACTACCAGACCGAGGCCGCGCCCGAGAAACAGGAGGCCTTCCAGACCGCCTTCGACCAGAACGTCGGCAAGAAGGGCTGAGCCATGCGCCCCGAGGTCCGGCGCGACGACTACGTGCGCGAGGCGCTGGCCCGGGGCACCTCTCGGGCCGAGATCACCCGCGCGCTGACCGGCGCCGGCTGGTCCGAGGCCGAGACCCGCGCCGCGCTCGACGCCTGGGCCGAGGGGCCCGAAGGCCAGCCGGTGCCGCGCCCGGGCCCGGCGCTCGGGGCGCGCGAGGCGTTCCTTTACGCGCTGATGTTCCTGTCGCTGGGCGTCAGCATCGGCTATCTCGTCACGCTGGGCTTTTCGCTGATCGGCCGCTGGTTTCCCGATCCCGCCGATGCGCCGCGTTACGGCGGCTTCAGCGGCACCATGCGGTGGGCCATCGCCAACCTGGTGATCTTCGTGCCGCTGTTCCTGCTGCTCGACCGGCGCATGGTCACCAACCGGCAGGGCGATCCGGCGGGGGCGCGGTCGCGCAGCCGCGCCTGGCTCGGGCATGTGCTGCTGCTTCTGGCCGCCGCGGCGCTGATCGGCGATGCGGTGGCGGTGCTCTATGCCTTCCTTTCCGGGGAGCTGACACCGCGCTTCCTGGCCAAGGCGCTTCTGGTGGCGCTCGCGGCGGGGCTGGTCTTTCTCTACATCCGCGGGCTCATGGCCGAGGCGCGCCGCCCGGCCCCGGACCGGCTGGCGGTCGCGGGCCTAGGTGGGCTGGCGCTGATCCTGGTGGCATCGGCCTTCTGGCAGGTCGGCGGCCCCGGCCAGGGCCGCGCCGAGGCCCGCGACGAGGCGCGGTTCTCGGACCTTCTGGGGCTCACGAGCCTGGTGGCCTGCAAGGCGGCAACCGGCGGCGACGCCCTGCCCGAGGACCTGTCGCCAGGCGAGAGCTGCCACTACGACACCCGCCGCAGCGATCCCTTCACCGAGGCGCCCTATCGCTACGAGGTCTTGAACCCCGGCGAATACCGGCTTTGCGCGGAGTTCGAGCTGCCCGAGCGGCTGAGCGGCCGCGCCGGCAGCTTCGACCCCGAGACCGGCTGCCTCTACCAGCAGGTCGACCTCGGGGCGGGCTAGATCAGACCGCGGCCTTGCGGCTTTCCTCGAGGTAGATCTCGCGCAGGCGGCGGGCCTTGGGGCCGGGCGTGCCCGCGCCGACCGGAGCGCCGTCGATCTCGACCACCGGCATCACGAAGGTCGAGGCCGAGGTGATGAAGGCCTCGTCGGCGGTCTTGGCTTCCTCGATGGAGTAGTTCCGCTCCTCGACCTGCATCTGCGCCTCTTCGGCGAAACGCAGGACGGCGGCGCGGGTGATCCCGTGCAGGATGTCGTTCGACAGCGCCCGGGTCACGATGGTGTTGCCCTTGACGATATAAGCGTTGTTCGAGGTGCCCTCGGTGACGAAGCCGTCCTCGACCATCCAGGCGTCATCCGCCCCGGCCTTCTTGGCCATCATCTTGCCCATCGAGGGGTAGAGAAGCTGCACCGTCTTGATGTCGCGGCGGCCCCAGCGCTGGTCCTCGATGGAGATGACCTTGATGCCCTTGTCGGCCACCGGGCTCGCGGCCAGCCCCGGCTTGTTCTGGGTGAAGAGCACGATGGTCGGCGGCGTGGTCTCGGGGTCGGGGAAGGCGAAGTCGCGGTCGGCGGGCGCGCCGCGGGTGATCTGCAGGTAGACCAGCCCCTCCTCGATGCCGTTGCGCGCCACCAGCTCGCGGTGGATCTCGAGCAGCTCCTCGGTGGTCACCGGGTTCGGCATGTCCAGCTCGGAGAGCGACCGCTCCAGCCGCTTGGCGTGGCCCGGGAAGTCGATGAGCTTGCCGTCGAGCACACTTGTCACCTCGTAGACGCCATCGGCCATCAGGAAGGCCCGGTCGAAGATCGAGACCTTGGCCTCGGTCTCGGGCAGGTAGTCGCCGTTCACGTAGACGGTGCGGGTCATGCGGGTCTCTCCTTGATCGATGCGGCGGCCGCGCTCAGCCCCAGAGCGCCGCCTCGGGCGGGTGCACGCCCGCTTCGTCGAAGCGCAGCGGCGTGTTGCGGTCTTCGGCCAGAAGCAGGGGGCCGTCAAGATCGGTCACCTGCGCGCCCTGGGCGACCAGCGTCGCGGGCGCCATGGCCAGGCTCGAGCCGACCATGCAGCCGACCATCACGCCGTAGCCGCGCGCCCGGGCGTCCTCGCGCAGGGCCAAGGCCTCGGTCAGCCCGCCGGTCTTGTCGAGCTTGATGTTCACGACGTCGTATTTGCCCTCGAGCTCGGGCAGCGAAGCGCGGTCGTGGCAGCTTTCGTCGGCGCAGAGCGGCACCGGGCGGTCGAGCCCGATCAGCGCCTCGTCCTCGCCCGCGGGCAGCGGCTGTTCGACCAGCGCGACGCCCAGCCGGGCCAGATGCGGGGCCAGCTCGGAATAGACCTCGGCGGTCCAGCCCTCGTTGGCGTCGACGATGATCCGCGCCTCGGGGGCGCCGCGCCGCACGGCCTCGAGCCGGGCCATGTCGTCGGGCGTGCCGAGCTTGATCTTCAGAAGCGGGCGGTGGCCGTGTTTGCGGGCCGAGGCCTCCATCTTCTCGGGCGTGTCGAGCGACAGCGTGTAGGCGGTGATCTCGGGGCCCGGGGCGGCAAGGCCCGCCAGCTCCCAGACGCGTTTGCCCGCAGCCTTGGCCTCGAGGTCCCAGAGCGCGCAGTCGACCGCGTTGCGCGCGGCGCCCGCGGGCAGCGCCTTCTGCAGCGCGGCGCGGGTGATCCCGGGGTCGAGCCCCTCGATCTCGGCCGCCACGCTGTCCAGCGTTTCGCCGTAGCGCGCATAGGGCACGCATTCGCCCTGCCCGGTCACGCCGTCGCGGGTGACCCGGACGGTCAGCACCTTGGCCTCGGTGCGCGAGCCCCGGCTGATGGTGAAGGCCTCGGCGAGGCGGAAGACGTCGCGCGTCACTTCGATGGTCATCTCGACCCCCTGTTCGATCCTGGCTGAATTCCCTTGTCCGATGCGATAGCCGGGCGCCACGCAGGACGCCCGGGCTGCGCGGCTCAGACCTTGGCCAGCGCCGCGACCAGCTTGCCCGCGCCGTGGCGGTAGGGATCGACCGCCGGCAGGCCCAGCCGCTCTTCGAGGCCGGCCAGGTAGCTGTCGGCTTCCTCGTCCGAGAGCGCCTTGGTGTTCACCGAGATGCCCACCACCTGGCAGGCCGGGTTCGCCACCCGCGCCAGCGTCAGGGACAGCTCGCGCAGCTCCTCGAGGCTCGGCAGGCTGTAGTCGGGCAGCCCGCGCATATGGGTGCGGGTCGGCTCGTGGCAGAGGATCAGCGCATCCGGCTGGCCGCCGTGAATGAGCGCCATGGTCACGCCCGAGTAGGAGACGTGATAGAGGCTGCCCTGCCCTTCGATCACGTCCCAGTGGTCCGGGTCGTTGTCGGGCGTCAGCCATTCCACCGCCCCGGCCATGAAGTCGGCCACCACCGCGTCGAGCGGCACGCCCTCGCCGGTGATCAGGATGCCGGTCTGGCCGGTCGCCCGGAAGGAGGACTTCATGCCCTGTTTCTTCATCTCGGCGTCCAGCGCCAGCGCGGTGTACATCTTGCCGATCGAGCAATCGGTGCCCACGGCCAGCACCCGCTTGCCCTGGCGCTTCTTGCCGTCGGCGATCGGGTATTGCACCTCGGGCACCCGCACGTCGTGCAGCGCGCGGCCGCGCTCTTCGGCGCGGGCGGCGAGGTCCGCCTCGTCGTGCAGCAGATTGTGCAGCCCGCTGGCGATGTCGAAACCCGCATCGAGCGCCGCCAGCAGCACCTCTTTCCAGGCCTGGGAAATCACCCCGCCGCGGTTGGCCACGCCGATCACCAGCGTCTTGGCGCCGGCGGCGCGGGCCTCCTCGAGCGTCATGTCGGTGAGCCCCATATCCGCCTGGCAGCCCTCGAGGCGCAGCTGGCCGACGCAGTTCTCGGGCCGCCAGTCCTTGATGCCCTGGGCGACCTTGGCCGCCAGCGGATCGGGCGCATCGCCGAGGAAAAGCAGATAGGGTGTCTCGATCATCACTCTCTCCTGTTCTTTGCGCCAAACCTAGCGGAGCGGCGCGGAATGTCTTGCGGAATTCTGCGCGAAATCCCCGGTGGGATCGGGGGATTGTCCCGGCTTGTCCAGAGATGCCGGGACGATCTTGCGTGACGCCGCGCAGTTTCTGCGTCTGCAAAATCCGGTTGCAGAAGCGCTCGCAAGATAATATCGCAAATGCTGACGCATATGTAATTTCCTTACCAAGGTGGAGGCCCCATGTCGTTCCGCATCCAACCCGCGCCCGTCGCCCGGCTCAACCGCTGCCAGCTCTTCGGCCCCGGCTCGCGGCCCGCGATCTTCGAGAAGATGGCGGCCTCGGAGGCCGATGTCATCAACCTCGACCTCGAGGATTCCGTCGCCCCCGACGACAAGGCCGAGGCCCGGAAGAACGTCGTGCAGGCGATCGGCGACATCGACTGGGGCGAGAAGACCCTCTCGGTGCGGATCAACGGGCTCGACACGCCTTATTGGTACCGCGACGTGCTGGCCCTGGTCGAGGAGGCGCCCGACCGGCTCGACCTGATCATGATCCCCAAGGTCGGCACGGCCGGCGATCTCTACGCCGTCGACGCGCTGGTGACCGCCGCCGAGGCCGCCGCGGGTCGCGGGCGGCGGCTCGGCTTCGAGGTGATCATCGAATCGGCCGCCGGCATCGCCCATGTCGAGGAGATCGCCGCCGGTTCGCCCCGGCTGCAGGCCATGAGCCTCGGCGCGGCGGATTTCGCGGCCTCCATGGGCATGGCCACCACCGGCATCGGCGGCACCCAGGAGGGCTACTACATGCACCGCGAAGGGCAGAACTACTGGGCCGATCCCTGGCACTGGGCCCAGGCCAATATCGTCGCCGCCTGCCGCACCCACGGCGTGCTGCCGGTCGACGGGCCCTTCGGCGATTTCTCCGACGAGGAAGGTTTCCGCGCCCAGGCGCGCCGCTCGGCCACCCTGGGCATGGTCGGCAAATGGGCGATCCACCCCAAGCAGGTGGCGCTGTCGAACGAGGTCTTCACGCCCACCGCCGAGGCCATCGGCGAGGCCCGCGAGATCCTCGAGGCCATGGAGGCCGCCAAGGCCCGTGGCGAAGGCGCGACGGTCTACAAGGGGCGGCTGGTCGACATCGCCTCGATCAAGCAGGCCGAGGTGATCGTGCGGCAGGCGGAGATGATCGGGAAGTAAGCTTCGGTCTGGGGCCGGTTGTCCGGGCGTGCTGGCGCCCGGTGCCCGGGCGGCGAGGGCTCTGCCCTCGCGCTCCCGAGGTATTTTCGCCACGCTGAAGGCAGGGGGCGGCGTGCTTTTGGCCCAGCGGGCGGGCTGCGGGTGGTGAGTGTGGAATGCGCGCCTTTGCGGGGCGCGCTTTTTTGCTGGGCGGGTGTTTCTGGCTGTGGGCGGCGGCGCGGCGCGCGGTCAGCCGCCGCGCTCGCGGCGGAGGCGGGCGAAGTAGTCCTGGCGCTTCTTCAGTTCGCGTTCGAAGCCGCGCTCCACGGGGCGGTAGAACTCCGGGCGCGCCATGCCTTCGGGAAAGTAGTTCTGGCCCGAGAAGGCCTCGTCCTGGTCGTGGTCATAGGCGTAGCCCGCGCCGTAGCCCTGCTCCGACATGAGCTTGGTCGGCGCGTTCAGGATGTGTTTCGGCGGCGGCGCCGAGCCGGATTTCCGCGCCGCCTCGCGGGCGGCCTTGTAGGCGCTGTAGGCGGCGTTCGATTTCGGCGCGAGCGCCAGGTAGATCACCGCGTTGGCCAGCGCCAGCTCGCCCTCGGGCGAGCCGAGGCGCTCGTAGCTCTGCCAGGCCTCGAGGCAGACCCTTTGCGCCTCGGGATCGGCCAGGCAGATGTCCTCGACCGCCATGCGGGTCAGCCGCCGCGCCAGGTAGCGCGGGTCCTCGCCGGCCTCGAGCATCCGCGCGAACCAGTAGAGCGCGGCATCGGGGTCCGAGCCGCGCACCGATTTGTGCAGCGCCGAGATCAGGTTGTAATGGCCGTCGCCGGACTTGTCGTATTGCGCCGCGCGCCGCATCAGCCGCTTCGACAGCGCCTCGCGGCCGAGCGGCGCCTCGGTGCTCCAGGCGGCGATCTGTTCGACCAGGTTCAGAAGCGCCCGTCCGTCGCCGTCGGCCATCTCCAGAAGCGCCCGGCGCGCGCCCTCGTCGAGCGGCAGGGGCGCGCCCAGTTCCGCCTCGGCGCGCGCCAGGAGGTCGGCCAGGTCCGGCTCTTCAAGGCGGGTCAGCACCATGACCTGGGCGCGCGACAGAAGCGCCGCGTTCAGCTCGAAGCTCGGGTTCTCGGTGGTGGCGCCGACGAGCAGGATGGTGCCGTCTTCCATATGCGGCAGGAAGCTGTCCTGCTGGGCCTTGTTGAAGCGGTGGATCTCGTCGACGAAGAGCAGCGTCCCCTGCCCCGCCCGGCGGCGCTGGCGGGCGGCGTCGAAGACCTTGCGCAGTTCGGCCACGCCGGAAAAGATCGCGCTGATCTGCACGAACTCCAGGTCGGTCTCATGCGCCAGAAGCCGCGCGATGGTGGTCTTGCCGACCCCGGGCGGGCCCCAGAAGACGATCGAGCCGAGCGCGCCGCCGTCGAGCATGACCCGCAGGGGGCCGTCGTCCCCGAGGATCTGGTCCTGGCCGATCACCTCGTCGAGGCTTTGCGGCCGGAGCCGGTCGGCCAGGGGGCGCGGCGCGCGGTCGGGGCCCGCGGCGCGGGACTGGGGCGTCTCGGGGCCGGGGCGCTCGGGCGCGGGGTCGCTGTCGAAGAGATCGCCCATCAGCGGCGCGCCTCTCGCGCGGCGCGGGGGCGCGAAGGGGCGGCGGCGGCGCGGGGCAAGGGCCGGAAACAGGTCATGGGCCGAGATATGTCGCCCGCCCGCGGGCTTTGCAAGCGCGCGGGCAAGGGGCGTCGCTCAGATCGGCAGCCTCAGGAGCGCCCAGACGATCACCCCGACCGCGCCCGCCGAGAGCGCAAACCCCAGCGCCATGAGGAGCCCGTCGCGCAGGGTCAGCGCCAGGCCGATCATCGCGATCGCCGCCATCGGCGCGGTGCTGGCGAAGGGCACCAGCTCCAGCGCCGGGACGGTCAGGCAGAGCGTCACCACCACCAGCGCCGCGAGCCGCCGCACCGGGCCGCGCACCAGCATCGGCAGGCGGCCGGGGAACCAGCGCTCGACGCGCTGCCCGGCGGGGCGCAGCATCTCGATGGCCTGGTGCAGACGCTCCCCCTCGACCGAGCGGGCGCGCAGCACGGCGGGCGCCCAGATCCGGTCGCGGCCAAGGGCGATCTGCACCGCGAAAAGGCTGATCAGCAGCGCCAGCAGCGTCGGCACGCCGGGGATGCCGCCGAAAGGCGTGATCTCCAGGAGCGCGGGCAGGAAGAGGAAGGGCCCGTAGCCGCGCCCGCCAAGCGCGTCCACCGCCTCGCCCAGGGTCAGCCGCCCGTCGCCGGTGGCCGCCTCGATCCGGTCGAAGACATCCTCGATGCTGTGCGTGCGCTGCACGGGGGGCCTGTCCTTTCGTTGCGTCCTCGCCGGGGACAGATAGGCATTCCGCGCGCCGCTGCCAGTGCGGAGGCCCGCGAGGGGCCATGCGGGGCGCGGAAAAGGGCCGGAAAAGAAAAGGCCCCGCCGGGGGAACCGGCGGGGCCAGGAAGATCGGTCGGGCGCGGAACGCGCGCCCCGGGGATCACTCCTCGTCGGCGAAGGCCTCTTCGGCCTCGAGACGGGCCTTGTCGCCCGCGCCTTTCGCCTCGGGATCGCGGTCCACGAGCTCGATGATGGCCATGGGCGCCATGTCGCCATAGCGGAAGCCGGCCTTCAGGACGCGGATGTAGCCGCCCTGACGCTCGGCGTAGCGGGGGCCCAGCACTTCGAAAAGCTTCTCGACGTGGGCATCTTGCTTGAGCTGCGCTGCGGCCTGGCGGCGGGCGTGCAGATCGCCGCGCTTGCCGAGCGTGATCAGCTTCTCGACGATCGGGCGCAGTTCCTTGGCCTTCGGCAGGGTCGTCTTGATCTGCTCGTGCTCGATCAGCGAGCCGGCCATGTTGGCCCAGAGCGCCTTGCGGTGCTCATGGGTGCGGTTGAGGCGACGGTAGCCTTTTGCGTGACGCATTGTCGTGTCTCCTAGGTTCGTTTTGCTTTGTCCGGCGGCCCATGCGTGGTGAGGCCGCTCTCCTTGGGGTCATGCGACCCGATGCGGCGTCCGGGCGGGTGGGCCACCCGGACGGGCATGTCTCAGAACTGGTCTTCCATCTTCTTCGAGAGATCCTCGATGTTGTCCGGCGGCCAGTCCTCGACGTCCATGCCGAGATGCAGGCCCATGCCCGAGAGCACTTCCTTGATCTCGTTCAGCGACTTGCGGCCGAAGTTCGGAGTGCGGAGCATCTCGGCTTCGGTCTTCTGGATCAGGTCGCCGATATAGACGATGTTGTCGTTCTTCAGGCAGTTGGCCGAACGCACCGACAGTTCGAGCTCGTCGACCTTCTTCAGCAGAAGCGGGTTGAACTCGAGGCCGTCGTCGTCGTCCTGACGCTGGGCGCTTTCCGGCTCGTCGAAGTTGACGAAGATCGACAGCTGGTCCTGCAGGATGCGCGCCGCGAAGGCGATGGCGTCCTCGGGGCTGACCGAGCCGTCGGTCTCGATCTTCATGGTCAGCTTGTCGTAGTCCAGCACCTGGCCCTCGCGGGTGGGCTGCACGTCATAGGCGACCTTCTTGACCGGGGAATAGATCGCGTCGATCGGCATCAGGCCGATGGGCGCATCCTCGGGCTTGTTCTTGTCGGCCGAGACGTAACCTTTGCCCTGGTTGACGGTGAGCTCCATGTAGAGCTCTGCGCCCTCGTCCAGGTGGCAGATCACGTGGTCCTTGTTCAGGACCTCGATGCCGTTCGATTCCGAGATGTCGCCGGCGGTGACGACGCCGGGGCCCTTTTTCGAAATCGACAGCCGCTTCGGCCCCTCGACCTCCATCTTCAGCGAGACGGCCTTGAGGTTCAGGACGATGTCGGTCACATCCTCGCGGACGCCGTCGACCGAGGAAAACTCGTGCAGCACGTTGTCGATCTGCACCGAGGTGATCGCCGCGCCCTGCAGCGACGACAGGAGAACCCGGCGCAGCGCGTTGCCGAGCGTCAGGCCGAAGCCGCGCTCGAGCGGTTCGGCGACCAGGGTCGCGGATTTGGCCGGTTCGTTGCCGGGACGAACATCAAGCTGGGTCGGCTTGATGAGCTCTGCCCAATTCTTGTGGATCATGTATGACCTCCATTCCTGTCTCGACCCCATGTCCGAAAGGCTCGAGACGCCCGAGGTTAAGAAACGCGAGGTCCGGGGCCCGGACAGATGCCGGGCCCCGGACAAGAAAACGTCCGTATCAGACGCGGCGACGCTTGGGCGGGCGGCAGCCGTTGTGCGCGATCGGCGTCACGTCGCGGATCGACGTGATGTTGAAGCCGACAGCGGCGAGCGCGCGCAGCGCGGATTCGCGGCCCGAACCGGGGCCCTGCACCTCGACCTCGAGGGTCTTGACGCCGTGCTCCTGCGCCTTCTTGCCGGCGTCCTCGGCCGCGAGCTGCGCGGCGTAAGGCGTCGACTTGCGCGAGCCCTTGAAGCCCATGGTGCCGGCGGACGACCAGGAGATCGCGTTGCCTTGCACGTCCGAGATCAGGACCTTGGTGTTGTTGAAGCTGGAGTTCACATGGGCGACGCCAGCTGCAATGTTCTTGGAGACCTTCTTCTTGCCTCCGCGACGGGTATCACGTGCCATTGTTGCGAGCCTCCCTTACTTCTTCTTGCCAGCGATCGGCTTGGCCGGGCCCTTGCGGGTGCGGGCATTGGTGTGGGTGCGCTGACCGCGCACGGGGAGGTTGCGACGATGGCGCAGGCCGCGGTAGCAGCCAAGGTCCATCAGGCGCTTGACGTTGATCTGAACCTCACGGCGCAGGTCGCCCTCGACGGTGTAGTTCGCGTCGATGTGCTCGCGCATGGCGACGACTTCGGCGTCGCTCAGCTCGTTCACGCGACGGGTCGCGTCGATGTTGACGGCCTGGCAGATCTCCTGGGCGGAGTTCGGGCCGATGCCGTGGATGTAGGTGAGTGCGATGGGCACCCGTTTGTTCGTCGGGATGTTGACGCCGGCAATACGTGCCAAGTCTCTATGTCCTCTAGTTGCGGTTCCGTAGCTCCAGAACCTTTTTTCACAACACAAGGCCCTTGGGCGGCGACGCCCGCGGGCCAATTGTCGATCAGGTGGTCTTGCGGCGGTCGGAAAACACGCCGCAAAAGGCGATTCCCCTTTCGGAGATGCCGGTGGGTAGTGTGATTTGACCGGGGGGTCAAGCCCTCAGGCGAAGCCCCGCCGCCGACCCGCGAAGATCGCCGGCGGGGTGCGGCCTCGGGCAGGGATATGGGGCGCGGTGCCCGGTCCGGCAAGGCCCCTGCCCCGCTCCCGCCGCGATGATCCGCGAGGCGCCCGCGCGCCCTAACGAGAAAGGCGCCCGGGAGGGGGACCGGACGCCTTTCAGAAACCGTCTTTGGCTGTGCCTTACGAAGGGAATGCGCGGTCGCTCATTCCAAGGCGATAACTGTGCATCCGCAGAAATTGTTCAAGATGCCGTGGCGTCAAGCACGCCGGCGATTGCCGATTGCACCTCGGAGATGTCGCCCAGGCCGTCGACCCGCTCGAGCTGGCCCTTGGCGTAGTAGTAGCCCAGGAGCGGCGAGGTCTTCTTGTAGTATTCCATCAGCCGCTGCTTGAGGCTTTCGGCGTTGTCGTCGGCGCGGCGCTTGAACTCGGCCTTTTCGCCGCAGTTCGAGCAGACGCCATCCGAGGGGATCGGCTTGGTCTTGTCGTTGTAGACCTCGCCGCAGTTGCCGCAGGTCGACCGCGCGGTGATGCGCTCGACCAGCGCCTCGTCGTCGACGCGCATCTCGATCACCGCATCGAGGCTCTCGCCCTGTTCGGCCAGGAGCGCCCCAAGCGCGTCGGCCTGGGCGAGCGTGCGCGGGAAGCCGTCGAAGATGAAGCCCGCGGTCTTCTCGCCCTGCAGCTTCTCGCGGATCAGGCCGATCACGATCTCGTCGGTCACCAGCTCGCCCTTGGCCATCACATCGGCCACGACCTGGCCCATCTCGGTGCCCGAGTCCTTGGCTTCGCGCAGCATGTCGCCGGTCGAGAGCTGGGTCATGCCACGGCCATCGACGAGGTGGCGGGCCTGGGTGCCTTTGCCGGCACCCGGCGGTCCGAGAAGAATGATGTTCATCGGCGCTGCGGTCCTTTTCTCTTGCGGGTCTTACCCTTACCGCGGAGCTGCGACTTCTGAATAAGACCTTCGTATTGATGCGCGAGGAGGTGGCTCTGCACCTGCTGAATGGTGTCCATCGTCACGCTCACCACGATGAGAACCGAGGTGCCGCCGAAGTAGAAGGGGATCGCGAACTGGCTGCGGACGATCTCGGGCAGGAGGCAGACGAAGGCCAGATAGGCCGAGCCCAGCACCAGCACGCGGTTCACCACGTATTCGAGGTATTCCGAGGTCCGCTTGCCCGGACGGATGCCCGGCACGAAGCCGTTCTGCTTCTTCAGGTTGTCGGCCACGTCATCGGGTTTGAACGAGACGTTGAAGGTATAGAAATAGGCGAAGAAGACGATCATCGCCGCGAAGAACAGCAGGTAGAGCGGCTGCCCGGGGCCGAAATAGGCCAGGAGCGTCGACATCACCGGACCGGTGCTGCCCTCGCCCGAGAAGGTCGAGACCGTGACCGGCAGCAGCAGGAGCGAGGAGGCGAAGATCGCCGGGATCACGCCCGCGGGATTTACCTTGACCGGCAGGTGGCTGTTCTGCGCCTCGGTCATCTTCATGCCGACCTGGCGGCGCGGATACTGGATGGTGATCTTGCGGAGCGCCCGCTCCATGAAGACCACGAAGGTGATCACCGCCACCACCATGAGGATCACGCCGATGATCACGGCCGGGCTGATGGCGCCCGAACGGCCCGAGGCGAAGAACTGCGCCAGGGCGGCGGGAACCTCGGCGATGATGCCGACGAAGATGATCAGCGAGATGCCGTTGCCGACGCCGCGCGCGGTGATCTGCTCACCGAGCCACATCAGGAACATCGTGCCGCCGACCAGGGTGATCACGGTCGCGGCGCGGAAATACCAGCCGGGATCGGTCACCAGGTCGCCCGCTTCCAGGCTCACAGCCAGACCGTAGGCCTGGAAGGTCGCCAGGAGCACCGTGCCGTAGCGGGTGTACTGGTTGATCTTCTTGCGCCCCTGCTCGCCCTCTTTCTTGAGCTGCTCGAGCGCCGGCACCATGGAGGCCAGGAGCTGCACGATGATCGAGGCCGAGATATAGGGCATGATGCCCAGGGCGAAGATGCCCATGCGTCCCAGCGCGCCGCCGGTGAACATGGTCAGGATGCCGCCGATGCCCGACTGCGCGCCTTCCATGAATTCCCGAAGCGCCTGCCCGTCGATCCCGGGCACCGGGATGAAGGTGCCGAGGCGGAAGATGCAGAGCAGCGCCAGCGTGTAGAAGATGCGTTTGCGAAGGTCGGTGGCCGATGCGAGCGCGGACCAGCTCGTATTCGCGGCCATTTGTTCGACAGCAGATGCCATGAAGCGGTCTCTCTATTCGGTCAAACGCCGCCCCGAGCCTTGAGGGGCTGAGGCGGCGTCGGAAACTGCTAACGGATGTAAGCGGCGCGCGGGCCGCCCACAACCTTTATTCGGCCGCCTGAGCCGTGGTGATCGAACCGCCGGCCTTCTCGACCGCGGCGACAGCCGACTTCGAGGCGCCGGTGACGGTCAGCGAGACCTTGGACGAGATGTCGCCCTTGGCGAGCACGCGGATGCCGTCGAGCTTGCGGCGCACGACGCCGGAGGCGACCAGTGCGTCCTCGTCGATCGGCTTGCCCGCGTCGAGCTTGCCGGCCTCGATGAACTTCTGGATGATGCCGAGGTTCACGACGGCGAAGGTCTTGCGGTTGGGCTTGTTGAAGCCGCGCTTCGGCAGGCGCTGGTAGAGCGGCATCTGGCCGCCCTCGTAGCCGTTGATGGCCACGCCCGAACGGGACTTCTGGCCCTTGATGCCGCGGCCGCCCATCTTGCCGACGCCCGAGCCCGGGCCGCGGCCGATACGCTTCTTGCGGCGGTTGGCGCCTTCGTTGTCGCGCAGTTCGTTGAGTTTCATGTCGCTTCTCCTTGCCGGATGTGGCCCCCAGCGACGGATGGGCCAAACGCGGCGTTTTCAGATGTGGTCGGTGTGATCCTCAGAGATCACCGGGGGCGTATAGACGGGGTGGGCAGGCGGTTCAAGGGCAGGCGCGGGGATGCGTGGCAGAATTCCCGGTGACGTTGTGGCGGGGCGGGGTGACGGGGGAGTGCGGTCGCGGGATTGAGTGCGGTGGTGCGGGGTTTGGTGCTGGGCGCGGGTTGCGCTTGGTGCAACGTATTCAAGCGGCAATCGGCTGGGACAGAACCATGCGGACCTTTCCGAGCGACGCGCGTGTGTCCCCTGCACTCTGGTCTTCTCGCGCCACGCGGATCACCCCAGCGCCTCTTGCGCCCGAACAGCACCGAAGGTGCCGGGCGCGCGCCGGACCGGCCCCTTGGGCCGGCGCTCCTTGGGGTGGCGTGCCTAGATCAGCCCTAGTCCTGACCTTGCTGGGATAAAGCGCGCAGCTCAGAGGACAGCAGCGCCGGCCCCCGGTCCGGAGCGCGCCCTCTGTTGGGGATGGTGGCGAGGGGGGATTCTGGGGAGCGGCGGCCAACAGTTGTGACTGGTGGTTCTTTTGGCGATCGGAGAGGCGCCCCCCGATTGACCGTCGAGACAACAGTCAAGCCGACCCAAGCCCCTGCTCCCTGCTCCCTGCTGCCTGCTGCCTGCTGCCTGCTGCCTGCTCCCTGCTCCCTGCTCCCTGCTCCCGAGTAGCGCAGCCCCGCCCCCACCGCGCACCCAACACGCAAAAGGCGCGCCCCTCTCGGAGCGCGCCTTTCATAGCTCATTCGCAAGATCCGAAGGGCGGGCTCAGCCGCGCTCTTCGACGATCTCCACCAGATGCGGGATCTTGGCGATCATGCCGCGCACCGAGGGGGTGTCCTCGAGCTCGCGGGTCTTGTGCATCTTGTTCAGCCCCAGGCCGATCAGCGTCTGGCGCTGCTTCTCGGGGCGGCGGATCGGGCTGCCGATCTGCTTGACGACGATGGTCTTTGCCATGGTGCTCATGCCTCCTCGGCGAGGTGGGTCTGCGGATCACCGTGATCCGGGGCCTCGTCCCGCTTGGGCAGGATGTCGGCGACCTTCTTGCCGCGACGCTGCGCCACCTGGCGGGGGCTGGCCTCACGCGACAGGCCGTTCAGCGTCGCGCGGATCATGTTGTAGGGGTTCTGCGAGCCCACCGACTTGGCGACCACGTCCTGAACGCCCAGCATCTCGAAGACGGCACGCATCGGACCACCGGCGATGATCCCGGTACCCTGGGGGGCGGTCCGCATCACGACCCGGCCCGCGCCGTGGCGGCCCTCGACGTCGTGGTGCAGGGTGCGGCCCTCGCGCAGCGGCACGCGCATCATGCCACGCTTGGCCTGCTCGGTGGCCTTGCGGATGGCCTCGGGGACCTCCTTGGCCTTGCCCTTGCCGAAGCCGACGCGGCCCTTCTGGTCGCCGACCACGACGAGCGCTGCGAAGCCGAAGCGCTTGCCGCCCTTCACGGTCTTCGACACGCGGTTGATCGCGACAAGGCGATCTGCGAATTCCGGCGCTTCGTCGCGATCGCGACGGCCACGCCCTCTGTTCTCACGTTCTGCCATCTGGCATTCCTGTTCTTCTCTGCGCCGCAGCGCGATGTTCCAATCGAAGTGCCCGGATCGCTCCGGTGCCCCGATCATCGAGGCGGGCGGACCCGCCTACCCTTGCGGTCCCCCTAGTGCCGGCAAGGCCGGCTGCGGGAGAATGCACCCCGGGCCGCGATCGCGAGGATCCGGCCCGGGACATGACGCGAAGGCCGGGAACCCCCGGCCCTCACATATCAGAGCTTCAGGCCACCCTCGCGAGCGGCATCTGCCAGCGCCTTCACACGGCCGTGGAACAGAAAGCCCCCACGGTCGAAATAGGCTTCCTCGACACCGGCCTTCTTGGCCCGCTCGGCAATCGCCGCGCCGACCTTCTGGGCCGCTTCGAGGTCGTTCTTGCCGACCACGCCAAGCGCCTTCTCCATGGAGGAGGCCGCGGCCAGGGTCCGGCCGTTGACGTCGTCGATCAGCTGAACGCTGATGTTCTTGTTCGAGCGATGCACCGAAAGGCGGGCACGGCCCGAATTTGCGCTGCGAAGCTTGTTCCGGACGCGCAGGCGGCGTTTGCGGAACAGGTCACGTTTGCTGTTAGCCATGTCCTTGCGTCCTTACTTCTTCTTGCCTTCCTTCTGGAAGATGTACTCACCCTTGTAGCGGATGCCCTTGCCCTTGTAGGGCTCGGGACGCCGCCAATCACGGATGTTCGCCGCGACCTGGCCGACCTGCTGGGCGTCGTGGCCTTCGACCACGAGCTCCGTCGGCTTCGCCGCGGTGACAGTCACACCGTCCGGAATGGGGAAATCCACGTCGTGGCTGAGGCCGAGGTTCAGCTTCAGGACATTGCCCTGAACCTGCGCCCGGTAACCCACGCCCTGGATCTCCAGCTCTTTCTTGAAGGTCTCCTGGACGCCATGCACCAGGTTCGCGACCATGGTGCGGGCCATCCCCCACTGCTGGCGGGCGCGCTTCGACTTGCCGCGCGGCGACACGGAGACCGTGTCGCCTTCGACGACGATGGTGACGTCGTCGGTGGCGGTGAAGCTCTGCGTGCCCTTGGGGCCCTTCACTTCGATCGTCTGACCCGACACGGAGGCGGAGACCCCCGAGGGCAGTTCGACCGGCTTCTTACCAATACGAGACATGCTCAGGACCTCCTTAGAATACCGTGCAGAGCACTTCGCCGCCGACATTGGCCGCGCGTGCATTGGCATCCGACATCACGCCCTTGGGGGTCGAGACGATCGACACGCCCAGGCCCTGGCGGACCTGCGGAATGTCGGTCACGCCCAGGTAGACGCGGCGGCCCGGCTTGGAGACGCGGGTCAGCTCGCGGATGACGGGCGCACCCTCGTAGTACTTGAGGGCGATCTGGAGCGTCGGGTGACCGCGCTCGTCGGTGCCCTTCTCGTAGCCGCGGATGTAGCCTTCGTCGGCCAGGACATCGAGCACCCAGGCGCGAAGCTTGGACGCCGGCGTCGAGACGGTGGACTTGCCCCGCAGCTGCGCGTTGCGGATGCGGGTCAGCATATCGCCGATAGGATCGTTCATCTCAGGACCTCCTTACCAGCTCGACTTGACCATGCCGGGCAGCAGGCCCTGCGAACCGAGGTTGCGGAGCATGATGCGGCTGATCTTCAGCTTGCGGTAATAGGCGTGCGGACGCCCCGTGAGCTGACAGCGGTTGTGAAGCCGGGTCGGCGAGGAGTTGCGCGGCAGCTCTGCGAGCTTCAGCCGTGCTTTGAACCGCTCTTCCATCGGCTTCGCTTCGTCGTTCGCGATTTCCTTCAGCGCAGCACGCTTCTCGGCGTATTTGGCCACGAGGCGCTGACGCTTCTTCTCGCGCTCAACCATGGATTTCTTCGCCATAGTTCAGAATCCCCTTATGCGTTGAACGGCATGTTGAAGTGCTTCAACAGCGCCTTGGCTTCCGCGTCGGTCTTCGCGGTCGTGGTGATGTTGATGTCCATGCCCCAGACCTCGTCGACCTTGTCGAAGTCGATCTCGGGGAAGACGATGTGTTCCTTGATGCCCATGGCGAAGTTGCCACGGCCGTCGAAGGACGGCTTCACACCGCGGAAGTCCCGGATCCGGGGCATCGCGACGGTGATCAGACGATCGAGAAACTCGTACATGCGGGCATGGCGCAGGGTCACCTTGGCGCCGAGCGGCATTTCCTCACGGACGCGGAAGCCCGCGATGGACTTCTTCGCCTTCGTGACGACCGCGTGCTGACCGGCGATCTTGGTCAGGTCTTCCTGAGCCGATTTCGCCTTCTTGCTGTCACGCACCGCCTCGGCACCGCAGCCGATGTTCAGGGTGATCTTCTCGAGGAAGGGGATCTGCAGGTCGTTGGTGTAGCCGAACTCCTCGCGGAGCTTGGCCCGGACCTCGTCCCGGTAGAGCGCCTTGAGACGCGGGGTGTAGTTCTGGGTATCGAGCATCAGATCGCATCCCCCGTGGTCTTGGCGTAACGCACCTTCTTGCCGTCTTCCTCGCGGAAGCCGACGCGGGTGGCCTTGCCGTTCTTGTCGACGATGGCGAGGTTCGACAGGTCGATCGGCAGCGCCTTCGGCTGACGGCCGCCCTGGTTGGTCTGGGTCTGGCGCTGATGGCGCACGGCCATGTTCACGCCCTCGACGACGGCCTTGCCGGCTTTCGGGTCGACAGAGGTGATCTCACCCTCTTTGCCCTTGTCCTTGCCGGTGAGCACGACGACCTTGTCGCCCTTGCGGAGTTTCGCGGCCATTAGAGCACCTCCGGAGCAAGCGAGATGATCTTCATGAAGTTCTTCGCCCGCAGCTCGCGCACGACCGGCCCGAAGATACGGGTGCCGACAGGCTCGCCCGTGTTGTTCAGGATGACGGCGGCGTTGCGGTCGAAGCGGATGGCGGTGCCGTCTTCGCGACGGACCTCCTTGGCGGTGCGCACGACGACGGCCTTGCGGACGTCACCTTTCTTCACGCGGCCGCGCGGGATGGCTTCCTTGACCGAGACGACGATGATGTCGCCCACGGAAGCGTACTTGCGCTTGGAACCACCCAGGACCTTGATGCACTGCACCCGGCGCGCGCCGGAGTTGTCAGCGACATCCAGATTGGTCTGCATCTGGATCATGTGGTTTCTCCCGACCTTTGAGGGGTGTTCTGTTGTCGCCCCCAGGGTTTCGCTAAAACCGGAAGATGATGCGCCTTATTCGGCGATCACCTCCCAGCGCTTGGTCTTCGACTTCGGCGCGCATTCGATGATGCGCACGGAATCACCCACCTGGATCGAGCCGGCCTCGTCGTGGGCGCGGTACTTCTTCGATTTCCGGATGGTCTTCTTCAGCACGGGGTGCTTGAAGCGGCGCTCGACCGAGACCGTCACGGTCTGGGCGTTCGCCGTCGAGGTCACGGTGCCTTGAAGGATACGCTTGGGCATGGTCCGTTCCCCTTATTCCGCGGAGGCCGCTGCGGCGGCCTTCTCGTTCAGCACGGTCTTGATCCGCGCGACGTCCCGGCGCACGAGCTTCATGCGCGCGGTGTTCTCGATCTGGCCGGTGGCCTGCTGGAAGCGCAGGTTGAAGGCCTCTTTCTTGAGCAGGACAAGCTGGTCCCGGAGTTCGTCCGGGGTCTTGTCACGGAGTTCGCTGGCGTTCATGGCGCCCTTTCCTTTTCAACATCACCGGAAGGCCCCTGCCCGCGTAGCCCGCAGGGTCACCCTGATTCCGGTGGAGTCCGTGGATGAGGGTGCCACCTAACCGGGATCGGGGTTTGGCGCAAGCCTTGTTTTGGCGGGCGCCGCCTGGGCGCCCGCTATTGCGCCTTGCGCTCCAGTCTGGTGCCGAACCAGAGCTTCAGATCCTCGACGCCAAGCGCCCCTTCCGCCACCGCCACGACCAGGTCGTCGATGGGGGCATCGTCGGGAATGGCGAGCCGATAGCCGCTGCGTTCGATGAACAGCTCGACCAGAAGCCAGGCCGTGCGCTTGTTGCCGTCCACGAAGCCGTGGTTTCCGACGAAACTGTGCAGGAGCGCGGCCGCCTTGGCCTCGATGCGCCGGTGGTAGCCCGAATAAGGGCGCGCGAGGGCGGATTCGATCAGGTGAAGGCTGGCGATGCCCGGCCGGCCCTGGATCGCCATGGCCTCGTCATGGGCCTCGATGGCATCCGCCAGCGTGACGCGATAGTGGCGCCTAGCGATCCGCGAGCCGTTTCAGCGCAGCGCGGCGCCGCGTCGAAACCTCCCTGAGCGTTGCGAGGCTCTTTTCCGAGGCATGCGAGGTGCCTTCCTCGGTTTCGACCGAGACGAAGCGCCCGCTCTGCGAGCCGCGAGCGACAACGCCGCCCTTCACAGGCTCCTTGCGGATGTCTTCTCTCGAGTTGGCCATGGGTCGGATCCGTTGGTCTCAGGTTTTCAGATAGCCACGCTGGCCCGCGGGAGACAAGGGGCCCGCTTACTCCCAGCGGTAGTTGAAGCTCACCGAGATGCGGTCGTCCTCGGCCATGTTCATCGGCACCTCGTGGCGCAGCCAGCTCTCCCAGAGGAGCACCTCGCCCGGCTCGGGCGTGACGTAGACGAAGCTCTTGAGCTCCTCGCGGCAGTCGGGCTTGCGGATGGGCGCGGCCATCATCATCGGCAGGCGCGGGTCCTCGAGCTTCAGCGCCGAGGTGCCGCCGGGCATGGCGACATAGGTCGTGCCCGAGATCACCGAATGCGGGTGGATGTGGCTGCCGTGGCTGCCGCCCTCGGGCAGGATGTTGATCCAGATGTCCTCGAGCACCAGCGCACGCTCGGCGAGGTCGAACTCGAGGTCGGCGGCGAAGGCGGTGACATGGGCGTCGAGCGCGCGGACCACCTCGGCGAAGATCGGGAAGCGCCAGGGCAGATCGGTCAGCGAGGCATAGGAGGTATAGCCCGGGTAGCCGTTCTCCTCGCACCATTCCTGCCCGGCCTCGTCGTCGTCGGCGATGGAATAGCAGGAGGCCTCGAGCTCGGCCCGGTCGATCTCGTCGGCGGGGGCCAGGGGCGCGCGGTAGAGGCGGGTCGCGAAGAGCGAACGGATCTCGGTCATGGCGGCGGTGTAGCGCAGCCCGGCAGGGCTGGCGAGGGGTGATTTCCACGTGGAAATCACCGGGAGAACTCCACGTGGAGTTCTCTTCCGGCGGGGTGGTGCGGAGAGGTGGGGTGCTCTGCCCTGATGGTGGAGGTGGGGCGGCGGACGCCAGAGGGGCGCGCGGGGACGCGACTATCTAGACGGGTGGCGCGGGTGGTGAGCTTTTGGCGGCTGATCCCCCTCGCGTCAGGGCAAACGCTGGGACAGCCCAATCCCAGACGCCCCCCCCTGCCCTCTCCCCCAAAACAAAAGACCCCCGCCGGTTTCCCGGCGGGGGCCTCGATCTCTCTGCAAGCGACGTGGCTTACCAGTCCTCGCGGACCACCACGCGGGTCTTGATCGGCAGCTTCATGGAGGCCAGCCGCAGCGCTTCGCGCGCGACCTCGTCACCCACGCCGTCGATCTCGAACATCACCCGGCCGGGCTTGACCTTGCAGGCCCAGAAATCGACCGAGCCCTTGCCCTTACCCATGCGGACCTCGGTCGGCTTCGAGGTGACCGGGGTGTCGGGGAAGATGCGGATCCAGACACGGCCCTGACGCTTCATGTGACGCGTCATGGCGCGGCGTGCCGCCTCGATCTGGCGCGCGGTGACGCGCTCGGGCTGCAGGGCCTTCAGGCCGTAGGTGCCGAAGTTCAGGTCAGAGCCGCCCTTGGCGACGCCCTTGATCCGGCCCTTCTGCTGCTTGCGGTACTTCGTACGTTTCGGTTGAAGCATGTCTCAAACCTCCTCAGCGACGGGGACCGCGCGGGGCGGGTCCGTCCTGGAGTTCCTGCGCCTTGCGGTCACGCGCCTGGGGATCGTGCTCCATGATCTCGCCTTTGAAGATCCAGATCTTGATCCCGATGATGCCGTAGGGCGTCTCGGCCTCGACCGACGCGTGGTCGATGTCGGCACGCAGCGTGTGCAGCGGCACCCGGCCTTCGCGGTACCATTCGGTCCGGGCGATCTCGGCGCCGCCGAGGCGGCCCGACACGTTGACCCGGATGCCGAGGGCACCCATGCGCATGGCGTTCTGCACCGAGCGCTTCATCGCGCGGCGGAAGGACACACGACGCTCGAGCTGCTGGGCGATCGACTCGCCGACCAGACGGGCGTCGAGCTCGGGCTTGCGCACCTCGACGATGTTCAGGTGCAGCTCGCTGTCGGTCATCGACGAGAGCTTCTTGCGAAGCGCCTCGATGTCCGCGCCCTTCTTGCCGATGATGACACCGGGACGCGCGGCGTGAATGGTCACGCGGCACTTCTTGTGCGGACGCTCGATGATGATGCGGGCGACACCGGCCTGCTTGCACTCGTCGTGGATGAACTCGCGGATCGCGATATCCTCGAGCAGCAGGTCGCCGTAGTCCTTGGTGTCGGCATACCAGCGGCTGTCCCAGGTGCGGTTGACCTGGAGCCGCATGCCGATCGGATTGGTCTTGTTACCCATTAGGCTTGCTCCTCGACCTGACGCACCTTGATGGTGATTTCCGAGAACGGCTTCATGATGCGGCCGAACCGGCCACGCGCCCGCGGACGGCCGCGCTTCATCACGAGGTTCTTGCCGACCCAGGCTTCGGCGACGACCAGTTCGTCGACGTCGAGACCGTGGTTGTTCTCGGCGTTGGCGATCGCCGACTGAAGGCATTTCTTCACGTCGAGAGCCACGCGCTTCTTGGAGAAGGTGAGATCGGTCAGCGCCTTCTCGACCTTCTTGCCGCGGATCATCGCTGCGACGAGGTTCAGCTTCTGCGGGCTGGTGCGAAGCATACGCAGCTTCGCCATTGCCTCGTTGTCAGCCACGCGGCGGGGGTTCTTTTCCTGGCCCATGACTTACTTCCGCTTCGCTTTCTTGTCGGCAGCATGCCCGTAGTAGGTACGGGTCGGCGAGTATTCACCGAACTTCTGGCCGATCATGTCTTCGGACACGTTCACCGGAACGTGCTTGTGGCCGTTGTAGACGCCGAACGTCAGGCCCACGAACTGGGGCAGGATCGTCGAACGGCGCGACCAGATCTTGATGACTTCGTTGCGCCCGGATTCGCGGGCGGCCTCGGCCTTCTTCAGGACGTAGGCGTCCACGAAGGGGCCTTTCCAAACAGAACGTGCCATATCTTAGCGCCTCTTCTTCCGTGCGTGGCGCGAGCGAAGGATGAGCTTCTGCGACGCCTTGTTGGTGTTGCGGGTCCGGGCCCCCTTGGTGGGCTTGCCCCAGGGCGTGACCGGGTGGCGGCCACCGGAGGTGCGACCCTCACCACCGCCGTGCGGGTGGTCGATCGGGTTCATCACGACACCGCGGACGGACGGACGCTTGCCCATGTGGCGGGTGCGGCCGGCCTTGCCGATGTTCTGGTTCGAGTTGTCCGGGTTGGAAACCGCGCCGACGGTGGCGTAGCATTCCTGGCGGACCATGCGAAGCTCGCCCGAGGACAGGCGGATCTGCGCGTAGCCGCCGTCACGGCCGACGAACTGGGCGTAGGTGCCCGCGGCGCGTGCGATCTGGCCGCCCTTGCCCGGCTTCAGCTCGATGTTGTGGACGATCGTGCCGATCGGCATGCCCGAGAAGGGCATCGCGTTGCCCGGCTTGATGTCGGCCTTCGCGCTCGAGACCACGCGGTCGCCGATGGCGAGGCGCTGGGGCGCGAGGATATAGGCCTGCTCGCCGTCATCGTACTGCAGGAGCGCGATGAATGCGGTGCGGTTCGGGTCGTATTCGATGCGAACGACGGTGGCGGTCACATCGGCCTTGCCACGCTTGAAATCGACGATCCGGTAGAGGCGTTTCGCCCCGCCGCCGCGGCGACGTGCCGTGATCCGTCCGGTGTTGTTGCGACCGCCCGACTTGGTCAGACCCTCGGTGAGGGCCTTGACAGGGCGTCCCTTATACAGCTCCGAACGGTCGATCAGCACCAGCCCGCGCTGGCCCGGCGTCGTCGGCTTGTACGACTTGAGTGCCATGCTTTCTGTCTTCCGTATGTCAGACGGCAGGGATCGGACCCTCTGTCCTGGCCCTGCCTATGTTGCGGGACGGTTGCCCGTCCCTCGGATGTAGGCCCCCGTAGGTGCCCGGTGGTATCGCGTCAGGCCGGAAGCCTGTCCGCGGGATCCGGTTGGCGCGCGCGACGCACCCCGCCCGGTGAAAAACGACGTGGCCCCGGACCTGCCGGGGCCACGACGAAGGATTCGCGGCCTGTTATCAGAGACCGGTGGTCACGTCGATGGTGTTTCCCTCTTCGAGGGTCACATAGGCCTTCTTGAAGTCCGACCGGCGACCGGGGCGGCCGCGGAAGCGCTTGGTCTTGCCTTTGGTGATGGTGGTGTTGACCGCCTTCACCTTGACGCCGAAGAGCGCCTCGACCGCTTCCTTGATCTGCGGCTTGTTCGCCTCGAGAGCCACCTCGAAGACCACGGCGTTCTGTTCGGAGGCCATGGTGGACTTCTCGGTGATCACCGGCTTCCGGATCACGTCGTAATGTGTCTCTTTCGCGCTCATTTCAGTCGAGCCTCCAGTGCTTCGACACCCGCCTTGGTCAGCACGAGCGTGTCGCGCTTGAGGATGTCATAGACGTTTGCGCCGACCGAGGGCAGCACGTCGAGACCGTCGATGTTGGCCGCCGCGCGGGCGAAGCCGTCGTTGACCTCGGTCCCGTCGATCACCAGCGCGCGCTTCCAGCCCAGATCCCGGACCTGCTTGGCCAGGGTGCCGGTCTTGCCGTCGCACTCCGCGGTGTCGATGACGACCAGCTGGCCTTCGCGGGCCTTGGCCGACAGCGCGTGCATCAGGCCAAGCTTGCGGACCTTCTTGGGAAGGTCATGGGCGTGGCTGCGCGGGGTCGGGCCCTTGTAGATGCCGCCCTTGCGGAAGATCGGCGCCTTGCGGGAGCCGTGGCGTGCGCCGCCGGTGCCCTTCTGACGGTAGATCTTCTTGGTCGAGTAGCTGACATCGGAGCGGCCGAGCGTGGCATGGGTGCCCTGCATGGCCTTGTTGCGCTGCCAGCGCACGACGCGGTGCAGGAGGTCGGCGCGCGGCTCGAGATTGAAGATCTCGTCGCCGAGCTCGACCGATCCGGCGCTGGCGCCGTCCAGTTTGATCACGTCGAGTTTCATTCCTCGCCTTCCTTCTTCTCGTCGTCCGAGCCCGCGGCGCCGTCTTCATCGGCAGCGATCTCGGCCTCGGCTTCCTTGAGAGCCTCTTCCTGCTGCGCGGCCTCTTCGGCCAGGCGTGCCTCTTCGGCGGCCCGTGCCTCTTCCTCGGCCTGCTTGGCGGCTTCCTCGGCCTGACGCTTGGCTTCGTCGGCAGCCGACTTCAGCGCGGCGGGCAGGATGATGCCTTCGGGCTGTGCCTTCTTCACCGCGTCCTTCACGGTGACCCAGCCGCCCTTGGCGCCGGGGACGGCACCCTTGACCATGATCAGGCCACGCTCTGCATCGGTCTTGACGATCTGCAGGTTCTGCGTGGTGACGCGCACGGCGCCCATGTGGCCGGCCATCTTCTTGCCCTTGAACACCTTGCCGGGGTCCTGACACTGACCGGTCGAACCATGCGAGCGGTGGCTGATCGACACGCCGTGCGAGGCGCGCAGACCGCCGAAGTTGTGCCGCTTCATGGCACCGGCGAAGCCCTTACCGATCGAGGTGCCGGAGATGTCCACGAACTGACCCGCGAAATAGTGGTCAGCGGTGATCTCTTCGCCCACGTCGATCATGTTCTCGGGCGCCACGCGGAACTCGGCGACCTTGCGCTTCGGTTCCACCTTGGCGGCGGCGAAATGGCCGCGCATCGGCTTGGTGACATTCTTGGCCCGCACGGTGCCGCAGCCCAGCTGAACGGCGGTGTAGCCGTGCTGATCCTGGGTGCGCTGCGCCACGACCTGCAGCTTGTCCAGCTGCAGAACGGTGACGGGCACCTGCTTGCCATCTTCGAGGAAGAGCCGGGTCATGCCGACCTTCTTTGCGATCACTCCAGAGCGCAACATGCTACGTGCCCTCCTTAAACCTTGATCTCGACGTCCACGCCCGCGGCGAGGTCGAGCTTCATCAGCGCGTCCACGGTCTGCGGGGTGGGATCGACGATGTCGAGAAGCCGCTTGTGGGTGCGGATCTCGAACTGGTCGCGGGACTTCTTGTTCACGTGGGGGCCACGCAGAACGGTGAAGCGCTCGATCTTGTTCGGCAGCGGGATCGGGCCGCGCACGTCGGCGCCCGTCCGCTTGGCGGTGTTCACGATCTCCTGCGTGCTGGCGTCCAGCACGCGGTAATCGAACGCCTTCAGCCGAATGCGAATGTTCTGGCTTTGCATTTTCATCTCGCCTTCATCGGCTAGTGAGAGTTGAGAGGAGGAGGCAGGACCACCCTGCCCCCTCGTCGAACCGCGTCTGGCCTCCGGCCGATGCGCCCCGGTTCCTGCCCGGGGCCTCTCGGCTAAGTGCCCAATTTCTGGCGGGCCACCCGACAGAGGTCGCGCGGCCCTGAGAGGTCCCGGGGCCCATCAGCCCCGGGAAGACCCCGTCGTCACTCGACGATCTTCGAGACGACGCCCGAGCCCACGGTGCGGCCGCCTTCGCGGATCGCGAAGCGGAGGCCGTCTTCCATGGCGATCGGCGCGATCAGCTCGACGTCGAACTTCAGGTTGTCGCCCGGCATGACCATCTCGGTGCCCTCGGGAAGGGTCACGGTGCCGGTCACG
>NZ_JBTOLZ010000027.1:0-41897 GCF_054552075.1 Roseivivax sp.
CGCCAACCTCACCGCAATGGATGATCCGCTCCGCGCACCTGAAACGCTGCGCGGATCGCCCATTGCTCCACCGGCGCACCCGCGCCAATCTGACCGCCGGGCTCCGGCTTCGGGTGGATGAAGATTGGGGGTCACAGCAGTATCACTTTATCAAGTGGGCGGAATTGCATTATATATTCTTGATGTGGTTGTCGTGTGTAGGCAATGCAGGAAGCGGCCGTTTCCTGCCCATCGCGATCTGTGCTTTATGCTCTGCGGCCTCCTGCATCCTGCGTTGTGATGCAATGATTGGATGCGGTCCAGGCAACCGTCTGCTCTAATAGGTTATCTTGTGCCCCGGACCGTCTGAAACCAGATTGCGTTTGCGCGCAAAGGGCCGGCGGTAAGCGGATTCAACGATTTGCAGGCAAACTACTCATCTGCACTGCTCGTGTTTTGCTGGGTAGTTACATGGTGACCATGGCGCGAAACCAACGCCTGGCATTGCCGAAGAAGTCTGAGATGACCACATGCTCGGGACCTATCCGCCACCTACTCTCTGGCGATCCCGTTTTCCGCGCAGAGCGTTGCGAGCACCTCGTGAATGCGGGCGATGATCTCTCCTCTCGGAGAGACGATGCGTTCCACGATCCCGATTTGTCGGGACAGCGGGGGATCCCCGAACGGAAGGCTCACGAGGCTCTCGTTTTCGGGCTCCTGCAAGGCCACCTGTGGCACCACCGATATTCCGAGCCCCTGGCGGACGCAGGTCATGATCGCGCCGATCGTGTCGATCGCGGCCACGTCCTGGGTCACGATGCCCATCCGCGAGATCTCGGTGTCGATGAGGTTTGCAAGCGGCACCGAGCTCTGGAACCGCACGAACGGCTTCGTGGCGAGCGCCTCGGCCACGGTCTCCACCACCGTGCCGGCGGGGGCGATCAGCCATAGCGGCTCCCGCAGGAACGGGCTCCAGCGCAGGGCCGGCGGGAAAGCGACATGCTCGGCGACGACCGCTGCATCGAGCCGGCCCGCCGCGACATCGGCAATCAGGGCCGAAGAGTTCGCCACGACAAGGCTGGTCTTCAGCTCGGGGAAGCGCGATCGCATCTGCACTATGGCGCCGGGCAGGAGGTTCAGCGCGCTCGAACGCACCGAGCCAAGCATCAGGGTGCCCGAGATCCGATCCCCCCTCAGGCTGGCCTTGGTGTCGTCGTGCAGGCGCAGGACGTCCTGCGCGAGTTCCAGCACCTGGAGGCCCTGTGGGGTCAGTTTCGGAGGCCGCGAGGCGCGCTCGAACAGCGTCACGTCAAGCTCCTGTTCCAGCGCCTGGATCTGCTGGCTGACCGCGGAAGGGCTCAGGTTCACGACCCCGGCCGCGCGCAGGAAGGTGCCATGCGTGGCGATGGCCACCAGGGTCTTGAGTTGCCGCGTGTCCATGACTTCGTCCGCTTTTTCTTAATTTACCGATCAGAATTACGCGCTGTATTGAAGCTAAGCTATCCGATAAGTCGATGCATGAGGAGGATTTCCGCGCAGGTCGGGAGGGCCGGTCGCGGACATCACACAAAATCTGAAGCGAACAAGCCCCGGAACCGCCGTTCCGGGGACCGGAGAAGACTGCCATGAGCAAGACCATCCTGGTGACCGGTCCCGACCTTGATCCCTCCGCGGCTCAATTGGTTGCGGAGCACGGTTATCGCACGGTGCACACCCCGGCTTACGCCGACAGCGAGACGATCTCGGAGCACCTGAAGAGCACCGGCGCGGTCGCGATCGTCTCCCGGATGGGGCGGCTCGATGAGGCGGTCTTGGACACGGTCGAGACCCTGCGCGTCATTTCCAAGCACGGCGTGGGCGTGGACAACATCGATCTCGCGGCAGCGGCGGAACGGGGTATTCCCGTCCTTGTCGCCAGCGGGGCGAACGCGGTTTCGGTCGCCGAACATGCCATCGCGCTTCTGCTTACGGCGGTGAAGCGGATCCTGCCGCTTGACGGGGGGCTGCGGGCGGGCCGCTGGGAAAAGCCGGGCTTCCAAGGGCGGGAGCTGGCCGGGGCGACCTTCGCGCTTGTGGGCATGGGCGCCATCGCCCAGGCAACCGCCCGCTACGCCCATGGCCTGGGTTTGCGGCTCATTGCCTTCGATCCCTATGCGGCCGACGATGCCTTCGAGGAGAACGGGGTGACGCGCTGCGCATCGCCGGACGCGCTCTTTTCGCAAGCTGACATCCTGAGCCTGCACTGTCCGCTGACCGACCAGACGCGCGGCCTCGTCAATGCGGATACGCTGGCGCAGATGCCGAAAGGCAGTTTCGTCATCAATACCGCGCGGGGCGGCCTGATCGATGAGGCGGCGCTGTTGGAGGCAGTGCGTTCGCGGCATCTCGCAGGGGCCGGGCTGGACTCCTTCGCCGTCGAGCCTCCGGCGCAGGATCATCCGTTCTGGTCCGAGCCCCGGATCGTCGTCACCCCGCATATCGGCGGCGTGACCCGGGAGGCCAGCGCGCGCGTCGGACAACAGGCGGTGCAGGGCATCTTCGACGTCCTCGAAGGGCGCAGTGTGCCACGCGCGCGCATAGCAAATCTCAAGCTGCTGGAGGCGTCCCAAGCGTCCCTGGCCAATATCGAGGGCTGACCATGTCTCAAGGTTTCCGCATTCTCACCCGGCAGCGCGTCGCACCGCGCGCCCTTGTCGAAAGCTTCGCGACGCTGCCTGTCGCCAATGTCTCGGACGCCATGGCGCGGATGAGTGCCGCTGGTCCGGCGCTGCGCCCGATGCACCGGTCCGGCTCCATGGCCGGCGTGGCGCTGACCGTGAAGGCGCGGCCGGGGGATAACCTGATGTTGCACAAGGCCATCGACATGGCGGAGCCCGGGGACGTCATCGTCTGCGATGCCGGCGGTGACCTTACAAACGCGCTGATGGGCGAGCTGATGCTGGCCTACGCGGTGAGGAAGGGGGTCGCGGGCTTCGTGCTGAATGCCGCGATCCGCGATGCGGATGCCTTCCTCGAGACCAACCTGCCAACCTTCGCCGCGGGCATCACTCACCGCGGCCCCTACAAGGACGGCCCTGGCGAGATCAACGTGCCGATCAGTTTCGGCGGCATGGTGATCGCGCCCGGCGACATCGTGCTGGGCGACAGCGACGGGGTGCTGTCGGTGCCTCTCGACGATGCCGCCGAGGTCCTCGCGCGGACCCAGGCCAAGCAGGACGCCGAGACACGGCAGATGCAGGCCATTGCCAACGGCACCAACGACCGCGCCTGGGTTGACACAGCGCTCAAGGAGCGCGGCTGTGTGTTCCCGGCATCCTGACAATCCACACCATGACCGCATGAAAGGGAGGAAACCTATGTTCAAGCTCATGCAGACGACCGTTCTGGCCAGTGTCACGGCCTTGGCGGCCACCGCCGCGCTGGCGGAATATCCCGGGAAGCCGATCGAGGTGATCGTCGGCTATTCGGCCGGCGGCGGGACCGACGTGATGGCGCGCACCACCGCGCCGTTCATCGAGAAATATCTCGGCGAGGGCGCGAGCATCGTCGTCAAGAACATGCCCGGCGCGAGCGGCCAGATCGGCGTGACCGAGGCCGCGCATGCGGATGCCGACGGATACACGCTCGGAACCTTCAATCTGCCCGGGATGATGGCCCGCACCATCGACCGCGAGGCCGACTACGACACCGAGAGCTTCACCTATCTCGCCAACGTGGTGAACGACCCGAATGTGATCGTCACCCAGAAGGGCAGCGGGCTCGACACGATCGACAAGCTGATCGAGGAAGCCAAGGCCAATCCCGGCGCCATCACCGTCGGCATGTCGAGCCTTGGCGGCGACGACCATTTCGCGCTCATCAAGTTGCAGAACCTGACCGAGGCCGAGTTCACCATCGTGCCCTTCAAGGGGTCGGCCCCGGCCCGCACGGCGCTGATGGGGGGCCATGTCGCCATGGGCATTCTCAACATCTCGGAAGTGGCTGAATTCCAGGAAGAGCTGAACGTGCTGGGCGTCGCGACCGAAAAACGTTCCGAGTTTGCGCCGGAGCTGCCGACCTTCAAGGAGCAGGGGCTCGATCTCGTCAACGGCTCCATGCGGGGCTTCATCGCACCTGCCGGTCTGCCCGAGGACGTGGAGGCGAAACTGCTCGACGCGTTCCGGCAGCTCGAGGAGGACGAAGCGTTCATCCAGGCGATGAAGGAGACGGCCAACCCGGTCGAGGTCGTGACGGGCGAAGACTTCAAGGCATTGACCCAGGAGCTTCACGACCTGGCGCAGGATGTGTGGAACGAAACGCCCTGGAACTGATCCACTGACCCGCGCGCGCCGGAGGGCTTCCGGCGCGCCAGACCTCGAACGCGGAGCCTCTGCCATGCCGGAACACCGACCCAAACGCCTTGCCCGGCCGGAAACCCTGACCGCGCTCGGCATCATCTTCGCCGCGATCGTCTTCCTGGTCCCGACCGCCGAGCTCAGGCCGATCTCGGCCCTCTTGCCCGCATCCATGCTGATCGGGTTGGTGGTGCTCTCGGCGGCGCTCCTGGTCCGTGACCAGCGCAAGGCCAGCGGCGGCGAGCCCGCGCATCAGATGACTCAGGCGCCGAAACGTGTCGGCGGAGCCTTCCTGCTGATCGTGGCCTATGCGCTCGCCACCGATTTCATCGGGTTCTACGTGAGCACCGCCGTGACCATCCCGCTAGTGGCCTGGATCTTCGGGTTCCGAAACCCTTCGGGTCTGGCGCTGGCCACCGTGATCGTCCTCGGGTCCGTCTGGCTGATCTTCGATTTCGGGATGTCGCAGGACTTTCCCTCCGGCCGGCTTTGGCAGTGAGGCTTCCATGTATTCCGATCTTCTGAACGCGCTTCCCGAGGTCCTGGGCCTCAGCAATTTCCTCGCCGTGATCATCGGTGTCGTCGCCGGCATCGTCGTGGGGGCCATGCCCGGCCTCTCGGCCACCATGGCGATCTCGGTGCTCGTGCCCTTCACCTTCGGCCTCGAGCCACTGGTGGCACTCGGCCTCATGGCGGGCATCTACAACGGGGCGATGTATGGCGGGGCGATCCCCGCGGTGCTGCTCCGCATTCCCGGCACCCCGGCCGCCGTCGCGACGACCTTTGACGGCTATCCGATGGCGCAGAAGGGCGAAGGCGGCTACGCGCTGCAGGTCGCCGTGGTCTCCTCGGCCATTGGTGGCATCGCCTCTGCCTTCGCTTTGATGCTGCTCGCACCGCCGCTCAGCAAGGTGACGCTGCTCTTCGGGCCGTCCGAGGTGTTCTGGGTCGCGGTCTTCGGGCTTGCCTCGATCATCTTCCTGCTGGGAGGCAATCCGATCAAGGGTCTGATCAGCGCCTGTTTCGGCGTCTTCGTCTCGGTGATCGGGTCCGACCCGATCTACGGCAGCGACCGCTTCACGTTCGGCCAGCTCGAACTGCTCGACGGGATTTCCATCGTCATCCTGCTCGTCGGCCTCTACGCCCTGCCGCCGGTGATCGACCTTCTGGAAACGCCGCTCAAGACCGATGGCGTCAACAGCTCCAAGCTCGGCACGGAACCGATCTGGAAAACCCTGCCTCGGATGGCGCGGTTCTGGAAAACCTGGCTTCGGTCCTCCGTCATCGGCATCTGGATCGGCATCCTTCCCGGCGCGGGCGGCTCGATGGCGGCCTTCATGTCCTACAACGAAGCGCGCCGCAGCAGCCGGACGCCGGAAACCTGGGGCGAAGGCGAGCCAGAGGGCGTCGCGGCCTCGGAAACGGCCAACAACGCGGACACCGCATCGGCGCTGATCCCGGCGCTGACACTGGGCATCCCCGGAACGGCCGTGGCCGCGGTCATGCTGGGCGGCCTCCTGGTGCACGGCCTTCAGCCCGGCCCGATGCTCTTCCGCGAGAACCCCGACGTGGTCTTCGGCTTCATGTGGCAGTTCCTGTTCGGCGCGATCCTCTTGATCCTGCTCGGCGGGGCGCTGGCCACCAACAGCTTCGCGCGGCTCTTGAACCTGCCGAGGCCGCTTCTTGGATCGGTCATCATCGTGCTGATGCTGATCGGCGTCTATTCGATCCATGGCCGCATGTTCGACGTCTACCTGATGCTGGGCTTCGGCGCGATCGGCTGGGTCATGGACAAGCTGAAGTTTCCGCTGCCGCCGGTCGTGCTCGGCCTGATCCTCGGTGCCTTCGCGGAGGAGAACCTTCGGCTCGCCTTGCGGATCGGCCGCGGCGACTGGACGACGCTCATGGCCAACACCACGAGCCAGATCCTTATCGCGCTGACAATTGCGGTGGTCGTCGGTCCGATCGTGAAGCGCCGCTTCATCGACAGCCGGAAACCGCAGGAACAGGGCTGATCCCAACGGGGTCGGCCTTTCGGAACACCTTGGAGATTGACGTTCCGTCCAAGACGTCGACTGAGGGGCGGCCCGTTTTGCCTCGACGAGCCTGACACAGGCTGTAGAACGGGCCGCGCCACCTGATTGGCGCAGCTCTGCCGCTAGCAAGCTGGAGTTTTCGACCAATTTGGGTAGCTCGGTGTGTCTGAACGAGTTTCGGGCTTTCCTGAACGGTTTTCTGCCTCCACATTGCCCCTGCTAGGTCGGGCGGTGGCGGTTGAAGGAAGCTAGTTCACGCGTCTGGCCGTCAATCGATGAATGGGGGGGGGCGCGTGCTGTAATGGCCGATGTCTCGGCTGATCCCAGCCCGCTATTCAAACGCCCCCTAGATCAATCCCCTCAGCCAAACCCAATTCCCCCATTCCATCCGCAAACAATCCCCCTCACACCCACCCTATTCTCCCCGCAATTCCCGCCGCCACCCATTCCCAAACCCCATAAACCCGCATCTCCAATAACCCCGCGCTGGACGCAGGATAATGGCCTCACTACACTTCCCGGATGCGGCGCGCAGAACCAGAACAAGCGCCGTCACGGGGAGGTGCCCGGGCATTGCTCGAGGTTCGTGATCTGCATCTGTCCTTCGGGGGCATCAAGGCGCTGCAGGGCGTCGGCTTCACCGCGCGCGCGGGCGAGATCACAGGGGTGATCGGGCCGAACGGGGCGGGAAAGACCTCTCTTTTCAATGCGATATCGGGGTTCTACGCGCCCTCCCAAGGGCAGGTCCTGCTTGACGGCGAGGACATCACCAAGGCGCCGCCGGACCGGCGGGCGGCGCTGGGGATCGCGCGGACCTTCCAGAATATCGCGCTTTTTCGCGGGATGACCGTGCTCGACAACATCAAGCTCGGTGGCCACACCCGGCTGAAATCGGGGATCTGGTCGGCGCTGGGATATTTCGGCACCGCCCAACGCGAGGAACTGGCCTTTCGCGCCGAAATCGAGGAACGGGTCATCGATTTCCTCGAGATCGACCATATCCGCAAATTGCCGATCACCATGCTGCCCTATGGCCTGCAGAAACGCGTGGAATTGGCGCGGGCGCTGGCGATGCGGCCGAAGGTGCTGCTGCTCGACGAGCCGGTCGCCGGCATGAACCGCGAGGAGACCGGCGACATGGCGCGCTTCATCCTCGATGTGCAGCAGGAGTTCGGCACCACCATCCTCCTGGTGGAACACGACATGCATATGGTGATGGATATCTGCGCGCGGATCGTGGTGCTGAACTTCGGCCACCAGATCGCCGAGGGCAGCCCGGCGGAGGTCTCGGCCAGGCCCGCGGTGATCGAGGCCTACCTGGGGGAGGCGGTCTGATGGGGCAGTTCATCCAGTTCGCGCTGAACGGGCTCCTGGCCGGCACGATCTATTCGCTGATCGCGGTTGGGATCGTCAGCGTCTACAAGGCGACCCGGGTGGTGAACTTCGCCCATGGCTACCTGATCATGTTCGGGGCCTATTTCTACTACACCTTCGCGGTGCTCCTTCCGGGGCTCGAATGGGCGCCCGGGTGGCTGGCCAAATGGGAGCCCGCCTGGCTTCTCGCGGCGCGGGCCGAGGCCGAGATGTTCTCGCCCCGGGCGACGGTGCTCGACTGGCTGTCGAACCTGCCGCGCATCGTCCTGGGCATCCTGGGCTCGATCCTGGCCTGCGCGGTGCTGGGCCGGGTGATCGAACGGGCGCTGATGCGGCCGATGATCGGGCAGTCGGCCTTCGCGATGATCATGATCACCGTGGGGCTGGTCTCGGTGCTCTCGGGCGCCAAGGGGCTGATCTGGACCGCCGATGCCGCCTTCGTGCCGCATATCGCGCCCAATGCGCCGATCCGCTTCGAGCTGTTCGGCAGCATGGTGTTCCTGTTTGGCGCGGACCTGGTGAACGCGGCCATCGCGGTGATCCTGTTCTCGGGCATCGTGCTCTGGGTGCGCTATTCGCGCGGCGGGGTGGCGATCCGGGCCACCGCCGAGGACCAGCAGACGGCCTATTCCATGGGCATCTCGGTGCCCGCGGTCTTCGGCCATGCCTGGGTGCTGGCGGCGACCACCGGTGCCATCGCAGGCGCGATCCTGGCGACGCGCAACGGGGTCTCGCCCTCGCTCGGGCTTTTCGGCTTCTCGGTCCTGGCGATCGTGCTCATGGGCGGGCTCGACAGCTACGTCGGGGTCTTCATCGCGGCCCTGGCGGTCGGCGTGCTCGAGGCCATGGCGCAATGGCAACTCGGCGGCGAATGGGCCGAGGTGGTGCCCTATATCGCGGTCCTGGTGGTAATCCTGATCCGCCCGCACGGGCTGCTCGGCCAGAAGGAGGTCGAGCGGATATGATCAACGGCAACCTCAAGGCCAGCTACGCCGCCGACGAGCGCATCCTCGACAACGCCTATCGTCGGGGCTTCGTTTTCGGGGCGGCGGCGCTCGCCGCCGCGCTGCCCTTCGTGGCCAATGACTACATCATCCTGGTCGCGGCGCAGATGGGCATCATGCTGATCGCGGTGATCGGGCTCAACGTGGTGATCGGCTACACCGGGCTTCTGTCGCTGGGCCATGCGGCCTTCATCGCCATCGGCGCCTATGCGGTGCCGCTCTTGCACCGGCTTTTCGCGGCCTGGGGGCTGCCCGAGGGGGTGATGCCGCTTCTGGCGATCCCTCTGGCGGTCGCCGTCTCGGCGCTGGTCGGGCTCGTGGTCGGGCTGCCTTCGCTCCGGGTGAAGGGGCTCTACCTCGCGGTGGCGACGCTCAGCGCGAATTTCATCGTGATCTTCCTGATCGAGCTTGATGCCATGGCGCCCTTCACCGGCGGCTTCAACGGGATCAACACGCCCGAGGCCAACATCCTCGGCTGGCGGCTCGACAGCCAGCGCGAGATGTTCGCGCTGATCGCGGGCCTCGGCTTCGCCACGATCCTCCTGGTGCAGAACCTTTTCCGCACCCGCGTCGGGCGGGCCTTCATCGCCATTCGCGAACGCGACTATTCCGCCGAGGTGCTGGGCATCTCGCTTCTGCGCTACAAGCTCCTGAGCTTCGCCGTCTCGGCGGCCTGCTGCGGGCTGGCCGGGGCGCTGTTTGCCTATTTCTACGCCCGCATCCTGCCCGAGCAGTTCGAGCTGGCGCTGTCGCTCCAGCTGGTCGCGGCGCTGATCGTGGGCGGCATGGGCCGCACCATGGGGCCGGTCTTCGGGGTGGTGATCATCGTCATGGTGCCGGAGTTGCTGAAATACAGCTTCGGGGCCATCGCCGGCGGCAGCGCCGATGTCGCAGCCCTGCGCGCGCCGGTGCAGGAGATCGTCTTCGGCGCGCTGATCATCCTCTTCCTCATGTTCGAACCGCTCGGCATCGCCCAGATCGTGGACCGATGGCTGCGGTCGCTCAATCGCTGGCCCTTCGCCCGCGGATAACCCACCGTCTCAGGGAGGAGACACCATGACCATGAACCGCCGCAGCTTCCTCAAGCGCTCCGCCGCCGCCTCGGCGGTGATCGGGGCGCCGAGCCTCCTGAAGGCGCAGTCCGCCGAATATGTCTTCGGGGCCTCGCTGCCTCTGACCGGCCCCTTCGCCACCGCCGGGCAGCTGGTGGCCCCCGCCTTCGCCATGGCACAGCGGCTGATCAACGAGGAGGGCGGCATCGGCGGCGTGCCGATCCGCTTCCTGACCGAGGATTCGGGCTATGTGCCGCAGAACGCCCTGGCCAACTACCAGCGCGCGCTGGCGACCGAGGGCGAGGCGCTGGTGGCCTATTTCGGCGACAGCACCGGCTTCATGAAGCTGGTGGCGCCCGAGCTGCGCGGCGACCAGGCGCGGCTCATGGGCTCGACCTCCTTCGCCTCGGAGCTCGCCAACCCCGAGACCAACCCTTACCAGTTCCTCGCCGGGCCCTCCTACGAGGACCAGTTCGACATCCTGTTGCAGAACATCGCCAACGAGGGCGGCTCGAGCGTGGCCTTCATCTATTCCAACACCGAGTTCGGCCGCGACCCGATCGCCCATGGCAAGGCCCGCGCCGAGGAGCTGGGCCTGAAGGTGGTGCTGGAGGAAAGCACCAAGGCGCAGGGCGCCGACATCCCGACCCATGTGACCAAGCTCGCGCAGTCGGGCGCCGAATACTGCCTGCTCCAGGGCTATGTGACCGGCGTCTGGCCGCAGCTCATCGGCGGCGCGCGGCAGTTCGGCCTGCCGACCAAGTTCATGGGCACCTTCTGGGGCATGGAGAAGATCATCGCCGACCGCGTGACCGCCGAGGCCGGGCCCTTCCTCGAAGGCTACCAGGGCGTCATGCCCT
This sequence comes from Roseivivax sp., assembly GCF_054552075.1. NCBI lineage: Bacteria > Pseudomonadati > Pseudomonadota > Alphaproteobacteria > Rhodobacterales > Roseobacteraceae > Roseivivax > Roseivivax sp. The sequence continues at coordinate 10,640 of NZ_JBTOLZ010000027.1, forward strand.
ACCGCTATTTCTACGACCGCGAGGGCGCGCCGCGCTACGAGACCTTCGCCGAGATGTCCAAGGAGATGTTCGCGGGCACCCCGCTCGAGACCTACATGCCGACCTGGACGATCCAGACCATGTGCGCCATCGAGATCGTCGTGCGCGCGCTGCGCGACACCGCCGAGAAGGACCTGCCGCTCACCGCCGACAACGCCGCCGAAAGCCTCGCCGCGATCCGCGACTGGGACATGGGCGGCTATTTCGGCGGGCCGATCAGCCTCGAGGGCAACAAGATCGGCACCGGGCGGGTCTATACCTACGGCGCCGAAAGCGGGCTTTTCACGCCCAGCTCGGACTGGTTCACGGTCTGAGCCCCGGCCCCGCGCCATGCTGAGCATCGAGAACATCGAGGTCACCTATCACCACACCGTGCAGGCCCTTCGGGGCCTGTCGCTGGAGGTGCCCGAGGGCCGGATCGTGACCCTGCTCGGCACCAATGGCGCGGGCAAGTCGACCACGCTGAAGGCGGCCTCGAACCTCCTGGGCCTTGAGAACGGCCATCTCGGCGAAGGGCGGATCACCTTTCGCGGCGAGGACGTCTTCCGCATCGCGCCCGACCGGCTGGTGCAGCGCGGGCTCTTCCACGTCCGCGAGGGGCGGCGGATCTTCACCGAGATGACGGTGGAGGACAATCTGGTTGCCGCCGCCTATGCCCTGCGCGGGCGCGACCTCAGGCCCGATTACGACAAGGTCTATGCCTTCTTTCCCCGCCTGAAAGAGCGGCGCGGCCAGATCGCGGGCTATCTCTCGGGCGGCGAGCAGCAGATGCTGGCCTTCGGGCGGGCGATGATCGCGCGGCCCTCGATGATCCTGATGGACGAGCCCTCGCTGGGCCTCGCACCGAAGATCGTCGCCGAGATCTTCGACACGGTGCGCCGGCTCAATGCCGAGGACGGCGTCTCGATCCTCCTGGTCGAGCAGAACGCCGGGGTTGCCTTCTCGGTCGCGGACTACGGCTACATCATGGAAAGCGGCCAGATCGTCATGGAGGGCCCGGTCTCCAAGCTGCGCGACGACAAGGACATCCGCAGCTTCTACCTCGGTGTCGCGACCGAGGGCAGCGCCCGCGACAGCTTTCGCGACGTGAAACACTACAAGCGCCGCAAGCGCTGGCTGAGCTGAGGGCGCCATGGCCTATGATCCCCGCACCTTGGCCGCCAAGGGCTTCCGCACCCAGGTCGCGCTGATCGCCGAACATGCCGCCAGCGACCCCGCGGGCGTCGCCATGCGCCAGAAGCGCCACGGCATCTGGCAGGAGCTGACCTGGGCGGAGCTGCAGGCCACCACCCGCGCCCTGGCCGCGGGGCTGATCGCGCTGGGCGTGGCGCCGGGCACGCATCTCGGCATCCTGTCGGAGAACCGCCGCGAATGGGTCCTGGCGCAGTTCGGCATCCAGGCCGCGGGCGGGGTGACCGTGGGCATGTATCCCACCAGCCCCGCCGCCGAGGTCGACCACCTGGTGAACGCCTCGGACACCGAGGTCCTCTTCATCGAGGACCAGGAGCAGTTCGACAAGATCGCCGAGCTGGGCGCGCGGCTGCCGAAGCTGCGCCGGCTGATCGTCTTCGACCCCCGGGGGCTGCAGGCGGAAAACTACCTGGGCGCGCTCTCCTTCGATCAGCTTCTGGTACAAGGGCAGGCGGCGCTGGCCGCGCAGGGGCCCGAGATCGACGCGCGGCTTGCCGCGCTGCGGCCCGAGGACACGGCGATGATGGTCTTCACCTCGGGCTCCACCGGCCCGCCCAAGGCCGCCGAGATCAGCCACGCCAACCTGCACGCCAGCGCCTGCCTCGCGACCGGCTTCTTCGGGGACTACCCGCCCGGGACCAACATCCTGAGCTACCTGCCGCTCTGCCATATCGCCGAGCAGAACGTGACGGTGACCAATGCGCTCTCGGGCCAGCACGTGATGAACTTCGGCGAGAGCCTGCGCACCATCACCGCCGATCTGCGCGATGCCGCCCCGCAGATCTTCTTCGGCGTGCCCCGCATCTGGGAGAAGATGCAGGCCGGGGTCATGGTGCAGGCGCAGACCGCCGCGCCGCTGCGCCGGGCGTTGACGCTGAAGGCACTGGCGCGGATCCCCGCCCGCGCGGGCACGCCGCGCAGCCAAAGGAGCCTGGGCCAGCGTCTGGCGGATGGGTTCTGGGACGTGCTGGTCTACCGCCACATCCGCAGCTACCTCGGGCTTGGCCGCTGCACCTTCGCGATCACCGCGGCGGCGCCGATCTCGGCCGACCTGCTGGTCTTCCTGCGCGGCATCGGCATCAACCTGCGCGAGGCCTGGGGCATGTCCGAGACCTCGGGCGCGGCCTCGATCCAGCCCGACTGGGGCGAAAGCGCGGGCCGCTGCGGCTTCTTCCCCGAGGGCGTCAGCCATCGCATCGCCGAGGACGGCGAGCTGCTGATCCGCGGCGGCATCGTCTTCAAGGGCTATTACGCCAACCCCGAGGCCAGCGCCGAGACCCTGGCCGGAGGCTGGCTGCACACCGGCGACATCGCCGAGGAGGCGCCCGACGGCTCGATCTCCATCGTCGACCGCAAGAAGGACATCATGATCAACGCGGCGGGCAAGAACCTCGCGCCCTCGTTGATCGAGAACACCATGAAGGCCTCGCCCTACATCAAGGAATGCATCGTGATCGCCGACCGGCGGCCCTATGTGACCGCACTGGTGCAGCTCGACGCCGACACCACGCGGCTCTGGGCCGAGGGGCAGGGCATCGCCTATACGACCTTCCGCTCGCTCGCCGAGAACCCGCGCGTGGCGGGGCTGATCGATGCCGAGGTCGCGCGGCAGAACGCGCTCCTCGCCCGGGTCGAACAGGTCAAACGCGTCTGGCTGCTGCCGAAGGAGCTCGACCACGACGACGGCGAGGTGACCGCCACGATGAAGGTGCGCCGCGGCAAGATCACCGACCGCTACGGCGCGGAGATCGAGGCGCTCTACGCGGACCGCGGGGTGGCGTGAGCGGGGCTATTCCGGGCGTGCGGCATGCAGCGGAGGGCGGGCTTAAGCTCCCGGCCCGTCCAAATGGACGCCCTTACCGCTTCGCGGGTCCGCAGAAGACCTCGTAGAGCGCGGCCATCATCTGTTCGGTCTCGGGGTCGGCGAGGCGGTAGTAGATGGTCTGCGATTCGCGGCGGGTGGCGACGATCTCGGCGGCGCGCAGCTTGGCGAGGTGCTGGCTCAGCGCCGACTGGCTGAGGTCGACGTGCTGCTGCAGCTCGCCGACCGAGGCTTCGCCCTCGGCCAGGCGGCACAGGATCAACAGCCGCTTGGCGTTGGCCATGAGGTTCAGCCGCTCTGCGACCTGGTCGGCTTTGTCGTGCAGGTCCGTGAAACTCATCGGGCTCACCAGGATTGCATTATTAGCTTGTTATAATTTAGTCATCGCTTACATAAGGGCAAGTCGACCGCATCGGATCAAGGAGAATGGGCGATGGAGCTGGGAACCGCAACGGCCTTCACGCCATGGGCCTCGCTCTTCGGGGGCATGCTGATCGGGCTCAGTGCCGTCATTCTGATGGGCACCCTGGGCCGGATCGCCGGCATCTCGGGCATCACAAGCGGCGGGCTCGCGCGGGTTCTGCCGGGCGTCAGTGCGGGCGCGGGGGCCGAGTGGTCCTGGCGGCTGGCCTTCATCGGCGGGCTGGTGACGGCGCCGCTCCTGGTGCAGCTCGCGACCGGCGCGCCGATCCCGCAGGAGGTGCCCGGGAACCTCTGGGCCATGCTGGCGGCCGGGCTCCTCGTGGGGCTCGGCACCGCGCTAGGATCCGGCTGCACCTCGGGGCACGGGGTCTGCGGGCTGGCCCGGCTCTCGCCGCGCTCGCTGGCGGCGGTCGCGAGCTTCATGGGCAGCGCCGCGCTGACCGTCTTCGTGCTGCGCCACCTGCTGTAAGGAGGGACCGATGCGCATTCTGATCGGATATCTCGCCGGGCTGATCTTCGGCGTCGGGCTGGTGGTCTCGGGCATGTCCAACCCCGCCAAGGTGCTGAACTTCCTCGATGTCTTCGGCAGTTGGGACCCAAGCCTCGCCTTCGTCATGGGCGGCGCCATGCTGGTCAGCTTCCTGGGCTACCGGGTGGTCTGGCGCCGGCCCGCGCCGCTTTACAACCCCCGGTTCGAGCTGCCCGCGACCTCCCGGATCGACGCCCGCCTCCTGACCGGATCGGCGCTTTTCGGGCTTGGCTGGGGGATCGGCGGCTTCTGCCCGGGGCCGGCCTGGACCGCGCTGCCGCTGCTCGCGCCGGGCACGCTTGTCTTCCTGCCCGCCATGCTGGCCGGGCTCTGGCTCGGCCGACGCCCGGGGCCCAGCTTTCTTCAGACCAAAGGAGCGTAAGCCATGCCACGCGACTATTCGCAGGACACCCGCATCGTCAGGCACTCGCCCTCCACCGGCGCGGGCAACCCGGATGTCTGGGGGATCTACGACCCCGACACCGGCTCGATCCAGTATATCTGCGCCGATCCCGAAACCCGGCAGGCGGCGCTGATCGACGTGGTGCTGAACTATGACCCGGCCCATGCGGCGACCTCCGAGGAGAGCCTCGAGCAGGTGCTGGAGATCGTCGCCGGAGAGGGGCTCGAGGTGGCCTGGGTGCTCGACACGCATCCCCATGCCGATCACCTCATGGCCTCGGCCCGGCTGCGCGCGCGCACCGGCGCGCCCACCGCCATCGGCGCCAAGGTGCGCGAGATCGCGGCGCTCTGGCGCGGGTTCTACAACACGCCCGAGGCTTTCGACCCCGACCGCGATTTCGACCGGCTTTTCGCCGACGGAGAGACCTTCGCGCTGGGCAATCTGGAGATGCGGGTGATGCTCTCGCCCGGCCACACGCTGGGTTCGGTCAGCTACATCTGCGGCGACGCGGGCTTCGTGCATGACACGCTGATGCATGTCGACGTCGGCACGTCGCGGGCGGATTTTCCCGGCGGCACGACCGAGGACCTCTGGGCCTCGATCCAGGACCTCCTGGCGCTGCCGGGCGAGACGCGGCTTTTCGTCGGCCACGACTACGGCAGCGCCAGCCGCGACACCCCGGCCTGGGAGGCCACGGTCGCCGAGCATCGCGCGGGGAACCCGCATGTGAAGGCGGGCACCGAGCGGCAGGCCTTCCTGGACCTGCGCGCCGCCCGTGACGCCACGCTGCCGCTGCCCGACCGGATGCTCGCCGCCCTGCAGATCAACCTGCGCGGCGGGCGGCTGCCCGCGCCCGAGGATGACGGGCGCTCCTACCTGAAAATCCCGCTGAACTTCTTCTGAGGTGAGAGACATGCCCATCGGCATCAAGGACATGCTGGCCTCGGCCCGCGCGGTGGCATCAGCCAGCACCCCGACCGAGGCCCAGGCCGCCGTTGAGACGGGCGCGGTGATCCTCGACGTGCGCGAGCCGGGAGAGCTGACCGCGGACGGGCGCATCGCCGCGGCGCTGCATGTGCCGCGCGGCCTCCTCGAAGTGCGCGCCGACCCCGAGAGCCCCGCCGCGCTCTCGGCGCTCACCCGCCAGCGTGGGGCAGGGCCGGTGCATGTCCTCTGCGCCTCGGGCACCCGGGCCTGGCTCGCCGCGCATACGCTCATCCGCATGGGCTACGAGGCGCGGGTGATCGAGGGCGGCCTGGCGGCCTGGCGCCGCGACGGCCTGCCGCTCGACTGACCGATGCGCCCGCTTGCCCGCTACCTGCCGGTCCTCGACTGGGGCCGCGGCTACTCCCGCGCGACGCTGGGCGCCGACCTCCTGGCGGCGCTGATCGTGACGATCATGCTGGTGCCGCAGTCGCTCGCCTATGCGCTGCTCGCCGGGCTGCCGCCCGAGGCGGGGCTTTACGCCTCGATCGTGCCGATCCTGCTTTATGCCATCTTCGGCAGCAGTCGCAGCCTCGCGGTCGGGCCGGTTGCCGTGGTCTCGCTGATGACCGCCGCCGCCGTGGGCAAGGTCGCCGAGGCGGGCACCGCGGACTATGCGACCGCCGCGCTGACGCTGGCCTTCCTCTCGGGGCTGATCCTGGTGGGGCTGGGGCTGCTGCGGCTGGGGTTCCTGGCGAATTTCATCTCGCATCCGGTGATCGCGGGGTTCATCACCGCCTCGGGGCTTCTGATCGCCGCCAGCCAGCTGCGCCACATCCTCGGGATCGAGGGTGGCGGGCACACGCTGGCCGAGATTCTGGCGTCGCTCGCCGCCGAAGCGGGGCAGGTGAACCTGCCGACGCTTGCCATCGGGGGCGCGGCGCTGATCGCGCTCTTCTGGATGCGCAGGGGCTTGAAGCCCGCGCTGCGCGCCCTGGGTGCCGGCCCGCGGCTCGCCGACATCGCGGCCAAGGCCGGGCCGGTCCTGGTGATTGCAACGACGACCGGCGCCGTCTGGGCCTTCGATCTCTCCGCCCGGGGCGTCGCCGTGGTCGGCGCGGTGCCCGGCAGCCTGCCGCCGTTCAGCATGCCCGGCCTCTCGCCCGAGCTCCTGGCCCAGCTCATCGGCCCGGCTGTCCTGATCTCGGTCATCGGCTTCGTGGAATCGATCTCTGTCGCCCAGACGCTGGCCGCCTCGCGCCGTCAGCGCGTCGATCCCGACCAGGAGCTGATCGGCCTCGGCGCGGCCAATATCGGCGCGGGGTTCAGCGGCGGTTTCCCGGTCACCGGCGGCTTCTCGCGCTCGGTGGTCAACCACGACGCCGGGGCGCGGACGCCCGCCGCCGGGACCTTCACCGCGTTCGGGCTGGCGCTGGCGGCGCTTTATCTCACGCCGCTGATCCATCACCTGCCCAAGGCCACGCTGGCCGCGACGATCATCGTGGCGGTCCTGAACCTCGTTGACCTGTCGATCCTGCGCCGCGCCTGGCGCTTCAGCGGAGCTGATTTCCTGGCGGTGGTGGTGACCATGGGGCTGACGCTCTTGGTCGGTGTCGAGGCCGGGGTCAGCGCCGGGGTCGCGGCCTCGGTGCTGGTGCATCTCTACAAGACCTCGCGCCCGCATATGGCGGTGGTGGGCCGGGTGCCCGGCACCGCGCATTTCCGCAACGTGAAGCGGCACCGGGTCGAGACCCAGCCGCATCTCCTGAGCCTGCGGGTCGACGAGAGCCTCTATTTCCCCAACGCCCGCTTCCTCGAGGACCGCGTCGCCGCGCTGGTGGCCGAGCGCCCGGAGCTGACGGATGTGGTGCTGGTCTTCTCGGCGGTGAACGAGGTCGACCTCTCGGCGCTCGAGAGCCTCGAGACCATCAACACCCGGCTGCGCGAGGCCGGCCTGCGCCTGCACCTGAGCGAGGTGAAGGGCCCGGTCATGGACCGCCTGCGCCGGAGCCGGTTCTGCGAGGAGCTGACCGGGCAGGTCTTCCTGTCGCAGGGCGAGGCCTGGGAGGCGCTGCGCGCGCCCGGCGCCTGCGCGCTGTCCGAGCCGACGGTCGGTCCGCATGCGGTGGGGCAGGGGCGGTAGGCGCGGGGGCCTAGGCGGGGCGCGTTATTTGGGATGGACAGGTGAGCGAGCCACCCCCTTCACGCCACGTCCTCCTCCGCCACATACCCAAGCCGCGCGTGGAAGCGGGCCAGCTCGCCCGGCGTTGCATCCACGCCGCAGTAGGTCCGCACATAGGCCGGCACGCGGCCCATGCGCAGGGTGCGGTCTTCCTCGACCTGCATGGCGATATAGCCGATCTGCACGAGGTAGACCGTGCGGGCCCTGACGTCGGCGTCCTCGGGCGCAAAGCCGAAGCGTTCGAACATCTCGCGGATCGCGGCGAGCCGGGCCTCGTCGGCGGCGTTCACGCGCGCCGTGACCGCGTCGGATTGATGCGCCCAGCCGCGCACCGCGAAGTCGAGGCGCGGCTCGAAGAGCGCCTCGTCGTGGAAGACCACGATCAGGTTCAGCACCGCCTCGGCGATGGTCTCGGCGTAGCCCGCGCAGGCGTCGCGGAAGGCGCCGGTGTTCTTGGCGTCCCAATCCTCGAGCAGCGCGTCGAGCAGCGCCCGGCGGTCCTTGAAGAACCAGTAGAAACTGGTGCGCGACAGCTCCAGCCGCGCCGCGAGCGGCTGGATCTTCACCGCCGCGAGCCCGCCCTCGATCAGCGCCAGCTTGGCCGCCTCGAGCCAGAGCGCGCGCGAGCCGCGCCAGCCCGAGGCCTTCTCGGGCGGGATGGTCGACCTGTCTGCCATGGGCTCAGGATAGGCCGCGGGGCGCGGGGTCACAAGAAAAATAGACAGTGATGATCTAAATATTGACACAAGTGAACATTGTGCGGAAGGATCACCCCATCCGCCCCGGGAGGCCGCCGATGTCGAACGATCCCCTGCTTCAACCCTACGACCTCAAGCACCTGCGCCTGAAGAACCGGCTGATGATCACCAGCCACGAGCCGGCCTACCCGGAAGACGGCATGCCGAAGGACCGCTACCGCGCCTATCACGTCGAACGCGCGCGCGCCGGGGTGGCGCTGACCATGACCGCGGGCTCGGCCTCGGTGGCGCGGGACAGCCCGCCGGTCTTCAACAACATCCTCGCCTGGAAGGACGAGGTGGTCGGCTGGATGAAGAAGCTCGCCGACGAATGCCACGAGCACGACTGCGCGGTGATGATCCAGCTCACCCACCTTGGCCGCCGCACCCGCTGGGACAAGGCCGACTGGCTGCCGGTGGTCTCTTCGAGCCACGAGCGCGAGGTGGCGCACAAGGCCTTCCCGAAGAAGGCCGAGCCCTGGGACATCGCCCGGATCACCGAGGATTACGCCGATGCCGCCGAGCGCATGAAGGCGGCGGGCCTCGACGGCATCGAGATCCAGGCTTACGGCCATCTGCTCGACCAGTTCTGGTCGCCGGCCACCAACACGCTTGAAGGCCCCTACGGCGGCGGTCTCGAGAACCGCATGCGCTTCTCCATGGAGGTGCTGCGCGCGGTGCGCGAGCGGGTGGGGCCGGACTTCCTGGTCGGCATCCGCTACGTCGCCGACGAGGACCTGCCCGGCGGCATCAGCCGGACCGAGGGGCTCGAGATCTCGCACCGGCTGAAGGACAGCGGGCTGGTGGATTTCCTCAACGTGATCCGCGGCCATATCGACACCGACGCCGGGCTGACCGACGTGATCCCGGTGCAGGGGATGCGGGCCAACCCGCATCTCGACTTCGCCGGAGAGATCCGCGCCGCGACCAAGTTCCCGACCTTCCACGCCGCCAAGATCCAGGACGTGGCGACCGCCCGTCACGCCATTGCCTCGGGCAAGCTCGACATGGTCGGCATGACCCGCGCGCATATGGCCGACCCCCATATCGTCGCCAAGATCCTGCGCGGCGAGGAAGAGCGCATCCGCCCCTGCGTCGGCGCGAACTACTGCCTCGACCGGATCTACCAGGGCGGCATGGCGCTTTGCCTGCACAACCCCGCCACGGGGCGCGAGCTGGAGCAGCCGCATGCCGTGCCGAAGGCCGACACGCGCCGCCGCGTGGTGGTGATCGGCGCGGGGCCGGCGGGGCTCGAGGCCGCGCGGGTCGCGGCGGAACGCGGCCACGAGGTGATCCTGCACGAGGCGGCCAACGACCCCGGCGGCCAGGTGCGCCTGACCGCCCAGAGCCCGCGCCGGGCCGAGATGATGCAGCTCATCCAGTGGCGGTTCGCCGAATGCACGCGGATGGGCGTCACCTTCCGGTTCAACAGCTTCGCTGATGCCGAGAGTGTCGCCGCCGAGGCCCCCGACGTGGTGGTCGTCGCCAGTGGCGGGCTGCCGCACACCGAGGTGCTGGCCGAGGGCAACGGGCTGGTGGTCTCGACCTGGGACATCCTCTCGGGCGACGTGGCGCCGGGCGCGCGGGTGCTGATCTACGACGACGCGGGCGATTACGCGGGGCTCCAGGCCGCCGAGAAGATCGCCGCCACGGGGGCTCAGGTGGAGATCGTGACCCGCGACCGGACGATCTCTTCCGAGGTCATGGCCATGTCGCTGACCCCCGCGCTGCGCGCGCTGCAGGAGCGCGAGGTGACCTTCACCCCGACCTGGGTGCTGACCGGCGTGAGCCGCGAGGGCAACGCGCTGACCGCGACGCTGGGCAGTGATTACGGCGGCGCGCGCCGGACGCGCCACGTTGACCAGGTGGTGGTGAACCACGGCACGCGGCCGCTCGACGAGGTCTATTTCGAGCTTCTGGAGGGCTCCAGAAACCTCGGCGAGGTGGATTACGAGGCACTCATCGCGGGTCAGCCGCAGGCGGTGACGCGCAACCCCGAGGGGCGCTACCAGCTCTTCCGCATCGGCGACGCGGTGGCGGCGCGCAACACCCATGCGGCGATCTACGACGCGCTGCGGCTCTGCAAGGTGCTCTAGGTCGGGGGCAGGCCGGGGGCGCGGCGCAAGGCCCGTCGCGCGCCCGCGCGCCGTCAAAACTTATGCAACACCCTAAGTTTTCCTTGCCGCGCGCCGGGGTGCCGTGCTTTGTTAGTCATATGGCTAAGTATGACCCCCGACTCGATCTGCACTTCGCGGCGCTGGGCGACCCGACCCGGCGGGCGATCCTGACCCGCCTCGCGCGCGGGCGGGCCAGCGTCAGCGAGCTGGCCGCCCCGCACGACATGGCGCTGCCCTCCTTCATGGGGCACCTCAGGAAGCTCGAGGCGGCCGGGCTCATCACCACGGCCAAGGAGGGCCGCGTGCGGGTCTGCGCGCTGGCGCCCGATGCCTTCACCCCGGTGCAGGACTGGCTCGCCGAACAGCGGGCGCTCTGGACCGGGCGGCTCGACCGTTTCGACGATTACGTCACTTCCCTGAAAAAGGAGCGCGAGAAATGATCCTCGACCCTGCGACCGACCTGACCTTCACCCGCCGGCTCGACGCGCCCCGGGCGCTGCTCTGGGAGTGCTGGACCACGCCCGCGCATATCAAGCAGTTCTTCGTGCCGAAGCCGCATGAGGTCACCGACTGCGAGATCGACCTGCGCCCCGGCGGGCGGTTCAACACGACCTTCTGGGTCGAGGGCGCGGAGATGCGCAACCTCGGCGTGGTGCTCGAGGTGATCGAGGGCCGGAAGCTGGTCTTCACCGACGCCTATTCCGAGGGCTGGAAGCCCGCGGCCGACCCCTTCATGACGGCGATCATCGAGTTCGAGGACCACCCCGAGGGCGGCACCTCCTACACCGCGACGGCGCGCCACCGCTCCGAGGCGGCGCGGGCCCAGCACGAGGAGATGGGCTTTCACGGCGGCTGGGGCACCGTGGCGACGCAGCTCGAGGCCTATGCGCAGAGCCTGCAGGCGGAGGCCTCGGCGCGGTAGGTGGAAGGGCAGGCGGCGCGGGCGCGGCGGTGTGCGCCGCCCCGTGTGGCGCGTAAGGGCCGCGCGCCGCGCCGTTGGGGCGATACTGCCCGCGCGTTGTGCTGGTCTCTGCGGATGGCGTCGCGGCACAGCCTAGACCCCGCGCATCCGCCGCCTGCCTGACTCACTCGCAGACCCGGGCCCTCACCCCGTCCCGTTGAACCCCGCCACGATCTCGCCCACCAGCCCGCGCAGCCAGGCGTGGCCGGGGTCGCGGCGGAGGCGCGGGTGCCAGGCGATCTGGCTCGGGAACTGCCCGAGGTCCACCGGCACCGGCAGGTCGCGCAGCCCGAAAGGCCCGGCGGTCATCGCCGCCACCCGGCGCGGCACCGTAGCGATCCCGCCCAGCCGCGCCACCGCCGGCGGCGCCGACAGGAAATGCGAGACCACCAGCGCGGTGTTGCGGCGCAGCCCCGTGCCCTCCATCCGCTTGTGCAGCCCGGTGCGCCATTTGCCCGGCGGGGCGACCACCACATGCGGCAGCCGCTCGTAGCTTTCCCGGTCGAGCGGCGCGCCCTCCGGCAGCGCCTCGGGCGCCACGAGGCAGCGAAACCCGTCCTCGAAAAGCTCCGAGACCACCAGCTCCTCGGGCGCGCTGTGGAACCGGCCGAGCGCCAGGTCGAAGGCCCGCCCGGCGAGGCTGCGCGGGTCGAGGTCGGGGCCCAGCGGCGCGATCTCCAGCGCCGCGAGCGGGGCGCGTTCGGCGAAGGCGGCGGCCAGCTCGGGCAAGAGCACGATCTCCACGTAAGGCCCCAGCAGCAGCCGGAAGCGGCGGGTGGTGCGGCCGGGATCGAAAGGCTCGGCAGCGCGGAAGGCCTGTTCCAGCCGCTCGAGCCCCGCGGCGATGTCGGGCGCGATCTCCAGCGCCTTCTCGGTCGGCTCCACGCCGTAGCGGGCGCGCAGGAACAGCTCGTCGCCCAAGGCCTCGCGCAGCCGCGAGAGCGCGGCGCTGACGGTGCTTTGCGACTGGCCGAGCCGTTCGGCGGCGGCGGTGACATTGCGCTCTTCCATGACCGCATGGAAGACGCGCAGCAGGGCGAGGTCGGGCATCATATCCCCGGAATATCGATTTCTGACCTTGTCTGCATCAATTTCTCATATGGGCGCACGACGCCTATCTCTGCCCTCGACGGGGCGCAAAGCGCGCCGCCCGACATGGGACAGGAGGCCGCGATGCCGCGCCAGCCAAGATCAGGAACAAGCGCCCCACCTGCGGTGTTGGACGCCCTGACCGGGCTCTCGGCGCCGCACCTTTCCCGGGCCGCGCCCGACCCCGACCAAGGATTTTGACCGCTAGGAGACAGCAGCATGGCACGTATTCTCATTCTTTCGACCGCATCGGATGTCCTCGGCGAGACCGGCAAATCGACCGGCGTCTGGTACGAGGAATTGGCGACGCCTTATTATGCCTTCCTCGACGCCGGCCACGAGGTGACGCTGGTCACGCTGGGCGGCAAATCGGTGCCGATCGACCCCAATTCCGACGCCACCGGCGAGGACGCCCCGGCCTCGGTGACGCGCTTCCGCGAGGATGCCACGGCGACCGCGCGGCTCGAGACGCCCGACAAGCTCGAGGACCAGGACATCGCCGAGTATGACGCGCTTTACATCCCCGGCGGCCACGGCGCGATGTACGACCTGGCCGAAAGTGACCTGGTCGCCAAGGTGATCGGCGCCGCCTGGGACCAGGGCAAGGTGGTGGCCTCGGTCTGCCACGGCCCGGCGGCCTTCTCCAAGGCGGTGGACGCCAGCGGCGCGCCGATCGTGAAGGGGCGCAAGGTCTCGGCCTTCACCGACAGCGAGGAGCGCGGCGTGGGCCTGGCCGAGGCCATGCCCTTCCTGCTGGAAAGCCGCCTGCGCGAGCTGGGCGCCGATTTCGAGGGTGTCGAGGACTGGCAGCCCCATGCGGTCGCCGATGGGCGGCTGGTGACCGGGCAGAACCCGGCCTCCTCGGAAGGCGCGGCCGAGAAGGTGCTGGCGCTCTTGAAATAAGGTGACGCGCCGTCGCTTGTGCGGCGTGACGTGGATACGGCGGTCTCGGGAATGCCCGGGGCCGCCGTTTTGCGTGACGAGGCCGGGCGTTAGACCTCGACCGAAGGCGCGGGGCCGGGGGCCTCGCCGCCCAGGGGCAGGACCATCCGCCAGAGGTCGTGCAGCCCCTCGAGCGCGGTCTCGGCCAGCGCCCCGCCGAGGAGGTGCAGCAGATAGAGGCTCAGCCCCAGGTTCAGCGCCGCGGTCGCCATGATGACCAGCCATTCGCGCTGGTCGCCCCGGGTGCCGCGCCGCGCCAGGTGCAGCCCGCCAAGCGCCAGCGCGGCCAGCGGCAGGGGCAGGAGCAAGGGCACGCAGGCCAGGTGCAGCGCGATCTCGGGCAGGTCGCGGCCCCGCAGCCAGCCCGCGAGCGGCCGGTCGATCCAGACCGGCAGGCGGGGCAGCTCCAGCGTCGTGGGGCCCATGGCATGACGCCGTCCGCAGGCGGGGCAGGTCGCCCGCCGCGCCGCGGCGCTCGGCCGGCATTGCGCGCAGGGGCGCGAGAGGGTCCAGGAGCGCATCATCGGGCCGCCACCTGCGCGAGCTGCCAAAGCTCGTATTGCGACCGGAGCGTCTTGGCCCGCGAATAGGCATCGACCATGGCCCAGATGTGGATCACCCAGCCCAGGAGCAGCGCCCAGAGCAGCAGGCAGCCCAGGAACATCATGATGCCCTTGGCCGTCTCGCCGTTGTAGATCTGCCCGAGCCCGACGATCACCAGCGACAACAGAAGCGCGAGCCCCGGCGACTTGTTCGCCCCGGGCTCGAGGATCGCCGCCGCCGGGCGCGGGGTCGAGACGGTATTGGTGATCTGCACCACCGTCCCGTGATCGCCCGCCGAGCCCGAGGTGCCCGCCACCGCGCCCTGCGGCCTGAGCGCCGGCAGGTCGGGAAAGAGCCGCCGCAGTGCGGTATCCTCGGCTGCGGTTGTCCAGGTCCCGGCGCCGTCGCGGATCACCTCGGTCTCGGGCGTCAGTCGCCCCTCCCCGGCGAACTGACGCAGGGCGTGGCCGCTGTAGGGGCCATAGGTCTCGCCCTCGGAATTCATGAACCACTGCGCATCGAGCGGATGCGGCGGTTTCCCGGTCAGCGCGGGCTCGACCCGGGGCGGCACGGGGGCCAGGGCCTGCCGCGGGGGTGTGCCAGTCTCTGCCATCCTTGCCTCCCTAGCATGTTGCGCCCCGCCTGGGCGGGGCCTTACTGCACCGGCCCGCCGGTGATCCCCGCCTTGGTCAGCCGGCTGCGCAGCGCCTCGGTGTCGGCGCGGATCATGCCGGGGATCAGGAAGGCATCGACCAGCAGCCAGCAGCCCGCGATCGCCAAGAGCGGCAGCCCGATCAGGAAGGCCGAGGTCGCGATGCCACCGAGCATCAGCACCAGGAGCACCAGCGCCGAGCCGGTCCGGCCCAGGTAGAAGCGGTGCCCGCCGAGCCCGCCCAGGAAGAACCAGAGCAGGTAGGCGACAACCGGGGAGCGCGCGTCATTGCTCACGCGCTGTTCGATAAGGATCTGCTGATCGACTGTCAGGGACATGGAATACCTCAACTTATGATTGATTGCTTAGAAAGAGGGAAAGCGGGGCCATCCGCCAAGTGATTTCGCCCGGTCTTGGGAAAATGCCGGGGAAATGAGAATAAGCGTGTTTGGAAAGACACAGCGAATTGCGGCGCAATAAAGGCGGAATAAGCAATGGATCGAAATTGCCGAATGTCTCGCGCGGGGCCTCGAGAGGCCCGGGCCCTTCGCCACGCGCGCAGGGGCTGTCATTGGCCGCATCCGATGATCGCGCCGCTGCGGGTGATGGTGCAGCGGTTGCCCCGGCTGTCGACGCTATGGGTGCCCTTGGCGTCGCTCCAGCTGCGGATTTCATAGGTATTTCCCTCGGAATCCGAAGTTTTCACCACCATGGAATTGTCCTCATGAGTGGTGATCGTGGCGCAGATGCGGGCGTC
Organism: Roseivivax sp.; assembly: GCF_054552075.1. Taxonomy (NCBI): domain Bacteria; kingdom Pseudomonadati; phylum Pseudomonadota; class Alphaproteobacteria; order Rhodobacterales; family Roseobacteraceae; genus Roseivivax; species Roseivivax sp. The sequence goes on from NZ_JBTOLZ010000027.1 coordinate 25,951, forward strand.
GCCTTCGCCGCGGCACTCGCGGGTGGTCTCGGCGGCCAGCGCGCTGGCCGCCAGACCGAGAAAGGCATAGGTCAAGAAATACGGACCGGAAAACACTCGCACGAAAAACTCCCGAGGAAATGCCGGGGAAGTTGCATCGGCGCCGGCCATTCTGTCAATCATTCATAAAGTGCAAAAATGCGAACCCGGGTTATCGCGGAATAATCACGCGCGTCCGGGCGGATTGTTTCCGTATCCGGGGTGAAGCTTTGCGCGGCAGGGCGCGCAATACTCAATCTGGGGTTGTGCGGACCGCGCCGCGCGGTTCAGACCGCGCTCAGAAGAATGTTGGTCTCGCTGTTGGCGATGCCGGTGACCTCGCGGACCTCGCCCAGAACGCGGTCGAAATCCGACAGGTCCTGCGCCTCGATCATGGCGATCAGGTCCCATTTGCCGTTGGTCGAATAGAGCGTGCGCAGCTCGGGGATGCCGCGCAGCCGCCGGATCACCGCCGAGGCGTTCTGGTCGCGCACCTCGAGCGCCATCATCGCCGAGACGCCCTCGGCGTCGACCGCCTCGCGGGCGCGCACGGTGAAGCCCAGGACCACGCCGTCCTCGACCAGGCTGTCGAGCCGGCGCTGCACGGTGGCGCGCGAGACGTCGAGGATTTCGGCGATCTTCGAGACCGGCGCGCGCCCGTCGCGGCGCAGCACCGAGATCAATTCCCGGTCGGTTTCGTCGACAAGTCTCATGAACAAAATGCTCCAATCAATGTCACGAATTGCGCCGTATTTCACACCGCGCGAGTCATTTTTGCAATGTCAGTGCACAGCGCGCCCTTCTTAGGCTTTAACAACCCGCTGTCGCCGGCGGGGATTGGGAAAGCACGCATTCAACCCGGATAAGACCATGGCAATGCCGCCATTCGCAGGGGCCGTCGCGCCCCGACCCGCCGATGATTTCCGCGCCGCAGGACACCCCTTTGGACACGGGGCCGCGCGCGGCTGATCATGCGGAGCGACGGCGCCATATCCCTGCCCGACGCCTGGGTCGAGATCGACCTCGACGCGCTGGCCGCCAACCTCGCGGCGATCAAGGCGCGGCTGCCCGCGGGCTGCGACTACTGCGCGGTGGTGAAATCCGACGCCTACGGCCATGGCATCGACCGCGTGGCCCCGGTGCTGGCCGAAGGCGGCGTGAGCTGGGCCGGGATCACCAGCAACCAGGACGCGCTGGCGCTGCGCCGGGCGGGTTTCACCGGCCGGATCATGCGGCTGCGCGGGGCGAGCCTTGCGGAGGCGCGCGACGTCGCGGGGCTCGGCGTCGAGGAGCTGGCCACCAGCGCCGAGGCCGCCCGGGCGATTTCCGACCCCGACGCGCCGGTGCCCGTGCATCTGCCGCTCAACGCCGGCGGCATGGGCCGCGACGGCATCGAGCTCGCCACCGAAGGGGGCCGCGCCACCGCGCGCGAGATCCTCGCCATGCCGGGGCTGCGCATCGCCGGGCTGACCACGCATTTCCCCGCCCATGACCCCGAGGACCTGGCCGCGAGCCGCGCCCGCTTCGAGGCGGACGTGGCCTGGTGCCTCTCCGAGGGCGGGCTGTCCCGCGACGCGGTCACCGTGCATGCGGCGTCCTCGCTGGGGCTCCTGGCCGAGGCGGGCATCGAATACGACATGCTGCGCGCCGGGGCGATCCTCTGGGGCATCGTCGGTGCGCGCGCCGAGTTTGCCGATGTCATGCGGCTCTGCGCCCGGATCACCAGCGTCAACACCCTGCCCGAGGGCGTCAGCATCGGCTACGACCGCGCCCATGTGCTGGGCCGCGAAAGCCGCATCGCGAACCTGTCCATCGGCTATGCCAACGGCATCCGCCGCAGCATGGCCAACAGCGCGCAGGTCGCCGTCCGCGGGCGGCTCGCGCCGCTGATCGGCAAGATTTCCATGAACGCGCTGACCGTGGATGTGACCGACATCCCCGAGGCCGCGCCGGGCGATACCGTCACGCTCTTCGGCGCCGACGGGGCGGCCCGCGTGACGCGCGCCATGGTCGAGGAGGCCAGCGGCACGATCATGGCCGACCTCTATTGCGACTGGGGCCGGTCGAACCGGCGCCAGTATTCGGGCGGCCCGCCGCAGGCCGCCGCCAAGAACAGAACCCGCTGAACGGGCGCTCCCTTCACTGCCAACAGGAGACTGAGATGGAACTTCGCAAGACATTCGCCGCCAGCGCCGCGCTGCTCGCGCTGGGCGCCGGGGCCGCATCGGCCGACGACATGCGCCTGAAGCTCGCCGGCGTGGTGCCGGCCGAGCACTTCGGCAACCAGATCCTCGAAGAGGTCGTCGAGGAGATCGAGGGTGCCGACGTGGGCCTGTCGGTCACGCTCTTCCCCTCGGGCCAGCTCGGCTCGGGCGAGGAGCTTTTCGAGGACGCCTCGCGCGGGAACGTCGACCTGGTGCATTCGGTGATCTACGCGCAGCGCGACCCGGTGCTCGAGATCAACTCGCTGCCCTACCTGGTCTCCTCCTTCGACGAGATGGAAGCGACCTACCTGAACTCCGACAGCGCCTTTAACCAGATCTTCGCCGAGCGCCTCGACATGCTCGGGCTGAAGCTCCTGGCCAATGCGCCCGAGGGCTTCATCGGCGTCGTCGCCGAAGAGGTGCCCGAGAACGCCGCGAGCCTCGGCGACAAGGGCATGAACATCCGCGTCTGGTCGAGCCAGGTGATCAAGAGCACCGTCGAGACCATGGGCTTCAACGCCACCACGATGAACTGGGGCGAGGTCTTCGCGGCGATGCAGTCGGGCACCGTGGATGGCGCGATCTGCTGCACCGCGCAGCTGGCCTATACCGCCTTCGCCACTTCGGACGTGGGCTCGGTCTTCGTGCCCTATGGCGCGGTGGTCGAGAACACCACCTACTACGCCTCGGCCGAGACCTGGGAAGAGATGAACGACGCGCAGCGCGAGGTGGTGCAGACCGCCTTCGACAACGCCGCAGAGAAGTATTTCGCCTTCGCCAAGGAGAACGAGGCCAGCTACCTCTCCAAGCTCGAGGAAACCGGCTACGAGGTGGTCGAGCTGAGCGACGCCGAGCGCGGCGCCATCGCCGAGACCGTCCGCGCCGAGGTCTGGCCGGGCATCGCCGAGATCGTCGGCCAGGAGGTCATGGACCAGCTGATGCCGGCGACCAACTGAGCCGCTGATCCCGGGGCCGCGCGGCGTCATCGCGCGGCCCTTTTTTTTCCCAACCGACCAGGAAGGAGGCGCTGATGGCCGACCCAGCGGACCACCTCTCCCCCGGGCTCGCGCGGCTGGTGCGCGGACTGCTCCGGCTCCAGACGATCTACGTCTGCCTTGGCTGCCTGATCATGGCGTTGACGTTCTTCTTCGTCGTGCTGTTCCGCTACGGCTTCGAGGCGGATCTCTTCGCCTACGAGGAATGGCTGCTGATCGTCTGCTTCTGGCTCTACTTCCTGGCCGCGGGACTCGGCACCTGGGAGGACAAGCACGTCAACGCCGACCTGCTGAACTTCGCGCTGAGCGACCCGCGAAAGCGCCGCATCCGGGCGGTGACGATCACCGCGATCGAACTCGTGGTGCTTCTTGCGCTGGTCTACTGGGCGGTGCTGATGATGATCGAGGAGGTCGGCGACTACCCGCGCTGGCAGACCACCATCGCCCTGCGCATTCCCTTCCTGGTGCCCCGCGCGGCGATCTTCGCAGGCTTCTCGCTCATGGCCTTCTACAGCGCGCTCCGGCTCTGGATCATGCTGCGCCTGCCGCTTGAGGCCTTTTCCCCCGAGGTCGGCGACGACCCGGTGCAAGCCCAGGCCGAGGAGGCCGCGCGATGATCATTCTCGGCTCGCTCTTCATCATCTGCGCGCTCCTCGTGATCGGGGTCAGCGTGCCCATGGCCTTCGGCGGGGTGCTGGTCTTCATCGGGGTCTTCGGCGGGCACGACGTGACCGGCTTCCTGCCCACCGGGCACTGGAAGATGAACTCCGTCGTGCTTCTGGCGATCCCGCTCTTCATCCTGGCCGGCGCGATCATGGAACGCGGCCGCATCGCCGCGCCGCTTGTCGCCATCGCCGAGCTTCTGATCGGCCGGCTGCGCGGCGGGCTGAGCGGAGCGGCGGTCATCGCCTCGGGCATCTTCGGCTCGATCTCGGGCTCGGCGGCGGCGACGCTGACCTGCATCGGCTCGATCATGATGCCGCATCTGAAAGAGGCCAATTACCCCCGCGGTCCCGCCGCGGCGATCATCGTCAGCGCCTGCCCGCTGGGGCTGCTGATCCCGCCGTCGTCGTCGCAGATCCTCTATGCCTGGGTGGCCCAGCAGTCGGTGCTGCGCTGCTTCCTCTCGACCGTGGTGCCGGGGTTGATCCTGATCGCGCTTCTGTGCCTGGTGAACGCGGTGCTGATGCGCAAGGCCGAGCTGAAGCTGCCGCCCCGGCCCGACAACCTCCCGCGCGAGCTGGCCCGGCGCGGCGGCTACGCGCTGCCTGCCCTCCTGATGCCGGCGATCATCCTCGGCGGCATCTACGGCGGCATCATGACCCCGACCGAGGCCGCCGGCGTCGCGGTGGTCTACGCGATCCCCGTGGGCTTCTTCATCTACCGCGGCATCACCGTGGAGAACTTCCTGCCGACCCTGCGCTACGCCGGCATCACCATCGGGGTTGTGATGCTCATGGTCTTCATGGTGGTCATCGTCAGCCGCTTCCTGGTCTTCGAGGACATCCCCGGCATGGCCGAGGACCTGATCTATTCGATCTCCGAGAACCCGGTGGTGATCCTGCTCATGGTCAACCTGGTGATGATCCTGATCGGCATGCTGATGGACGACATCTCGGGGCTCCTGCTTTCGGCGCCGCTGCTTCTGCCGATCGTGCAGTCGGTGGGCATGGACCCGGTGCATTTCGCTGCGGTCCTCGGCGTGAACCTCGGCATGGCCAATATCACCCCGCCGACCGCGCCGCTTCTCTATCTCGGGGCCAAGGTGACCGACACGCCGGTGACCGAGATGCTGAAGCCCACCTTCATCATGATCGGCTTCGCCTGGCTGCCGACGCTTTTGATCACCACCTTCATTCCCGAGGTGGCGCTTTGGCTGCCGAACCTGATATTCGGGTGACATGACGCCCGAGCTCAATGAAGACGACATCGCCGCGCTGACCGCCCTGCGCTGGGACCTGCACCGCCATCCCGAGATCTCGGGGCAGGAGGAGCGCACCGCCGCGCGGATCGCCGGGCTTCTGCGCGAGATCGGCGTCGACCGGGTCGAGACCGGGATCGGCGGCCATGGCGTCATGGGGGTTATCGAGGGCAAATCCGAGGGCCCCCTGGTGATGCTGCGCGCCGAGCTCGACGCGCTGCCGATCCCGGAGACCGGGAAAAGCGCCCATGTCTCGGTGCGGCCGGGCTGGGGGCATCTGTGCGGCCACGACGGCCATATGGTCACGCTCCTGGGAGTCGGGCGGGCGCTGTCCCGGGTGCGGCCCGAACGCGGGAGCCTCGCGTTAGTCTTCCAGCCCGCCGAGGAGACCGGCGCCGGGGCCCGCGCCATGCTCGAGGACCCGCGGCTCGCCGCGCTGCGCCCCGCGGCGATCTTCGCCCAGCACAACCTGCCGGGGCTGCCGCTTGGCCAGGTGGCGCTGCGCGAGGGGCCGATCGCCTGCGCCTCCTGCGGACTGACGATCCGGCTGACCGGGCGTACCGCCCATGCCTCCCAGCCCGAGACCGGGGTCTCGCCGCGCGGCGCGCTGGCCGAGATCCTGGTGGCGCTCGAAGGCTTGAGCGCGGCGCATCCGCTCGACCACCCCGAGTTCGCCATGGCGACCATCACCCATTGCCGCATGGGCGAGCGCGCCTTCGGCATCGCGCCGGGCGAGGCCGAGGTCTGCGCCACGCTGCGCTGCCTCGAGGACCGCGCCATGGCGCGGATGCGCGAACGCGCCGAGGCGCTGGTGCGCGAGATCGCCGCGCGCCACGGGCTCGAGGTCGAGATGGATTACGCCGATGTCTTCGACGCGGTGGTCAACGACCCCCACGCGGTGGTGCCGCTGCGCGCGGCGCTCGACCGCTCGGGCATCACCCATTCGGGCCGCGGCCAGCCCTGGCGCCCCTCGGAGGACTTCGGCCAGTTCGCCCGGCTCGGGCCGCTGGCGATGATCTTCACCGGCGCGGGCAGCGACCACCCGGCGCTGCACGACCAGGACTACGACTACCCCGACGCGCTGATCGGGCCGGTGGCGCGGGTCTTCCTCGCGGCGGCGGCGGAGGTCTGGGCGGGGTAGGGCTTCGCGCTTTGTTTTAGCATGTTTGTTGGGGTCCGGTCCGCCTGCGGCGTCCCGGACCCGGGGGAGGGGGCGCTGCCCCCTCTGCGGGCCTTTCGGCCCGCATTCACCCCCGGAGTATTTTGGGCCCGGTCAGGCCTGGAAGGGGGCTTCATTGCGGGTGTTGCTTGGTTTCAGGGCGGGTGTGCCGGGTTTTGCGGGGCCGGGGATCTTTCGCGGCGGCGGTTGTGGGATCCTGGCTGGCGGTGGGCTTCGCGTGGCGGGGGTGGGCGCTTGTGGTCCGGGGCCGCGCTGGGCCGGGGTCAGCGGACCTTGGCGCGGATGAGGAGGGCGCCGCTGGCGCCGGGGGAGAGCTCGGCGCCGTCGAGGGCCACGGTGCAGGCGCCGGCGGCGCAGCGGGTGCCCTTGGCGGGGTGGCTGACCAGCTCGGCGGATGTGCCGCCGGCGAAGCCGGTGGCGCGGGCGGCCTGGAAGATCAGCGCCGCGTCGAGCCTGTCGCTGAGCGCGATCTGGCGGGCCGGCGCGTCGCCCTCGTTGGTGACCGCGATGCGGTATTCGATGCAGGCGCCGGGGATCGCGGCACCCCCGGGCGCGCCGGGGGCGGGGCTGTCATCGGCTGGCAGGGTCGCGCAGGCCGCGCCGTCCTCGGAGATCACCCGCTGGCTCTTGCTGACCGAGAGCTCGGCGCCGAGCGGGGCGCAGTAGCTCAGGTCGGAAAGCGCGATGGCCTGGGCCTGGGGGTTCGAGGAGGGCGGGTAGAGCCCGTTGGTATAGCGCAGGCTCAGCGCCGCGACGGGCTGGGCGAAGCGCACCTCGAGGTTGCCCATGTCGTCGGCGGGGGCGGCGTTGCGCTCGTAGCCCACCGCCTGGCGGTCGGTCAGGGGGGAGCCGAGGTAGATCGAGGCGCCGGAGGCGCTGCGGGCGCCGGGCGGGATATGCGGCGAGGAGAGCTGCGGCGTGACGGCTGCGCCCTCGGCGGTCCAGCCGGTGATCTCCACCCCGTCGCGGAAGCCGCGCTGGGTCACCCGGCCGCGCGAGGTGCGATAGGGCAGGTAGTCGATGTCGAAGATCGCGAAGGAGAGGCCCTCGACCGCGCGCGGGAAGTCGAAGCGCAGGGTCAGCGCCTCGCTGTTGTTGGCGAAATCCATCAGGAGCGCGAGGCTGTCGGTGCCCGCGCCGCGCCCGCCGGTGAATTCCGAGCTGGCCTCGGGGTAGCCCGGGCGGATGCGCGAGGTGGCGCCCGAGAGATCGAGGCCGACGGCATCGGCGGGGCCCGCCTCGGGGCCGGCGCGGCGTTCGGCGGGCAGGGACGCGCTCCGGGCGCCGGATTTCCAGCCGGCCCCGGACCAGTCGAGCAGCATCTCGGCCTCGGGGCTGGCGCAGGTCGCGGCCCCGGCGCCGCCCGCGGCGAGGCTTAGCGCGCAAGCCAGGGGGATCAGCGCCGCCCGGGGCGCGCGGGGGAAGGGGCCGGGGCGCATCTCAGAAGACCTCGTTGAAGTTGTCCTGGTCGATCTTGAAGCGGAACTGCAGGAAGGCGCCCTTGTCGGTGTAACCCGCCTCGCTGAAGTCCGGGTCGGCGAAACCCTCGACGTTGTAGCCGAGCGCGATCCAGCCGTTCTCGAAGGGGGTGAAGCCCAGTGAGACCCCGGCCGAGCCCTCTTGGCTGCCGTCCTCCATCGCCCAGAGGCTGGCGCCATGCAGGCCCACATCGAGCCAGTCGGTCAGGTCGCGGCGGTATTCCGCGCCGACCAGCGTCAGCACCTCTTCTGCCGTCTCGCCGCCGCCGAGCGACCGGGAGACATGTTTCAGCCCGTGGCGCAGGGAGAGCTCGCTCCGGTCGGTCAGCTCGCGGGTGTGGAAGAGCTCGTTCATCAGCCGCGTCTCGTCGGTGTCGCCCGCGACCTCGCGCCGGGCGCTAAGCTGGTTGAGCAGCACGAAAGGCCGGTCGAAGGGGCGCCAGGCGGCGCTGAGCTTGATCTCGTGGTCGCGTTCGAGCGCCCCCTCGGCGCCCTCGGACCAGAAGAAGCTGGCATGGGCCCCGAGCGAGAGCGCCTCGGAGAGCGGCGTCGTTGCCTCGAGCTGCAGCCTTGCGTGATCGCTTTCGGTGGTGAAGCCCAGCTCGGCATCGACCGCGCCGCGCCAGTCGGGCCCGGCGTGTTCGAGCCCGGCGCTGGCGCTGACGAAGCCCTCGGAGAGGCGCGGGTTGGTCAGCCCGCCGCGCGCCGCGGGGCCGGTCTCGGCCAGGTCGCCCGCCAGCGCGTCCTGGGCCTCCAGGCCGAAATAGCCGCTCAGCCGGTCGCTCAGGGGCAGCGCCTGGTCGAAGCCCAGGTGGCCGACGGTCTGGCTCTGGTCCCGGCCCGAGGCATTGACCAGCCCGCCCGAGAGCCGCGCGCCCTCCCAGAGGGTCAGCTCGGCCCCGACAGCCAGGATGTCGACGCGGAAATCCTCGCCCCAGGCGACCTCGTTGCTGGCGGTGAGCCGCAGCCTCTCGGTCAGGGCGTAATCGACCGAGAGCGCGCCGAGGTCGGCCTCGGCCCGCTCGCCCTTGTTCCAGAGCGTCAGCTCCTGGGTGAAGGCCAGGCGCAGCCGTCCGTCGGCGCTTTCATATTCGCTGCCGAGAAAACCCTTGAGCACCTGCCCGTCGTCGCGGTCCGGCGCGCCCCGGCGGCCGGCGTAGCGCAGTCCGGCGCTGCGGGTGAGGCGGTCGCGGCTGCGCACCAGGCTGGCCTCGGCCATCTCGAGCCGCTCGCCGGTCTCGGCGTTGCGCTCGAGCCGGGCCTGGCCCTGGAAGCGCAGGCTGCGGCGGGTCTCGGCGCCGTCGGGCCCCTCGGTCACCTCTTCGGAGAGCAGGAGGTCGGCGCTGAGATGCGCGATGTCGATGCGCTGGGGATCGGGGGTGAGATTGGCGATGCCGAAGCCCGTGCTTTGCGAGCGCAGGTAACCCTCGGCGGTGGTGCTGCCATCGTCGAAGCGGAAGCCCAGTTCGGCGGCATGGGTCACGCGCGGATCGGAAAGCAGGTTCGAGGCGCCCTGCCGCGAGAGCGCCAGCTCGCCATGGGCGGTCAGCGTCTCGGAGAAGCGGTAGCGCGCGTCGACCGCGCCGAGCTGTCCCGCCCCGGTCGTGCCGCCGACGTCGTCCTCGTGCACCAGCGTCACCCCGGCGCTCAGGTCCTCGGTCGGGGCGACCTCGTAGCGGGCGCCGAGGATCACCCCGCTCCGGCGCGCGGTCTCGGTCTCGTAGCGGACCACGAGGGTGTTGCGGTCGAGATCGGGCGTGCGCGCCCGGAGCGGGCGGGCCAGGAAGATCCGCCCGTCCACGTAGTCGATGCTGTAGTCGCGCCCGGCGGTCAGCTCGCGGCGGGCGATGACCCGGGTAGGATCGTCGCGGGCGGTGGTCTCGACCGTCAGGCTTTCGGAATTGGGCAGGATGTCGCTGCGCTTCAGGTCGAAAGGCCCGGTGGTGCCATCGGCGGGAAAGCGGTCCTCGGCATAGGCAAGGCTCGTCTCGGCGGCGAAGAGGCGCAGGGCCTGGGTCTCGCCGGTGAAGCTGGCCCGGGCGCCCGTCAGGCGGCGGTCGTATTCGGCCAGCCTCTCGCGGCCGATCGCAGTGTCGAAATCGCCCCAGAGCAGATCGGTGCCACCGCGTTCGAGCCGCAGGTAGAGCGGCGAGCGGCTGCTGGCGGCATCGCCCTCGGTGCTTTCGTCGCCATAGACCAGGTAGTCGCGCTCGGGGTCCTCGGCGAAGAAGTCGCGTTCGTCGGGGTCGATGGCGCTGTCGTAGCGCAGGGTCAGGTGCCAGCCGCCCGGGGCAATGCCCTCTAGAAAGAGCGCGGCATGACCGTCGAGCGCCGCGTCGCCGAAGCTCAGGAGCCGCCGGTCGCCTGGGGTCTTCAGCGCGCGGGCGACATCGCGCCCGGCCAGCCGCGCCTCGACGAGGCCCGCCGCCGTCCAGTCGCGGCCGGCCGCCGAGATCGGCGCGCTGGCGGTCAGCTCGCGCTCGCCGTCGCGCAGGGTGAAGCGCGCGAGGCCCGAGCGGCGGCTGGGCGCGAGGCGCATCCGGAAGCGGCCGTCGGCATCGACGCTGGCGGTGGTGCGCTGGATCGGCTCGGCGCCCTGGCGCGCGCCGTTCAGCCGCTCGCCCGGGGCGAAGGCGAAGGGCCGCTCGACGCTGATCGCGACGATGGCGCCGGGGTGCAGCGGCGTGCCCTCGGCATCGGTGGCGCGGAAGACGACCAGTGGGCGGGCGCGGCCATCGGTGGAGAGATCCGACATCTCCTCGAGCACCTCGAGCCGGGCGGCGCGGTCGGTGAAGCGCAACTGCCGGGTCTCCTGGCGGACCAGGGTGCCGCTGGCGTCGCGGATCTCGAGCCGCAGGTCGTTGACCCCGAAGTCGAGCTCCGCCCCGCGCCAGATGTCGAGGAAGCGCCCCCCGCCCTCGGCGGCGACGGCGGGGCGGCGGTAGATCTCGGGCACCGGCGTGCCGTTCAGGAACAGCCGCGCGGTCTGGCCCTTCTGCCGGACCACCGCGGCGGAGAGGCTGCGCACCGGCGGCAGGAAGCCCTCGGGCGGGAAATGCAGGCCCGCGCGGCGCGGCGCGGCGTCGAGCCAATCCGCGTCATAGCCGGTGATCCGCGGCGGCGCGGGCACCTCGGGGTCGGGCGTCTCGCGCGGGGGCACCTCGGTCAGGTGGAAGCGGATGCGCCGGGCGAAGCCGTCGCGGGTCTCGAGGAAGACCGAGCCCGCCGCCCCGGCGCGGCGGGTGTTGTTGCGGCAGAGCACCGGCTCCAGCCCGCGCGGCAGGGTGAAACGGTCGAGCGCCAGCACATGGCCGCCGCGCGGCACCCGGCGCAGGGTGAAGCGCCCGCGGGCGTCGGTCTCGGCGAAGCGGCCGTTCTCCAGCATGACGCGGATGCCCGAGAGGTCGCGCTCGGGCGGGCCCGCGGCGGGGCCGCAGCCCAGGACCACCTCGCCCAGCACCGCGCTTTCGTCGCGCGCGAAGGCGGGGCCGACCTCGAGCCGGTGCTGCGCCGAGGCGGTGTTGAAGCTCTCTCCCGAGACGCTGGTGCGCGAGGTCAGCGTGCCGCGGTCGGGCGCGGCGACGGTGACCCGGGCGGTATAGGTGATGCTGCGGCGGCGGCCCTCGGGCAGGACCATGTCCGAGATCACCAGTTGCCGGCCATCGCGGGAGCGGGTGACCTCGGCCTCGGGGCGGGCCCCGTCGATCCTGAGCGAGCCCGGCACCCGCTTCAGCCCCTCGGGCAGAAGGTCGGTCACATCGACCCGCGTCTCGCCGGGGACCGAGCCGCCGACGGTGGCGGTGTAGCGGATCGCCTCGCCCGCGGTCAGCCGCTCGGCCGAGCCGCTGCGGCTCACGTCGACCAGCGCGGCGCCGTCCAGCGGGATGTCGTAGACCAGCACCTCGCCGGGGGAGATGTCGAAGGGCTCGAGATAGGAGGCGCCGGTCACTTCGGGGGCGCCGCCGGGTGGGGGCGCGACTTCCTCGGGGCGGCGCGAGCTGGGCGCCAGGTAGCCCTCGGGCGGGGTCATCACGAAGACGTAGGAGCCGGGCTCGACATAGGGAAAGCGGTAGCTGCCGGGGGCGAAGTCATAGGTCTCGCCCGAGGCGTCGCTGACCTGGCCGCCGCTGGTCACCGTGGCGGGGAAGGGGGCCTCGAGGTCCTCGCCGAAGACCTCGGCGGGGGCGCCGGTCTCGGCGTCGATGATGGTGATCCGCGCGCCGTTGAGCGGCGTGCCGCTGCGGCTGTCGAAGACCCGTCCGCGCGGGGTGACCGGGCCGACGGTCACGCTGTCCTCGAAGACCCGGTCGGGGGCGCGGGCGCTGGCGGCCCGGGCCATGACGCGGGAGTTGGCCTCGGTCGCGAGCACCCCGTCGGGGCCGCGCGGGCTGTCGCTGCAGGCGCAGATCGCGCCCGCGAAGGTCGCGGTGTTCTTGCCGGTCTCGTAGATCCGCAACAGCTCGCTGTCGCCGCTGACCGAATCGGTGATCCGCAGGGTCGCGGCGTCGCGCGCCTCGGGGTCGGTGTTCTCGAGCGGATCTTCGAGCAGGAAGATCACGTCTTCATCCGATCGCACCCGCTCGGCCGGGGCGATGCGCGTGGCCATGGGCGCGGGCGCGGCGCGCGGCACCCGGTCGAAGGGCCCCGAGGGGCTGCCGCTGACGCTGTAATCCGCCGGGGCGATCTCGGTCCGAAGCGCCTCGGCGCTTTGTCCCGCGACGCGGAAGGCGGTCAGCTCGCCCGGCAGCTCCGGGGCGAGGACGGTGATCGTGCTTTCGGCCTCGATCGGGGGCAGGGTGCTGCCCTCGGGGCCGAACTCGATGATCACCCGGTTGGTGATCTCTTCGCCCGCCGGCGCGGGCTCCGGCGCGCCGCTGGGCAGGCGGTCCTGCGCGCCCGCGGGCGCGGCGGCGGCCAGGGCCAGCGCCGGGACGAGCCGGCGCCAGCGGGCAATCGCATCAGATCGGCGCATCCGGTCAATCGACCGTCGCCCGCACCCGCACCGTGGCCGAGGCCCCGGGCGCCAGGCTGCCGACCTCGCCGCGGATCACGCCGTCGCGGACCGCGACCTCGTCGAAGCCGTTGTTCCCGGCGATGGCGGTATAGCTCACCGTCTCGGGCAGGGCGTCGTTGAAGGCCAGGAGCGTGGCGGCGCTGCTCGCGGCCTCGGCGTTCGACAGGGTGATCGTGTATTCCACGCAGGCGCCGGGCACGAAGGCCTCGGCCCCGACCTCGGGCGCGCCGCTGGCGCAGTCGAAGCCGCCGGCGCGGTTCTCGGAGATGACCACCACGTCCTTCACCGCCGAGAGCTGCGGGGCCAGCACGCGGTAGCTCGCCGAGCCCGCCTCGCGGCCGTCGCCGCCGGGGTCGCCGTAGACGATGTCCACCGCCTCGAGCCCCTGGCCGGTGACCTCGGGCTGGCGTTCGCCGCCGCCCGGTGCGAGCGGCACGGCGCTGGCCTCGAAGGCGCTGACCTGGCCGTCGCTGGCGCTGCGCGGGATCGAGGCGCGCAGCACCACGATCAGCGCGCCGTCGGCGGCAAGCGCCGGGGTCGCCTGGGTGCCGGTCGGATCATAGGGCGTGCCCTCGGCGCCTTCGGCGTTACGCAGGACCACCGAATAGGTGCCCTCGGCGCCGCTGGCCTCGGCGTCGTAGCGGAGGCCCAGCTGGTCCTCGATCGCGGAGAGGTCGATGTCGAAGGGCGCCGCGGCATTGCCGGTGTTGGTCAGCAGGAAGCGGATCTCCTGCGTGGCGGCGCCCGGCTCCACGTTCACGCTGGCCGGATCGTCGAGCGGCGCGAAGGTGAAGGAGAGCCGCTGGTCGACCGAAAAGCTGGCCGCCGGGGTCCCGGGCAGGGTGATCACGTCGCCGCCCGAGGCATAGCTCACCGTCACCGCGTTGGAGATCGGCGTGCCGGGCGCCTGGCCCCCGGCCATGGCCATGGGCGCGGCGAGCGCCCCGGCGCAACAGGCGGTCAGCGAAAGGATGCGGGCTTGGGTCATGGCTCTTTCCGGTGCTGCTGTCGTCTCTCTGGCGGGCATCAGTCGACCACCGCGCGGATGCGGAAGCTGGCGGTGGCGCCGGGCGCCAGGGCGGCAAGCTCGGCGGTCACCGTGCCGCCGGCCTCGTTCACCCGGTCGAAGCCGGTGGTCGCGGTGGTGCCGGCATAGGTGATGCCTTCGGGCAGGGCGTCGGTGATGGTCACATTGACCGCGTCCGAGCCGGCCTCGGCGGCATTGGTGACCGAGATGGTGTATTCCACGCAGGCCCCGGGCACCGCGGCCTCGGCGGCGGGATCGGCGGGATCGCTGCCGCAGTCGAAGCCGCCGTCGAGGTTCTCCGAGATCACCGCCGCCTCCTTCAGCGCCGAGAGCTGCGGGGCCTGGACCACGTAGCGTTCGCTTTGCAGCTCGAGCCCGTCCTCGCCGGGGTCGGTCAGGATGGTGTCGATGCCCTGCAGCCCCTGGCCGCGGATCTCGGTGGTCACCGTGTCGGTGCCGGGATCGAGCGCCGTCGCGGTCACGTCGAAGGCATCCGTGGCACCATCGGCGGCGCTGCCGGGGATATGCGCCACCACCTTCACGAAGCGCACCGCGTCGGCGGCCAGGTCGCCGAGGTTCGCCGTGCCCGCGATGTCGTAGAGCGCGTCTTCCGGCGCGACCTCGGGGCTGTCGCCCACGTAGACGGAGTAGCTGCCCGGCGCGCCGCCGCCCGCGGCGTCGAAGTCGAGCCCGATCTCGCCCGAGGTGGCGATGTCGATGTCGTAGCCCGAGGCATCGTTGCCCTCGTTCTCGAGCCGGAAGACCATGGTCTGGCCCTCGGCGCCCTGGGCGGCCAGCACCGCGTCGCCCGCGGCCTGGCCCTGGAAGCTGAAGTCGACCTTGCGGTCGACGACGAAGGCGACGCTGGCGGCGTCCTCCTGGGTGATCGTGGTGCCGCCGCTCGAGTAGGAAATGCTGACCGAGCTCGACACCGAGGTGCCGGGCGCGGTGCCGGCGGCCTGGGCCGCACCGACCAGCGCGGTCGAGGACAGGGCGCAGAGAAGCGATCGGCGCAGGGCGCGATGGGGCATGGTCTGTCTCCTGGTTGGATGAAGGGCCGGGGCGTCCGCTTGAGCGGACAGGGCCTGGGCGTTCGACTTGGCGGACTTGGCTAGGGCATCCGGCTTAGCGGACGACGGCGTCATAGGTCACGGCGACCTGGCTCTCGGGGGCGATCTCGGCGATCTCGATCTGCAGATGCGTGAGGTCCGTCGGCTGGGCCTGCCGGGTCTCGCCGTTCTCCTCGATCGTGAGCTCGGAGAAGGGCGCGTAGCTCGCCCCCCCGTCGGCCGAGAAGCGCACGGTGAGCGGCGTCTCGGCGCTGACCGAGGCCGGGTCGATCGCCAGGTTGCCGTCGAGCGGCAGCGAGAGCCCGACCGAGGTCGCGGGCACCGGGTCGGTGTTGCTGAGCGCGATGCGGTAGACCAGCGGCTCGCCCGGCAGGGCGGTCTCGACCGGCTCGAAGGCGGTCTCGCCGGTCTCGGTGGCGACCGGGCGGACAACCTCCATGGCCACGGAGGTCTCGGCGCTCGCGAGGCTCGGGGCGGCCAGCGCCGCAAGCGTCAGCGCGGCGGTCAGAAGGCGGGGGAGGGGCATGGGCGTCTCCGTCGATAATTTGCCCTGAGCTGAACCGATCGGTTCAAAAGACGCAACCGCGGGGCAGGAAATGTCAAAGAATTGCCTTATTTCGAGCGGGGTTATGCTGGGTGAGGTGGGGGCGGGCCCACAACGCAGGTGCAAGAACAATGGCACCTCGGCGCAGCCAGCGCCCACTTGCACCCGAATAGCACCGAAGGTGCCGGGCGCGCGCCGGACCGGCCCCTTGGGCCGGCGCTCCTTGGAGTGGTGTGCCTAGATCGTCTTTAGCCCTGACCTTGCCGGGATAAAGCGCTTCGCTCGGAGGGCAGCAGCGCCGGCCCCCGGTCTGGAGCGCGCCCTCTGGTGTTCTTGTTGCTAGGGTGGAGGGCCGGCTTCCAAGTGGATGCATTTGAACCGGCGTCTGCACTCAAGCACCCCGGTGCCGCCAGCGCCCCTTGCGCCCGAATAGCATCGAAGATGCCGGGCGCGCGCCGGACCGGCCCGATGGGCCGGCGCTCCTTGGGGTGGCGAG
>NZ_JBTOLZ010000028.1:0-37730 GCF_054552075.1 Roseivivax sp.
GAGGCGCCGGGCGGGCTCGATGCCCGCCCGGCGCCTTGCCCCGAAGCGCAAAGACCCCGATAGACAGAGCGCAAGACCCGAAGGAACCACCCCGCCCGGCCTTGATTCCGCCGCGCGCGACCGCAAGTCTAGCCTTCGAGCAAGGAGGCCCCCGCCCATGCACAACAACCGCCCCGACCAGATGCCCGATCTCTTGCATGCTTCCGCGCCGGATGTCGCCGTGCGCGAGAAGCTCGAGGGCGGCAAGCGGTTCGTCATGCACACCGAATACGCCCCCGCGGGCGACCAGCCGACCGCCATCGCCGAGCTTGCCGAGGCGGTGACCAGCGGCGAGCGCAACCAGGTGCTTCTCGGCGCCACCGGCACCGGCAAGACCTTCACCATGGCCAAGGTGATCGAAGAGACCCAGCGCCCGGCGATCATCCTGGCGCCGAACAAGACGCTGGCGGCCCAGCTCTACGGCGAGTTCAAACAGTTCTTCCCGGAGAACTCGGTGGAGTATTTCGTCAGCTACTACGATTACTACCAGCCCGAAGCCTATGTCCCGCGCTCGGACACCTACATCGAGAAGGAATCGCAGATCAACGAGCAGATCGACCGGATGCGCCACTCGGCGACCCGGGCGCTTCTGGAGCGCGACGACGTGATCATCGTCGCCTCGGTCTCCTGCATCTACGGCATCGGCTCGGTCGAGACCTACGGCGCGATGACGCTCGATCTCTTCACCGGCAAGGAATACGACCAGCGCAAGGTCATGGCCGACCTCGTGGCGCAGCAGTACAAGCGCAACGATCAGGCCTTCCAGCGCGGCTCCTTCCGGGTCCGGGGCGATGTGCTCGAGGTCTGGCCGGCGCACCTCGAGGACCGCGCCTGGCGGTTCTCCTTCTTCGGCGAGGAGCTCGAGGCGATCACCGAGTTCGACCCGCTGACCGGCCAGAAGACCGGCAATTTCGAACGCATCCGCATCTACGCGAATTCGCATTACGTCACGCCGCGCCCGACGCTGAAACAGGCCGCCGAGCAGATCAAGCGCGAGCTGCGCCAGCGGCTCGACCAGCTGGTCGGCGAGAGCAAGCTCCTGGAGGCCCAGCGGCTCGAACAGCGCACCAATTTCGATCTCGAGATGCTCGAGGCCACGGGCTCCTGCAACGGCATCGAGAACTACTCGCGCTATCTCACCGGCCGGGCCCCGGGCGAGCCGCCGCCGACGCTCTTCGAGTTCATCCCCGACAATGCCATCGTCTTCGCCGACGAAAGCCACGTCTCGGTGCCGCAGATCGGCGGCATGTATCGCGGCGACTACCGGCGCAAGTTCACCCTGGCCGAACACGGCTTCCGGCTGCCCTCCTGCATGGACAACCGCCCGCTCAAGTTCGAGGAATGGGACGCCATGCGCCCGCAGTCGGTCTTCGTCTCGGCGACCCCCGCCGACTGGGAGCTCGAGCAGGCCGGCGGCGTCTTCACCGAGCAGATCATCCGCCCCACCGGGCTTCTCGATCCCAAGGTCGAGATCCGCCCCGTCGAGACCCAGGTCGACGACCTTCTCGACGAGATCCGCCATGTCAGCCAGGCCGGCTACCGCACGCTCTGCACCGTGCTGACCAAGCGCATGGCGGAGGATCTGACCGAATACCTGCACGAACAGGGCATAAGGGTGCGCTACATGCACTCCGACATCGACACGATCGAGCGCATCGAGATCCTGCGCGACCTGCGGCTCGGCGCCTTCGACGTGCTGGTCGGCATCAACCTGTTGCGCGAGGGGCTCGACATCCCCGAATGCGGGCTGGTGGCGATCCTCGATGCCGACAAGGAGGGGTTCCTGCGCTCGGAGACCTCGCTGATCCAGACCATCGGCCGGGCGGCGCGGAACTCCGAAGGCCGGGTGATCATGTATGCCGACCGAGTCACCGGCTCGATGGAGCGCGCCATCGGCGAGACCGAGCGCCGCCGCGAGAAGCAGATGGCCTACAACGAGGAACACGGCATCACGCCCGCGACGATCAAGAAGAACGTCGAGGACATCCTCGCCGGGCTCTACCAGGGCGACACCGACATGAACCGGGTGACCGCCAAGATCGACGACAAGCACCAGGGCTCGAACATGCAGGCGGTGCTCGACGGGCTGCGCGAGGACATGCGCAAGGCCGCCGAGAACCTCGAGTTCGAGGAGGCCGCGCGGCTCCGCGACGAGGTCAAGCGGCTGGAGGCCGTGGACCTCGCGGTCTCCGACGACCCGCTGGCGCGCCAGCAGGCGGTCGAGAAGGCCTCCGCCGAGGCCACCAAGTCCCGCGGCCGCTCCACCGCCGGCCGCCCCGGCCAGCGCGGCGGCAACGTGCAGCGCCGGAAGAAGGGGGGCTGAGGGGGCCTTGGCGCCTGGGCTCTCGCGCGCCCCTGCGAGGGCGTGAGGCAGATGCCCTTGGCCGCCTCGTGGCTGTCCGGGCAGCGGTTGCGTCTCACGCGCGGCTGGCTTCAACCGGGACCGCCCCCGCGGGCGCCGCGCTTTACCCGCACTGACGTTCGGGATATTCTGTCAGTGCATCCCGTCACGGAACAATTGCCATGACCAACCTGACCATCCGCATGGAGCCCGAGGAAAAACGCCAGCTCTCCGCTTGGGCGGCCAGCAAAGGCCAGAACGTGACCGACTACATCAAGGACCTGGTCGCCGCCGACATGCAGGCGGGCAGCGCGGACAGCCGGGCGGCGGCCTGGCTGGCGGAGCACCGCGAGGCGCTGGCCGATGAAGCACAGCTCATCCGGCGCGCCGGCATCCCCGGGGCGCATCTGGCCCTGCATTTCCCGGAACTCGATGAAGACCTTTGACCTCTTCGAGATCAGCGGGGCGCTATACCTGGTTGTCCAGGCAGAACATCTGCTCGATCTCAACTCGGTCATCGTTCTGCCAGTTCTGCCGCGCGAGGCCTATCCCGCGCTGCGCAAGCTGACGGTCGATATTTCCATCGACGGCGCGCCGTACCGCATCCGCACCCATATGCCGCTCACAATTGAGGCCCAGCGCCTGAGGCACCTGCGGCCCGTCCACCATCTTACGCCGGACGAGGGGCAGAAGGTCATGGATGGGATGAACGCGATCCTCTGGGGCCTGTGACACTGCGCGGGCGGAGTTCATCTTCTGCAGCGCGAGCTCTGTCCTCCGGGGCCTTTCCCCCCCGCCCCGTGCCGCCCTCTTGCGCCATAACGCACGCCTCACGGGAACATGACCCGGGGATGCGCGTTATTGCCGCAAGACACATATCGGAGGCACATCATGGAATATGGACTTCTGGGCCTGCTGGTCCTCATCCTCGACATCTATGCCATCTACCAGACCATCACCTCGGGCGCCTCGACGCTGGCGAAGGTGGTCTGGGTGCTCGCCATCCTGATCCTGCCGGTGCTGGGCTTCATCGCCTGGCTGGTCGCAGGGCCGCGCGGCGGATCGGTGCGCGCGTGATGAGATCAGCCGTTTCGTGGGGCCTGGCGGCCCCGGGGCGGTGTGAGACCAAGGCGTCGGGCGCTCTGCCCGGCGCCTTTTTCATGCGGGGGTGCCGGGCGCTCCTGCTGGGGCCGCTGCTGCTGGCGCTGGCGGCCTGCCAGAGCCCGATGGAGCGCTGCGTCGCCCAGGCGACCGAGAGCCTGCGCGCGGCCGAGAGCGAGCTGGCCTCGGCCGAGGCGACGCTGGCGCGGGGCCATGCGATCGAGACCCGACGGCGGAGCATCCCGATCTACACCTCCTGCCGGGCGGGCGACGGCCGGCTCTACCCCTGTTTCCGCGACTGGGAGCAGGAGGTGACGGTCAAGGTGCCGGTGGACCTCGCCCGCGTGGCGGCGCGGGCCGAGACGCTCCGGGCGGATATCGCGGCGCTGCGGCCCGTGGCGGCGGAGGGTGCGGCGCAATGCCGGGCGGTGTTGGGGGAGCCTGCGGAGGGTTCGGAAGCGTAGACAGCGGGATAAGGCGGGCGGCGGGATCCGCTACCCGGACAGCTAGGCCAAGAGCTGGCGCTGCGAGGAAGCCGACCGGTGGTGTTCCCTGCGACGCCCGCATGTCGGACGGGCTGCCTAATCCGCTGCGGCAGCGGCCTGAGAGGTCTGCGCCCAGCGCGGCAGGAAATGAGCCCTCTTCCAGCACCCCCACAAAAAAACGCGGGCACCGCAGCGCCCGCGTTCTCATCCTCGCGTCGGGTCCCAACCCGACCAGCGCAAACTTCGCGTCGGGTCCCAACCCGATCAGCTCATCCTTGCACCGGGTCCAACCCCGACCAGCTCACACCCCGATCAGGCGTCCAGGTCCGCCCGGTCGCCGAGGGTCACCGAGACGCTCTCTTCGGTGCCGCGGCGCAGGTAGGTGATTTCCACCTCGGCGCCGGGCTTCTCGATGGCGATGGCGCGGGTCAGGTCGCGCGGGGTCTCCACCGGCTCGCCGTTCACCGCGGTCACGATGTCGCCCTGCTGGAAGCCGGCTTCGGCGGCGGGGGTCTTCTCGGTCACATCGGCGATCATCACGCCCTCGCCTTCGTCGAAGCCAAGCGCCATGGCGACCTCCTCGCTGACCGGCTGGATGCGCACGCCGAGCCAGCCACGCTCGACCGTGCCGTCATCGGCGAGATCGGCCACCACCTCGGAGGCCAGCTCCGAGGGCACCGAGAAGCCGATCCCGACCGAGCCGCCGGTGGGCGAGATGATCGCGGTGTTCACGCCGACGACCTCGCCTGCCTCGTTGAAGAGCGGCCCGCCGGAGTTGCCCCGGTTGATCGCCGCATCGGTCTGGATGAAATCGTCGAAGGGCCCCGCGTTGATGTCGCGGCCCAGCGCCGAAACGATGCCCGTGGAGACCGAATTGCCGAGGCCGAAGGGGTTGCCCATGGCGATGACGTTCTGGCCGACCTGCAGCGCGGTGCTGTCGCCGAAGCCCACGAAGGGCAGGTCCTCGCCCTCGACATCGAGAAGCGCGAGGTCGGTCGCGGGGTCCGAGCCCACCACCTCGGCGGTCAGCTCGCGCCCGTCGGAGAGCGTCACCGTCACCTCGTCGGCGCCGTCGATGACATGGGCGTTGGTCACCACCTGGCCGTCGGCCGAGACGATGAAGCCGGTGCCCGAGCCGCGCATCTCGCCGCCGGGGCCGCCGCGCTGGCCGGGCTGGTTCGGGAAGGGCATGCCGAAGCGCTTCTCGAATTCCTCGAAGAACTCCTTCTGCTCCTCGGTCATCTCGTCGGGCGCGCCGCCGGCGGTCTTGGTCACCTCGATGGTGACGACGGCGGGCGACAGCTCGGCCACCAGATCGACGTAATCGCTGCCGGGCGTGGCCGCCGCGGCGGGGGCGGGCATGGTGGCGGCGGCGCCGAACGCCCCGGCGGTGCCGACCAGGGCGGCCACCGCCACGCCTGCCATCATGCCCTGTGCCGTGCCTGTGGTCCGTGTCATCGCAAAGCTCTCCGTTCTTGTCCGTTCTGACTGGGATGCGACCCGGCAGAGGGCTCCGCCGGGGCTCAGGACACAATCTCGGCGCCCGAGATTGCAGGGGCGCCCGGCGGGAGATTACAAATCCGCAAGGAATGTCACGGCGCCGCCAGTTCCGGGCCCCCGGGGGGCGCCTTCCCTTGAAATCCGCCCGGGCCTGCCTTTGTAACCCCCACCCCCTCACGGCTTCTTGAGCGAGGCGCAGCGATGAAAATCCTGGTCGTGGAAGACGACGTGACAACCGCGGACTTCATCACCCGCGGGCTGACCGAGGAAGGCCATTCGGTGGACCGGCTGGTCTCGGGCAAGGACGCCCTGGGCCAGGCCATGGGCCAGCCCTACGACGTGCTGGTGATCGACCGGATGCTGCCGGACCTCGACGGGCTGTCGCTGGTCAAGGCGCTGCGGACCGCCAAGGTGGCGACCCCGGTGATCTTCCTGACCGCCATGGGCGGCATCGGCGATAGGATCGAGGGGCTCTCGGCGGGCGGCGACGACTACCTGGTGAAACCCTTCGCCTTCGGCGAGCTTTCGGCGCGGATCGCGGCGCTGGGGCGGCGGCTGCCCATGGCCGATGCCGCCGAGACGGTGCTGCGCGCGGGCGACCTGGAGATGGACTTGGTGCGCCGCACGGTGACCCGCGCGGGCCAACCGCTGGACCTCTTGCCGCGCGAGTTCGCGCTTCTGGAGCATCTTTTGCGCCGCAAGGGCCGGGTGCAGACCCGCACCATGCTGCTCGAGGCGGTCTGGAACATCCATTTCGACCCGCAGACCAACGTGGTGGAAACCCATATCTCGCGGCTCCGCGCCAAGGTCGACCGGCCTTTCGGGCGCGACCTGATCGTCACCGTGCGCGGGGCGGGCTACAAGATCACCGAATGACCCGAGACCGCGCCACCCTGTCGAACCTCGTCCGCTCCACCCCGGTGCGGATCGCGCTCTGGCTGGTGCTGGTCTTCGCGACGGTGAACCTGGTGACCCTGGGCGGGGCCTATCTGACGCTCAAGGCCCAGGCCGAGGCGGGCATCCGCGCCGATCTCGAGGCCGAAATGGCGGGCCTCGACATCAGCGCCACGCCGCGCGCCCTGCGCACCCTGGTCGCGGTCCGCGCCCGCGCCGCCGATCCGCGCCAGCGGGTCTACCTGTTTCTCGGCGACGACGGCGCCCATGCGGGCAATGCCGACGCCCGGCTGATCGGCAGCCAGGTGGTGCTGGCCGCGCGTGAGGGCGAGTCGCTCTCCGAGGCGGGCTACATGAAGGAGGTGCGGCGGCTTTCGTCCGGGGTGCTGGTGGTGGCGCAGTCGCGCGAGCGGGTGGCCGACCTCAGCCGCACCTTCGCGGGGCTGGTGGTGCTTTCGCTCCTGCCGACGGTGATCCTCTCCTTCGGGCTCGGCACGCTGATCGCCCGGCGCTCGGCCCGGCGGGTGGCGCGGATCGAGACGACGCTCGACCGGATCGCCGGCGGCGACCTCTCGGCGCGCTACGATCCGGGCCGCGCCGGCGAGGACGACCTGACCCGCATCGGGCGCGGGCTGAACCGCATGGCCGCGCGCCAGGAAGAGGCGACCGAGGCGCTGCGCCAGGTCAGCGCCGACATCGCCCACGACCTGCGCACGCCGCTGCAGCGCATCGCGGTGCTGCTCGACGAGATGCAGGCCCGGACCGAGGACGACGATCCGCGCGCGCCCCTGGCCGACCGCGCCCGCGAGGAGGCCGACCGCGCGGTGCGGGTTTTCCAGTCGCTCCTGGAGATCGCCCAGATCGAGGCCGGCGGCCCCGAGGCCGACCCCGCGCCGCTGGACCTGGCCGAGCTGGCCGCCGAGATCGCCGAGCTATACGAGCCCGCCGCCGAGGAGGCCGGCGTGGCGCTCGAGACCGAGATCGCGACGGGCCCCCTGCCCGTCACCGGCAACCGCGCGCTCCTGGGCCAGGCGCTGGCCAACCTGATCGAGAACGCCCTGCGCCACGGCGGCGGCAGCGCGATCCGGCTGACCGCCCGGCGCGAGGGCGGCGCGCCGGTCCTGTCGGTCGCGGACCGCGGCCCCGGCATCCCCGAGGAGGAACGCGGGCTGGTGACGCGGCGGCTCTACCGGCTCGAACGCAGCCGCACGACGCCCGGCAACGGGCTCGGGTTGGCGCTGGTCTCGGCGGTCGCCCAGGCCCATGGCGCGGCGCTGGAGCTGGGCGACAACGCGCCCGGCCTCCGGGCGGTGCTGCGCTTCCCGGAGACCGGGCGGGACGACAGGCCAAGAGATTGATCTTAGACGGGAATTTCCGGTACCGCCCCGGCCTTGGGACCGCCCGCGCGAAGCCATGAAAATAATTCCCCCGCGCCCACTTGCAGGGCCGCCGCGCTCTCCCATTTCAGCTCAGTCGCAACCCGGTCCAAGGAGACCACCGATGCTGAAACCCCTCGCCGCCGCCCTTCTCGCCTTCGCGCCGCTGACCGCTTTTGCCGATCAGACCCAGGGCACCATCGAGACCTACGACCCCGAGAAACGCCTCTTGGTGCTGACCGACAAGACCGTCTGGTCGCTCGAAACCCTCGAGACCGCGCCGGTGCTTGCCCCGGGTCAGAAGGTCGCGATCCTTTTTACCTCCGACGCCGACAACGGCTGGAAGACGATCAACGCGGTCTCCGTCGTCGAGTGAGCCCACCGGCCCCGGTCAGTGCAAACCGCCGGGGCCGTTCTTCAGGATCACCGGGACGATCAGCTCTTCCTCGTCGTTGAGATGCCGGTCGAGCAGCGCCTCGAAGCCCAGGAGCTCCTCGCGGAAGCGCCCGGTCTCCAGCTCGCCCCGCAGCACGCCGTTGGCGCCCCGGGCGAAGCGGTCCAGCAGCCCGTCCATGTCGTCGTGATCGCGGTCGAGGATGTCGAAGCCGCGCTTGATCCGCGCGTCGAGCCCGACGAGCACCGGGAAATAATGGTGGTCCTCGATCTGGTGGTGGCCGTGCAGCTCGTTGACCAGCGCCCCCCCGTAACGCGAGAGCCGCGCGTCGCGGGCGCGCCCCTCGAGCTTGCCGTCCATCTCGGCCTCGGCATCGGATTTCAGCGCCGCGACGATCTCGCGGAACATGCCGTGGCGGCCGAGCCAGAACTGCACCAGCCCCTGGAAATGCGGATGCGCCTCCCAGCCGCTGCGGGGAAATTCCGCCAGCAGCACGCGCAGGGCGTCGGGAAGTTGGGTGCGGCGGGCGAGGCGCAGCTCGTCCTCGATGGTGGCACTCATGGACAGGCTCCTTTGCCTGCGCGAGCTAGGCCGCGCGCCGCGCCCGGCCAGAGGCCGCGGCTCACTCCTGCACTTCCGCCTGTTCGCGGGCCTCGGCGAAGACCACCCGCCAACGCCGGAGCAGCGCCTGCTGCATGCGCTTGGCCTTGCCGTTCCAGGTGCGCCCGCCCTGCGGCCGCTCGCGCGCTTCCATGGGGATCTCGGCGCGGCGCTGCAGGTCGGCCGAGAAGATCGCGAAGGCCAGCTCCGAACCGTCGGCCAGGGTCTCGTAGCCCGCGAGCCCCGAGACGAAGTTGAGCGTGCCGGTCTTGGCGCGGATCTCCACGCCCGAATCCGGGATCGCCGCGCGGCTGTCGTCGACGAGCGGGATGTCCTTCAGGATCGCGCGCAGCGGCAGCCGGTCGCGCAGCGCGATGAGCGCGGTGACCATGGCCTGGGCCGAGATGCGGCTCATGTCGCCGAGGCCCGAATGATCGACCAGCGCCACCTTCTCGAGGCCCAGCGCCTCCTGCGCCCAGGTGTTCATCGCCGCAGCCGAGGCCGCGAGGTCGGTCGCCGCCACGCCCCGCGCCGCGCTGGCGGTCAGCCCGGTGATCTCGGCGGTGAGATTGGTCGAATAAAGCAGCATGTCCTCGAGGATCTCGAGGAGCGGCGCGCTGTCGAGCGCGGCCACCTCGGTCGCCTCCTGCGGCAGGGTCTCGATGCGCTCGGGGGCCTTGAGGCGGATGCCGTAGGCGCCCGCGAGGGTCTGGAAGACCTCGCCCGCGTAAAGCTCGGGCTCGCGCACCGGCAGCCAGCGCGCGCCGCCGTCGCCCAGCGCCGATTTCGCCACCGTCCAGTCGTCGCGCAGGCCCGCGTCGCGGTAGGTGTAGATCGGGCTCGAGCGGGCCACGACCACCATGCGCGCCATGGCCACCTCGGGGCGGTATTTGCCGGAACGGCCGTCCATGGTGACGGCGTAGTCCGACCCCGCGCGGCGCCATTCGAAATGCACGCGGTTGTAATTGAGGTTCAGCCCCGAGATCGCCGGGTTGTAGCCCACGTGGTCGGGTTGTTCGCCGTCGATCTCGACGATCCGCGGCAGCGCGCCGCCCCAAACGAGGAGCCGCCCGCGCACCTCGGTCACGCCCGCCGCCTTCAGCCGTTCGGCCAGCCGCCCCAGCCCGTCGGTGTCGAGCGTCGGATCGCCGCCGCCGGCCAGGATCAGGTCGCCGGTGATGGCGCCGCTCTCGGTCGGAGGCGTGGTGGTCAGGAGCCGCGTGGTGAAGCGGTAGTCGCCGCCCAGCGTGTCGAGCGCATAGCCCGCGGTCAGCGCCTTGGCGACCGAGGCGGGCGGCAGGCCGATGCTGCCGGCGTAGTTCTCCAGCATTTCGCCGGTCTCGACCCGCGCCACGGCGACCGAGCTCGGCCCGTTCAGCCCCGCGCCCGAGACGATCTCGCGCAGGTCGGGCACGGTTTTCTTCAGAAGGTCGTCGCCCCGCCCGATCGGCCGGAGCGAGCGTTCGGGGGCAGTCGCCCATGCAGGGCCGGCGAGCCAGGCCAGGCCCAGCCCCTGCATCAGGTGCCGTCGTGTCAGCCGCGTCGTCATGCGGCGGAGTAAATAGACCGTTTGCGGGCAAGACAAGCGGCCCGCCGCGACGGCAGGTGTTGTCGGGTGGCGGATCGGCGGGGAGTCGCGTGGGGGGGACGGGGCCGCGCGCGCCGCGGAACGCGGGTCCAGGCGCGCCGCGGAAAGCGGGCCTTCGAGCGCGAAATAGAGGGCCTTCGCACGTGGCGGAGAGGGCGTTGGCGCGCGGAGAGAGTCGGGCCCTAGAGCGCGGCGGCGCACGAACGCCCTGCCCAGGGCCTCAGCCCTTGCGCCAACCGCCCCGCGCGCGGATCTCCGAGGAGGAAATGTCCGTCATCGGCACGTTCACGAAGCACCAGGCCGGGGTCTCGGCCCGGGCGAGGGCCCGGCTCTGCGGCGCCGGCAGCCGGGCGTCGGCATAGACCCGCGCGGCGGTCGAGCGGCGGGCGGAGATCCGGTCTCCGGGCCGCGCCAGCACCCCCACCGGCACCCGCGCCAGGATGTCGTGCCAGTTCTGCCAGCGGTGGAACTGCCGCAGGTTGTCGGCCCCCATGAGCCAGACGAAGCGCACCTTCGGAAAGCGGCGCTGCAGGAGCCGCAGGGTCTCGGCGGTGTGGCGTGTCTCGAGCCGCGCCTCGAGGTCACAGACATGGATGCGCGGATGATCGACCAGCGCCCGTGCCGCCGCCATGCGGTCGGCCAGCGGCGCCGGCCCGCGGGTCTTCAGCGGGTTGCCCGGCGAGACCAGCCAGAGCACACGGTCGAGCCCGAAGCGCCGCAGCGCCTCGCGGCTGATCTCCAGGTGCCCCGCGTGCGGCGGATCGAAGGACCCGCCCAAGAGCCCCACGGCCCGTCCGGGCGGCAGGGCAAGGTGGGTGTGCTGGGCAAGCTCCATCATGTGAGGGGTGAAACACCGGATCGGCGGGAAAGGCAATGTGGGGGTGAGGTTGGGCGGGGTTGGGAGGTGAGGGTTCGGAGGGCTGGCACTTGGGCGCTGTCGGGGGCGGATGGGCCGGATCGGGCGTCTCCGAAGCGCTTCGGCTGGCCTGTGGCGGGGCGCTTGGTCCTGCGCTTTGGCTGGCCTATGGCCCGGCACTCGGCCTGCCCCTTTGACGACCCCGTGGCACCGCCCGGTCCTGCGCTTTGGGCATCCTGTGCGCAGCAGCCGGTCCCGCGCTTCGACGATCCCGTGGCGTCGAATTCGGTCTTGCCCTTTCACCGCTCTATCCCGCGGCCCTCAGCGCTATCCTTTGGCCCTCCAGTGGCACAGCGGTCAGTCTGCCTCTTTGGCCGTCCCTCTCCATCCAGTCCCCCTCTCCACCCCTCGCAACAGAGGGCGCGCGCCGGACCGGGGGCCGGCGCTGCCGACCACCGAGCGAGGCGCTTTATCCCAGCAAGGTCATTGCTCGCTACGAGCTAAGCACACCACCCCAAGGAGCGCCGGCCCAAGGGGCCGGTCCGGCGCGCGCCCGGCATCTTCGATGCTATTCGGGCGCAAGGAGGTGCATCAGTGTCGAAGTTCGGGGAAAACCACGGCAGTGGTAGTGGTGTGCTTGGAAGGTCGGGGCAACCACGAAGAAACGCCCCCGAGGGCAGCACCCCCGTCTCGTCAAGCAGCCCCTTCCCAGCTCGCCCCCGCCCCACCAGAGGGCGCGCGTCGGACCGGGGGCCGGCGCTGCCGACCTCTGAGCTAAGCGCTTTATGGCTGCAAGGTCAGGACTAGGGGATAGCTACGCGCGCCACTCCAAGGAGCGCCGGCCCATCGGGCCGGTCCGGCGCGCGCCCGGCACCTTCGGTGCCATTCGGGCGCAAGACGGGGGCTGGAGGATGGCGGTGTCTTCGGAAGGGACGTGGTGCTGGGTGGATGCTTGGTGTGTGCGGGAGGAAGCATGCGATCTTGGATTTGCAGGTTGGGGCTGGCCGGGAACGGCTGCGGAGGAGTGCGGAGAGCGTGAAGGACTGCGGCTGCGGGTCGCTTTGTGGCGGTAGGCCCAGCTAAGCGTTTCTTGCATCAACGCCGCTCCGCCCTGCCCTCCCCCCTCACCACCCCCCAAATTTCCATCGCGCGCGACAGGCATCACCCGATCGTGACCGGCCCGGGCCCGCGCTCGGGATACCTCTGCGGCACCAACCCAAGTGACCCAGGGTCACCCGAAGGAGGAGACAGAACCATGAAACGCCGCGATTTCCTGTCCACCGTGCCGCTCGCCGGGCTGGCGGGCCTCGGCAGCGCCGCCCTGCCACAGACCGCCCGGGCCGCCGCCCATGCCGCCCCCGCGGGCCAGGTGCCCGCCGTCCAGCGCTTCGCCGTGGGCGACATCACCGTGACCGCGCTCGCCGACGGGGCGCTGCACATCGGCCCCGAGGCGCTGATCGGCATCGAGGCGCCGGAATACGAGGAGCGCATGCGCGCCGCCTTCCGCGACCCCGCGACCTTCCCCTCGGCGGTCAACGCCTTCCTGATCGAAAGCGGCGACGAGGTGATCATGGTCGACGCCGGCACCGCCGATGCCATGGGCCCGGACCTCGGCAAGATGCCGCAGAACCTCGAGGCCGCGGGCGTGGCGCCGGGCGATGTGACCAAGCTTCTCGCCACCCACCTGCACCCCGACCACGTGGCGGGCGCGCTTTCGGACGGCGGGGCCTTCTTCCCCAATGCCGAGCTGGTGGTCAGCGAGACCGACCGCGCCTTCTGGACCGATGCGGGCAATTTCTCCGGTGCGCCGGAGATGGTGCAGAGCTTCGCCGCCCTCGCCCAGAACGTCGTCGGCGCCTATTCCGACCGGCTGACCACCTTCGAGGGCGAGGAAGAGGTCGCCCGCGGCGTCTCGGCCGTGCCGCTGCCGGGGCACACCCCGGGGCACGCGGGCTACATGATCACCTCGGGCGATGACGCGCTCCTGATCTGGGCCGACATCGTGCATGTCGCACCGATCCAGATGGCCCGTCCCGAGGTCGCCATCGGCTTCGACGTGGACCCCGAACAGGCGGTCAGCACCCGGCAGGCGATCCTCGACCGGGTCAGCGCCGACCGGCTGATGATCGCGGGCTCGCATATCGGCTTCCCGGGCCTCGCCAATGTCGCCCGCGAGGGCGAGGGCTACCGCCTGGTGCCCGCCCAGTGGGACTACGCGCTCTGATCACCGAGGGGCCGGACCGGATCGCCCAGCACGATGCGGCCCGGCTCCACCACCTCGGCGCACCAGCCGCCATGGCCCCGGATCGCGGCATAGCCGCCGGGACCGAAGGCCTCCTCCATGCGCGAACAGGGCGCACAGATGGTGGTCAGCCGCACCACCGCCTCGCCGAGCGCGATCTCGCGGTCACGCAGCGAGGCCAGGTTCAGCCCCGCCACATGCAGGTTGCGCCGCAAGGCCTCCGGGGCGATCGCATCGCGGCCGAGGTAGGAGGCCACCGCCGCCAGGTGCTCGGCCTGGAAGAGCGTCAGCGCCCGCTTGCCGGGCCGCGCGTGGTCGCCCTCGAGCCCCGAGACGCCCAGAAGCGCGGCCTCGCGCGGCACGATCTCCATGCGCCGCTCGGGCCTGAGCCCGATCCAGACCACCCGCCCGGGCTGGGCATGGCGGTCGATCATGTCCTTCAGCCGTTCCATCCGCGCCCCCTCCACAAGCCGCCGAACGCGCCCTTTTAGTGGCCGCGCAAATCCCCTAAAGAGGCGCGCAACCCAGTCTCACACAGGCAAGAGGGCACGCGCTCCATGGCATCCTACCAATACGTCTACCACATGGATGGGGTCTCGAAGACCTATCCGGGCGGGAAGACCTGTTTCGAGAACATCCGCCTGAACTTCCTGCCGGGCGTGAAGATCGGCGTCGTCGGCGTCAACGGCGCCGGTAAATCGACGCTCCTGAAGATCATGGCCGGCCTCGACAAGGAGTTCCAGGGCGAGGCCTGGGCGGCCGAGGGCGCCCGCGTCGGCTACCTGCCGCAGGAACCCGAGCTCGACCCCGAGCTCGACGTGCGCGGCAACGTCATGCTGGGCGTCGCCGCCAAGAAGGCCAAGCTCGACCGCTTCAACGAGCTGGCGATGAACTATTCCGACGAGACCGCCGAGGAGATGGCCGCACTCCAGGACGAGATCGACGGCGAGAACCTCTGGGATCTCGACAGCCAGATCGACGTCGCCATGGAGGCGCTGCGCTGCCCGGCGGACGAGGCCAGCGTCGAGACCCTCTCGGGCGGCGAGAAGCGCCGGGTGGCGCTCTGCAAGCTGCTGCTCGAAGCGCCCGACATGCTGCTGCTCGACGAGCCGACCAACCACCTCGACGCCGAGACCATCGGCTGGCTCCAGCAGCACCTGATCGACTACAAGGGCACGATCCTGATCGTGACCCACGACCGCTACTTCCTCGACTCGATCACCGGCTGGATCCTCGAGCTCGACCGCGGCCGCGGCATCCCCTACGAGGGCAACTACTCGGCCTGGCTCGAGCAGAAGGCCAAGCGGCTCGAACAGGAGGCCCGCGAGGACAAGGCCAAGCAGCGCACGCTGTCGCGCGAGCTGGAATGGATGCGGCAGGGCCAGAAGGCCCGGCAGGCCAAGTCCAAGGCGCGGATCCAGGCCTACGAGAAGCTCGCCAGCCAGTCCGAGCGCGAGCGCGTCGGCAAGGCCCAGATCATCATTCCGAACGGCCCGCGCCTGGGCTCCAAGGTGATCGAGGTCGACAACCTGAAGAAGGCCATGGGCGACAAGCTCTTGATCGAGGATCTGTCCTTCTCGCTGCCGCCGGGCGGCATCGTCGGCGTGATCGGCCCAAACGGCGCCGGCAAGTCGACGCTCTTCAAGATGCTGACCGGCCAGGAGCAGCCCGACGAGGGCGCGATCGACTACGGCGACACGGTGGACCTGTCCTATGTCGACCAGACCCGCGACGACCTGACGCCGACCGACACCGTCTGGGAGGCGATCTCGGGCGGGGCCGAGGTCATCAAGCTGGGCGATGCCGAGGTCAACTCGCGCAAGTATTGCGGCGCCTTCAACTTCAAGGGCGGCGACCAGCAGAAGGTCGTGGGCCAGCTGTCGGGCGGCGAACGCAACCGCGTGCACATGGCGCGGCTCCTGAAGTCGGGCGGCAACGTGCTGCTGCTCGACGAGCCGACCAACGATTTGGACGTCGAGACGCTGCGCGCGCTCGAGGATGCGCTGACCGAGTTTGCCGGCTGCGCGGTGGTGATCTCGCACGACCGCTTCTTCCTCGACCGGATCTGCACGCATATCCTGGCCTTCGAGGGCGAGGCGCATGTGGAGTGGTTCGAGGGCAACTTCGAGGACTACGAGGAGGACAAGAAGCGCCGCCTCGGTCCCGACGCGGTGGAGCCGAAGCGGATCAAGCACAAGAAGTTCTCGCGCTGAGGGCGAAGCCCAGGGCTGGGCCTGCCGGTCGGGTTGACCGGAGCAAGACGGGCCGGGCCTGCTAGAGCGACAACATCACGCCGGGCGCGCGGGGAGACCTGCGCGCCCGGTGTCGTTTGGGGGCGGCGGCCCAAGCCCGCCTCCGGGCCAACGGTCGCCCTCATCGAGACCGACGGGCCAACGCCCACTGAGAATGACGCACTGGGTCTATCTCAAGGCAGAGGCAGCCGGACCTCACCGTCTGCAACTTATCCCTTCGGGCTCACCCACCGTTAGGTGCCGGGCCCGGGTTCTCGCGCCGCCTCCGTGCTACCTGCCTGCCCCGCGAAAGCTGGCGCGTCACACCTCCCCCATCTCCCCCATCCGCCGGTCGCGGTGCAGCGAGGAGAAAGGCCAGTCCTCGGCCCGGGCGACCAGCCCGTGTTTCACCGGGTCGCACCAGCAGGCGCGGCGCAGCGCCTCGTATTCTGCGCGGTCGCCCACGCGGTGGCGGCTGAAGCCCTTGGTCCAGATGCCGATCTCTCCGCGTCGCCGCGCCTTGGCGGAAAGCCGCCCCGGCGGCGGCTCGGGCGCCCGGCCGGCCCGGCGCAGCGCGCGGGAGAAATGCGCCTTGAGGTTGCCCCAGCGTTCGGAGGCGTTGTCGTCGGCCTCGGGCAGCGTCCAGAGCGCGTGCAGGTGGTCGGGCAGGACCACGAAGGCGTCGATATGGAAGGGCCTTCGGCGCAGCACCTCGCGCAGGGCGGCGCGCAGCAAGGCCACCTCCTCGGTCAGAAGCGCGCTGCCGCGGTGGGCGACGGCGAGGGTGAAGAACTCCGTCCGGCCCGCGAGATGCGGATGCACGAAGCCCGGGTCGGGCGCGGCCCGGGCAACTGGCGCGGCGGAGCCAGCGCAGGCAGCGGCCACGTCGGAGGCCCCGCACATGGCCGGCGCGGCGCCGACCAGCGCAGCCGAAGCGTAAGGCGCCCCGGAGGCAGCAGGCGCGTTACGCGCTGAATGTGCGGCAAGGTCTCGCATCCCCGCACCCTGCGCCCACAAGGTTAAGAAATTGTGCAGCCCATCCCGCCGACACATCGCGAATCCTATTGCCCGATGCATCTTTTCCTGTCATAGGCGTCGCTGCTGACGATCTTCTCTTTCGACCCCTGCTGTTTTCCGACTTCGGCACTCAGGTCTATCGATCCAGACGTGACTTTGCCGGGCTGCCGCACTCCCGCGGGCAGCGGAAACATCAAGGACGACCCCAATGGCTCAAGGCACCGTTAAGTGGTTCAACACCACCAAAGGCTACGGCTTTATCGCACCGGAATCCGGTGGCAAGGACATCTTCGTGCACATCTCCGCCGTCGAGCGCGCTGGCCTCACCGGCCTGCGTGACGACCAGAAGGTGACCTTCGACGTCGAATCCGGCCGCGACGGCCGCGAGAGCGCGACCAACCTCGCCCTCGCCTGATCCAGGCCCTGCCTGCAGGACATCAAAGGCCGCCCGCCCGGGCGGCCTTTTTCGTTGCGCCGCCATAAGCGCGCGAAGCCGCCTCGACATTCCGCGCGCCGCGGCACAGGCTCGCCGCCATGAGCGCCCCGCCCCCTTCCGACCGGCCGATCCTCGGCATCGCCCTGATGGCGGGCTTCTGCGTGCTGGCGCCGCTCGGCGACAGCCTGGCGAAGCTGCTCGGGCCCCATGTGCCGCTGCTTCTGCTCTTGATCGTGCGCTTCGGTTTCCAGGCGGTCATCCTGACGCCGGTGAGCCTCTCGGCCATGCGGCGCGCGCCCGCCCGGGTCTGGCGCATCGCGCTTGCCCGGACCGTTCTGCACATCGGCGGCATCGGCTGCATGTTCACCGCGCTGCGCTTCCTGCCGCTGGCCGATGCGATTTCCATCGCCTTCGTCATGCCCTTCCTGCTTCTGCTCCTGGGCTGGCTGTTCCTGAACGAGGAGGTCGGCGCCCGCCGCCTCGGCGCCTGTCTCGTGGGCTTCGCCGGCACGCTCCTGGTGCTCGAGCCCGCCTTCGACAGCGTCGGCCTGCCGGCGCTTCTGCCCCTGGGCGTCGCGGTCTTCTTCGCGGGGTTCATGCTGGTCACCCGGATGATCGCCCGCGAGGTCGGCGCGCTGGCGCTGCAGGCGATGAACGGCTGGATGGCGCTGGCGCTCCTGCTGCCGCTTCTGGCCTTCGGCACCGACTGGCCCGCGCCCGAGGGCGGCACGCTGATGCTTCTGGCCGCCATGGGAGTGCTGGGCACGCTGGCGCATCTGCTGATGACCTGGTCGCTGCGCTTCGCCCCGGCCGCGACGCTCGCGCCGATGCAATACATCGAGATCCCGGTGGCGACTTTCTTCGGGCTGGTGATCTTCGGCGATCTGCCGGGCCCGCAGGCGAGCCTCGGGATCGGGCTGATCTGCGTCGCGGGGCTCTATGTGATTTGGCGCGAGCGGCAGGTGGCTCGGCGGCTCACGACCCCCAGCGCGGCGCCGCCATAAGCGCCTGGGCCAGCGCGCCGGCAAAGCGCGCGGGCAGAAGGATCAGCATCCCCGGCGCGTCCATGCGCAGCCGGATCGGCCCCTCGGCGCGGTTCGAGGTCCCGATGGTGGCATGCGGCGCAAAGCGCATCCCCGCGATCGGCCAGTGCAGCCCGTCGGAGCGGCCCGTCACCTCGGCCAGGGGCCAGAGCGAGACCCGCGTGTCGCGCGGCAGGCCGATCTTCAGCTCGGGCGGGCAAAGCGCCACTGCGTCATGGGCGCCGATCAGCAGGCAGGGCCGCTCGGCCCGCTGCGCCAGCACCGTGAAGGCCGCGAGCTGGTGGTCGACCCGCGCGCCCAGGAATCCCATGGCGACGACCAGCGGCGCCGCGATGTTGCGCAGGCATTTGTCGAAATCTGTGCTGTCCTGTTCGGCGATCTCGTGCACGGCCTCGGCGGGCAGCGCCGCCCGCGCGGCCTCGGAGACGGAGTCCAGGTCGCCGATCAGCGCATCGGGTCTGCCGCCCGCCGCCAGCACCGCGTCGGCTCCGCCGTCGGCGGCCACCACATTGTCAAAGCGGGACAATTCCGCCCGGAGCGCGTCTTTGTCCAGCTCCCCGCCCCCGACCAGCAGCACGGGGGATGCGCTGTGAACAATCGCGTCAATCATGGCGAATTCATCTCATTTTAGGGAATAGATCACAATCCAGACACGAAATGATACGTTGGTGGACGCAGATTCGGTCAGCTTTGGTCCCGGTCCGCGTGCTAAACAGTTTGTTGCGGACAGACTGAAAGTGAGTAGCCATGGTGAGTTCGAGCAAAATCCTCACGGTGTCGTACGGGACCTTTTCCTGCACGCTCGAGGGCTTCGACGATTCCTTCGACACGATGAAGGCAATCGCGGAGTATTTCCGCGACCTGGCCCAGGACGACCGCTACTTCGGCGCCGAGCCGCCGACCCCCGACGCCGAGATGCTGGCCCGGATCGCCGAGCGCGAGATCGCCCGCCGGGTCGAGGCGCGGTTCGAACAGGATGGCGGCGTGGTGCTGCGTCCGAGCCTGGCGCAGCCCGGCGCGGCGGCAGCCGCGGCGCAGGGTGAAGGCGAGGCGCAGTCCGACGCACCCGCGAAGGCGCCTGAGGCGGCCTCCGAGGCGCAGCCCGACGACACCACCCGTGCCCCCGAGGAAGGCGCCCTGGCCGCCGCCGTGGAGGCCCGGCTCGAGGCCGAGGCCCGCGCCGCCGAGGCCGCCGCCCGCGCGGAAGCCGCCGCTGCGGCAGAGGCCCCGGCGCCGGCGACCGAAGAGAGCCCGGCGCCTGCCGCTGCGGCTCCAACCGCCGAGGCCGCGACAGCCGAAGCACCTGATGCAACTTCCGAAGAACCCAAGACCGACACCCCCGAAGAGGCCGCCGAAGCCGCCGCCGAGGGTCTGGCCGAGGACCTCGCCACCGACCGCGCGCCCGCGCCCTTCACCGTCGCCCCAGAGGCCAGCGTCGCGGCCAAGCTCGCGCGCATCCGCGCCGTGGTGACCTCCAAGGCGCCTGCCGAGGACAGCCCCGCGCTGACCGAGGACCTGATCGAGGACGCCCATTCCGAAGAGATGATGGGCAGCGGCGTGCCCTTCCTCGAAACCGAGGACGAGGACGACGCCGAGGCGCCGCAATCCGCGACGCCCGCCGTGCCCGCCACCCCCGCGCCCGAGACCGGCGAGATCGACCCCGAGGACGCCGACGAGACCGCCTATGGCAACGCCCGCATGGCCGCCCGTCTCGCCGCCGCCGAGGCCGCCGACCGCGCCGAAGCCGAGGTGGCTGCCAGCAGCCGCCGGATCGGCGAGGCGCCCGAGCACGACGCGCTCGAGGACACCATCGCGGGCCTCGTCGCGGGCAGCATGGGCAGCGCCGCCGAGGAGGAGACCGCCGAAGGCTACCCCGCCGAGGACGGTGACGCGGAAGGCGTGGCCGAGCTGGACGAGGCCGCCGAGGACGCGGCGGAGCTCGCGGCGGAACTGGATGAGGCCGCAGAGGACGACGCTGAAGCTGCGGATGAGGCTGATACGGCTGATGCCGAGGCTGCCGACGAAGAGACCGACGCCACCGAGGCCCGCGACGAGCAGGCCGCTGAGGACGAGGCCGTCGAGGTTGCGATCGACACCGCTGATGCTGCGGACCACGCCGACACCGACACCCCCGCCCCGCAGCGCTCGGGCCTGCGCATCATGAAGATGAAGCGCGCCGATTTCGACCGGGCGCTCGCCTCGGGCGACTTCGAGGAGGTCGAGGAAGACGCCCCCGGTGCCATGAGCTCCGTTGCGCCCTATGCATCCGAAAGCACGCTCTCGGCCGAGGACGAAGCCGACCTCGCCCGCGAGCTGGCCGCCTTCGAGGCCGAGGAACTGGGCCTCGGCAGCCTCCCGCAGGACGAGGCCGACGACGCGGACGAAGACGACACCGCCGAGACCAAGCCCGCCGACCCCTTCCGCCTGACCGCCGATCATGCCGCCGAGGACCTCGAGGACGACGAGGATTTCGCCCGCGAGCTCGACGCGGCCTTCGGCGCGGACGAGGCCGAATCCCCCGCCGCCGCCGAGCGCCAGGAGATGACCTCCGCGCCGCAGCCCGCGCTCGACGGTGACGACGACGCCGCCCAGGGCGGCGAACAGGAGGTGCGCCGCGCGGTGAAACTCGCCTCCCCGGCGCGCGCGATGTTCAACGAAGGCCGGCTCGACGACCAGGGCTCGGGCGTCGACCGCCTGATGGACGAGACCGACCGCGAGATGGAAGAACCCGCCTCGCGCGACCGCCGCTCGGCGATCCAGCACCTGCGCGCCGCCGTCGCAGCGACCCGCGCCGACCGGCTGCTCGGCCGCCAGGACGACGAGGCCGAGAAGACCGAACCCTACCGCGAGGACCTGAAATCCGTCGTGCGCCCGCGCCGTCCCGTGGCCGAGCGCACCGCCGCCGAGGCCCCGGCCCGCCCGACGCCCGGCCGCCCCGCGCCGCTGAAGCTGGTGGCCGAACAGCGCGTCGACGAGGCGACCGCCCGCCCCCGCGCCATCCGGCCTCGCCGGGTCGCCCGCGAGGAGGTCGCCGCCCCCGCCGCCGCGGCGGACATGAGCTTCGGCGATTACGCCCGCCAGGTCGGCGCGACCGAGCTTTCGGAACTGCTCGAGGCTGCCGCCGCCTATATGGCCTTCGTCGAAGAGCGCCCCGCCTTCTCGCGCCCGCAGCTCATGGGCAAGGTGCGCGAGGTCGAGGCAACCGAGAGCTCGCGCGAGGACCGGCTGCGCAGCTTCGGCGTGCTCCTGCGCGAGGGCAAGATCGAACGGCTCGAAGGCGGGCGCTTCACCGCGACCCAGGGCATCGGCTTCAAACCCTCGAAGCGCGCCGCGGGCTGAGGCTGCGGCTGCGATTTAGTGGCCACGGGCCCGGAGCTTGAGTCGGAAGCGGTCAGTCACGAGCGACAGGTGTGGCCGGTGACTGGTGACTGGTGACTGGTGACTGGTGACTGGTGACTGGTGACTGGTGACTGGTGACTGCTCGCAAAACCACCCCGCACAACGCCCCGAGCCCCCCAAGCCCTCCCAAAAACAGCAAAAGGCCCGGGTGCCATAACGGCCCCGGGCCTTTGTCGTCGGATGCAGCCCCGCCCGGCGGATGGCGCGCGGCGCGCAGGGCGGCACCCGGGCCCCGGCCCCGAAGGACCGGCGCCGTTCCCCGAGGGCGGTGGGCACCCCCGGGCAAACCGCTTACACGATCTTGATTCCCGCCTTCTTGGCGTCGGCCACGAAGGCATCGAGCCCCTTGTCGGTCAGCACGTGCTTGGCCATGGCCGAGATCACCGCCGGCGGCGCGGTCACCACGTCGGCACCGATCTTGGCGCATTCGGAGATGTGGTTCGCCGAGCGGATCGAGGCCGCCAGGATCTGCGTCTCGTAGCCGTAGTTGTCGTAGATCTCGCGGATGTCCGAGATCAGCTCGAGCCCGTCGAGGTTGATGTCGTCGAGCCGGCCCACGAAGGGCGAGATGAAGGTCGCGCCGGCCTTGGCCGCCAGCAGCGCCTGGTTGGCCGAGAAACACAGCGTCACATTGACCATGCGGCCCTCGTCGGAGAGCACCTTGCAGGCCTTCAGACCGTCCCAGGTCAGCGGCACCTTCACGGCGATGTTCTCGGCGATGCCGGCGAGCTTGCGGCCCTCGGCGATCATCTCGTCGGCCTCGAGCGCGATGACCTCGGCCGAGACCGGCCCGGGCACCAGGTCGCAGATTTCCTTGGTGACCTCGAAGATGTCCCGGCCCGACTTCAGGATCAGCGAGGGGTTGGTGGTCACCCCGTCGACCATCCCCAGGTCGTTCAATTCACGGATGGCGTCGATATCGGCGGTGTCGACAAAGAATTTCATGGGCGCGCTCCTCGGGATGCTTGGCCTTCTCTGCCCGAGCCTTTACCTCAGGCCCGGCAAAGGCAAAACCTGAAATTATGGCCGACCACCCCTCATTCTTCCCCGAAGGCGCCCGTATCGCGGTGCTGACCACCCAGCCCCTGGGCGGCGCGCTGGACTATCTCGCGCCCGAAGGCGGGGTGGGCCTCGGCGCCTTCATCGAGGTGCCGCTTGGCCCGCGCCGGGTCATGGGGGTGGTCTGGGGGCCCGGCGAAGGCGCGATCGACCGCGCCCGTCTGCGCCCCGCGGGCCCGCCGCTCGACGTGCCGGACATGCGCGCCGAGATGCAGAGTTTCCTCGAGAAGGCAGGGGCTTACACCCTGACGCCCATGCCGGTCATGCTGCGGCTCGCGACCCGCGCGCCGGGGCTCGGCCAGCCGCCCGGCAAGCGCAAGGTCTACCGCCGGGGCACGGGCCAACCCGACCGCATGACCGAGGCGCGCACCCGGGTGCTGGCCGCGCTCGAGGAGATGGGCGGCCTGGCGCTGACCCTCTCGGAGCTGAGCGCCACGGCGGGCGTCACCAGCTCGGTGGTCAAGGGTCTGGTCAAACAGGGCGCCGTCCTCGAGGAGGAAAGCCCCCGCGACACGCCTTTCCCCCGGCTCGATCCCGCGCTGCCCGGCAAACCCCTGGCCGAGGACCAGGCCGAGGCTGCCCGCCACCTCGCCCGGGGGCTTACGAACCGCGCCTATGGCACGACGCTTCTGAAAGGCGTGACCGGCTCGGGCAAGACCGAGGTCTACCTCGAGGCCGTCGCCGAATGTCTGCGCCAGGGCCGCCAGGCGCTGGTGCTGCTGCCCGAGATCGCGCTTTCGGCGGAGTTCCTGACCCGCGTCGAGGCGCGCTTCGGCGCGCGCCCGGCGGAATGGCACTCGGGCGTGACCGCGACCGAGCGGCGGCGGGTCTGGCACATGGTCGCCGAGAACGGCGCGCAGCTCGTGGTCGGCGCGCGCTCGGCGCTCTTTCTGCCCTTCCGCGACCTCGGGCTGGTGGTCGTCGACGAGGAACACGACACCTCCTACAAGCAGGAGGAAGGCGCGCTCTACAACGCCCGCGACATGGCCGTGCTGCGCGCCTCCCTGGCCGAGGCGCGGGTGGTGCTGGCCTCGGCGACGCCCTCGCTCGAAAGCTGGGCCAATGCGGAAGCGGGCAAATACGAGCGGCTGACGCTGACCTCGCGCTTCGGCACCGCCGCCCTGCCCGAGATGAAGAGCCTCGACATGCGCGGCGAGGACCTGCCCGCCGACCGCTGGATCTCGGAGCCCCTGGCGCGCGGCGTCGAACGGCGCATCACCGCCGGAGAACAGGCGCTTCTCTTCCTCAACCGCCGCGGCTACGCGCCGGTCACCATCTGCCGCGCCTGCGGGCATATGATCGGCTGCAAGCACTGCGACGCGCGCATGGTGGAGCATCGCTTCCTCAAGCGCCTGGTCTGCCACCAATGCGGCGAGACCGAGCCCCGCCCCGAGGTCTGCCCCTCCTGCGAGGTCGAGGGCAAGCTCGCCGCCGTGGGCCCCGGGGTCGAACGGCTGGCCGAAGAGGCCCGCGCGCGCTTTCCCGAGGCGCGGGTGGCGGTGCTCTCCTCGGACATGTTCACCACCGCAAGGGCGCTCAAGGCCGAGATCGCGGGCATCGCCGAGGGCGGCGCCGACATCATCGTCGGCACCCAGCTTGTCGCCAAGGGCCACAACTTCCCGCTTCTGACGCTGGTGGGCGTGATCGACGCCGACCTCGGGCTGCAGGGCTCGGACCTGCGCGCCGCAGAGCGCACCTTCCAGCTCATGCGCCAGGTCGCGGGCCGGGCGGGTCGGGCCGAGAAGCCGGGCGTCGCGGTGCTGCAGACCTACCAGCCCGAACACCCGGTGATCCGGGCGATCCTCTCGGGTGACGAAGAGGGCTTCTGGCGCGCCGAGGCCCGCGAACGCGAGGCCGCGGGCGTGCCGCCCTATGGCCGCATGGCAGGAATCATCCTGTCCTCCGAGGACGTGCAGAAGGTCTTCGACCTCGGCAATGCGCTGGCCCGCAACGCCGGCGCCCTGCGCCGCATCGGCGCCGAGGTCTTCGGGCCGGCCCCCGCCCCCATCGCCCGGGTGCGCGGCCGCCACCGGGTGCGGCTCCTGGTCAAGGCGCCCAAGGGCAGCGCGCTTCAGGCGGCGGTCGCCGACTGGGTCGGGCAGTTCCGGCTGAAGGGCGACCTGCGGCTGGCGGTGGACATCGACCCGCAGAGCTTTTTCTGAAGCGGTTGGGCGGCTTGGCGGTCGGGTGAGGGTGATGCGAGGGCGCTGCCCTCGCGCTCCCGAGGTATTTTGGCCAAGCTGAAGCCAGGGGGCCGGCGCGCTGTCCCGAGGGTTGGCCAAGGTGAAGCCGGGGCGCGGCACGCCGTCCCGAGGGTTGGCCAAGGTGAA
Source organism: Roseivivax sp. (assembly GCF_054552075.1). Classification (NCBI taxonomy): domain Bacteria; kingdom Pseudomonadati; phylum Pseudomonadota; class Alphaproteobacteria; order Rhodobacterales; family Roseobacteraceae; genus Roseivivax; species Roseivivax sp. The sequence continues at coordinate 24,932 of NZ_JBTOLZ010000028.1, forward strand.
GCTGTGGGGAAGCGCGCCGTCCCGAGGGGGCGGCGCGGGTGTGTCCGTGATGATTAGTGCCGGGCGCGCGGCCCGGGCGCCTAGCCCTGGTCTTCGCGCGGGGCCTCGGGGTCGGGCTGGCCGACGCCGAGGAACACCCAGCGGAAGGGCAGCGCCCAGATCACGCCGAGGGCGGCGTAGATCAGGAGCTCCAGCAGGATCGGCGGACGGTCGAGCCAGGTCATCACCGAGGAGGCCACCACCGCGTAGACCGGCAGGCCGACCACGAGGATCAGGATCGCAAGGCGCTTCTTGGTCTTGTGGCTCGGCATCGGCTGTCCAGTTCTCAGTCCGCGAAAGGATCGGTGACGAGGATCGTGTCGTCACGCTCGGGCGAGGTGGAAAGTAGCGCCACCGGGCATTCGATCAATTCCTCGACCCGGCGGACGTATTTGATCGCCTCGGCGGGCAGGTCGGCCCAGCTCCGCGCGCCCTCGGTCGATTGCGACCAGCCGGGCAGTTCCTCGTAGATCGGGGTGCAGCGCGCCTGCTGGTCGGCGGCGGTCGGCAGGTAGTCGAGCCGGGTGCCGTCGAGCTCGTAGCCGGTGCAGATCTTCGGCGTCTCGAAGCCGTCGAGCACGTCGAGCTTGGTCAGCGCGATGCCGTTCACGCCGGAGGTGGCGCAGGTCTGCTTGACCAGGCAGGCGTCGAACCAGCCGCAGCGGCGCTGCCGCCCGGTGGTGGTGCCGAACTCATGGCCGCGCTCACCCAGCCGCTGGCCGTCGGCGTCCTGCAGCTCGGTCGGGAAGGGGCCCTCGCCGACGCGGGTGGTATAGGCCTTCACGATGCCCAGCGTGTAGTCGATGGCCGAGGGGCCGAGGCCCACGCCGGTGGCCGCCTGGCCCGCGATCACGTTGGAGGAGGTGACGAAGGGATAGGTGCCGAAGTCGATGTCGAGAAGCGCGCCCTGGGCGCCCTCGAAGAGGATCCGGCGGCCCGCCTTGCGCTTTTCGTTCAGCACCTTCCAGACCGGCGCCGCGAAGGGCAGGATCTGCGGCGCGATCTCCTCGAGCTCGGCGACCAGCCGGTCGCGGTCGATCGGCGCGATGCCGAGCCCGCGGCGCAGCGCGTTGTGATGGGTCAGCGCGCGGTCGACGCGGGCCTCGAGCGTGGCCCGGTCGCCCAGGTCGGCAACCCGCACCGAGCGGCGGCCGACCTTGTCCTCGTAGGCCGGGCCGATGCCGCGGCCGGTGGTGCCGATCTTTGCGCCGGGGTTCGCCGCCTTCTCGCGGGCGCGGTCGAGCTCGCCGTGCAGCGGCAGGATCAGCGGCGTGTTCTCGGCGACCATCAGCGTCTCGGGGGTGATCTCGACCCCCTGGGCGCGGATCGTCTCGATTTCCTTGACCAGGTGCCAGGGGTCGAGGACCACGCCGTTGCCGATCACCGAGAGCTTGCCGCCGCGCACCACGCCCGAGGGCAGCGCGTGCAGCTTGTAGACCTCGGAGCCGATGACCAGCGTATGGCCGGCGTTGTGCCCGCCCTGGAAGCGCGCGATCACATCGGCGCGCTCGCTCAGCCAATCGACGATCTTGCCCTTGCCTTCGTCGCCCCACTGGGCGCCCACGACCACCACGTTTGCCATATCGACCCCTTGTCCAGTCAGTTTTGACCGCGCCTCTCTTAACGAGAGCCGCGCGGCGGTGAAACCGGGAAATGCGCGGGGGCGCTTTGGATGGGTGGGGAGGCCGTTCGGTGCGCGGACGCCCCGGGCAGTGCGAGGCGGCGCCGGGCGCGCGCACTAGGGGTGGCACGAGGCGCCGCCACGCGCGCCCTCTCAGGACAGAAGCCCCCTGCCCCTCAGACCCGGTCGAGGAACCGCGTCAGCCCGCGGATGTAGCCCGGCGCCTCGCGGGCATCGACCTCGGCCTCGCGCACCAGCCAGTCGAAATGATCGATCAGCGAGGTGATCCGCCGGGATTCGCGGAAGGCGATATAGACCCGCCCGACGTAGATCACCCCGACCAGCGGCCCGAAGACGGTGATCGGCGCGCTGAAGACCCGGGCGGCGTCGAAGAGGAACAGCCGCAGCCGCGGGTAGAGCTCCTCGCAGGTCTCGGCGATCTGGGCGATCTGCTCGGCCCGGTCGGCGCGCGAGAGGCTGCGGTAATAACCCTCGCCCGCGGCCATACTCTCGAGCTCGTAGATCGGCACCGCGATCTCGTAGTCCGAGCCGCCGTCGCGCAGAAGCCGCATCCGGTCGCGCATGGCGCTGATCGCCTGGTCGGGGGTCTTGCCCAGGAAGGCGCCGTATTCCCAGCGCATCACCGCCTCGGTCTTCAGAAGGTCGGGCAGCATGGCCGGCACATGGCGGATCTTGTAGCCCGCCGCCTCGCGCGCCCAGCCGATGAGCTGGTCGTCCGAGGGGCTGCGCGCGGCCTCGGTCATCTGCATGGCGGCGGCCACCACGTCGCCGGGGCGCTCGGGCCGGTCGGTCAGCCCCAGAAGCCAGTCGGTCGAGACGCCGAGCGCCCGGGCGGCCTCGGCGGCGAGCTGGGCGTTGGGCAGCCGGGCCGCGCCCTCGCCCAGAAGCTGGGAGACGGTGGAGCGGGTCACGCCCGTCTCGCGCGCGAGCGCCGAGAGGTTGCTGCCCTTGACCCGCATGGCCTCGCGCAGGCGCTGGCGGAAGAGCTCGGCCCGGGCGCGTTTGTCGATCTTGTCACTCATTGTCCAGAATAGTTACCAAATGACGCTTTCCGTCAACAAGAGCCGGAATGGTCGGCGCCCCGCCCCTCGGCTAGCCCTGTTGCGAAAGAGACAGTGACAACAACAGGAGGCCCCCTTGGACACCCCGATCCGCACCCTCGCGAAGGCGATCTGCTGGCAGGCGCTTGGCATCTGCACGATGACCGGGCTCGGCTACCTCTTCACCGGCTCGCTGAGCCAGGGCGGCGCCATCGCGGTGACCTCGAGCGCGGTGGCGCTGGTCACCTATGTGCTGCACGAAAGGCTCTGGGAACGGATCTCCTGGGGGCGCCGTCCGGCACATTCGCACCGGGGCGGGGCCACAACCGAAGAGCGCGGGTTGCGGGCGTGACGGGAATGGCCTATCTCCGCCCCGTCATTCAGGCGAAAGCGGAACCGGCATGCAGAACGTCATCCTCATCGTGCACCTTCTTCTCGCGCTGGCGCTGATCGGCGTCGTGCTGCTGCAGCGCTCGGAGGGCGGCGGTCTCGGCATGGGATCGGGCGGCGGCGGCGGCGCCATGTCGGCGCGGTCCGCCGGCACGGCGCTCGGCAAGCTGACCTGGGTCCTTGCGGCGGCCTTCATCGCCACTTCGCTGACGCTGACGATCCTGGCCGCGCGCAACAGCGCCACGGGATCGGTGCTCGACCGGCTGACGCCGGGCGCCCCGGCCTCCGAGGCCGGCACCGAGGACGGTGCTGCGCCCGGGCTCGATACCGACGGGCTCCTGCCGCCGCCCTCCGCGGGCGGCGAGGCCGGCGACGGACCGCTCATTCCCCAGGCGGAATGAGCGGAGGTCACCGCACCAAACATTGAGGGCGCCCATCGGGCCGCAACAGCATCTTGCGGTCGTCTTGTGTTACGGGCGCGAATCTCATACCATCTAAATCCCGTGATGCTGCGGTCCGAGCGGGCCGCGGGTGGGGCGAAAATGCGCCTCTCATCGCTCGAGAATTGGGGCAAATCGCGGGGGTAAGCGGCATATGGCGCGCTTCATTTTCATCACTGGTGGTGTGGTTTCCTCGCTGGGCAAGGGCCTGGCGTCGGCGGCACTCGGGGCGCTTCTCCAGGCGCGCGGCTATTCGGTGCGGCTCAGGAAGCTTGATCCCTACCTGAACGTCGACCCGGGCACGATGTCGCCCTTCGAGCACGGCGAGGTCTTCGTGACCGACGACGGCGCCGAAACCGACCTCGACCTCGGGCATTACGAACGCTTCACCGGGGTGCCGGCGCGGATGACCGATTCGATCTCCTCGGGGCGGATCTACACCAACGTGCTGGAGAAGGAGCGCCGCGGCGACTATCTCGGCAAGACCATCCAGGTCATTCCCCACGTCACCAACGAGATCAAGGATTTCATCTCGATCGGCGAGGACGAGGTGGACTTCATGCTCTGCGAGATCGGCGGCACGGTCGGCGACATCGAGGGGCTGCCCTTCTTCGAGGCGATCCGCCAGTTCGCCCAGGAGAAGCCGCGCGGCCAGTGCATCTTCATGCATCTGACGCTGCTGCCCTGGATCAAGGCCTCGGGCGAGCTGAAGACCAAGCCGACGCAGCACTCGGTGAAGGAGCTGCGCTCCATCGGGCTGGCGCCGGACATCCTGGTCTGCCGCTCCGAGGGGCCGATCCCGCAGAAGGAACGCGAGAAGCTGGCGCTCTTCTGCAACGTGCGCCCCGACAGCGTGATCGCCGCGCAGGACCTGAAGTCGATCTACCAGGCGCCGCTGGCCTATCACCGCGAAGGGCTCGACCAGGCGGTGCTGGACGCCTTCCAGATCACGCCCGCGCCGAAGCCCAACCTCACCGTCTGGGAGGATGTGGCCGACCGCATCGCCCATCCCGAAGGCGAGGTGAATGTCGCCATCGTCGGCAAATACACCCAGCTCGAGGACGCCTATAAGTCCATCGCCGAGGCGCTGACCCACGGCGGGCTGTCGAACCGGGTGAAGGTCAATGTCGACTGGGTCGACGCGGAGATCTTCGAGCGCGAGGACCCCGCGCCGCATCTCTCGGGCTTCCACGCGATCCTGGTGCCCGGCGGCTTCGGCGAGCGCGGCACGGAAGGCAAGATCAAGGCCGCGCAATTCGCGCGCGAGCACAAGGTGCCCTACCTCGGCATCTGCCTCGGCATGCAGATGGCGGTGATCGAGGCGGCCCGCAACGCCGCCGGCGTCAGCCGCGCAGGCTCCGAGGAGTTCGACCACGAGGCCGGCAAGAAGCGCTTCGAGCCGGTGGTCTACCACCTCAAGGAGTGGGTGCAGGGCAACGAGAAGGTCAACCGGCGGCCCGACGACGACAAGGGCGGCACCATGCGCCTCGGCGCCTATGACGCGGTGCTCAAGGAGGGCAGCCGGGTGGCCGAGGTCTATGGCACCTCCACCATCGACGAGCGCCACCGCCACCGCTACGAGGTCGACATCCAGTACCGCGAGGCGCTGGAGAAGGCGGGCCTCTGCTTCTCGGGCATGTCGCCCGACGGCAAGCTGCCCGAGATCGTCGAATGGTCCGACCACCCTTGGTTCATCGGCGTGCAGTTCCACCCCGAGCTGAAGTCGAAACCCTTTGACCCGCATCCGCTGTTCAAGGACTTTGTGCGGGCGGCGAAGGATGTGTCGCGGTTGGTTTGAGCTATAGATCAGCGAGCTTCCGCAACACTCCTTCGTAGGAACTGATTAGATTTGTAATTGGGTCTGCGTCTTGGAAGAACGCTGCCGAGTCGATTCCAAATTTCGGGATCAAGCCAAGAGTATCTCTAAGCCTTTTTAGATCACTCTTGGCGACTTGCTTGCTTGCACCGGGGTACCCCAAGTTACAAACACGGTCGCCGACTCCAAAATTAAAAGGGTTATGCTTTGTGGACCCGTCCGACCCCGAGAAGTACACGTCAATGGTATTTCCATGCGGATCCTTCATCTCGTAACCATACCTCGCCAAGGTAGTAGCCAGCTCTCTGAATGTGATTGAGTGAGATGTACGGGTAAGCTTCCTCGAGTTGCGTCGCAGATACCAAGCAATAAACCTGACTTCGGGGTCCGGGTATCCTTTTTTCTTCATTTCTTTAAATCGCCGGAACGTGACTAACTCATGCGAGGCGACTTTTTCCGTGAACCTGACAAGACTACTTTCAGATGCGGTCAAAGCCACGTTGTCTTGCAGCATGATATTCGCAGCACTAATTAGCGAAGTCCGCTTATTTGCATCATGAAAGGGATGGTTGCGTATCACTCCAAACATTATAGTAGCGGCAACTTCATAGCTACTACGCCATTTCCACTCCCTCCCAGATGACACATACTGCCGGTCAACTGCACTTTGGAGCAGGCTCATGCTTTTTGTGCCGGCGCCACCAATGCCGTCACCCTTGCTATAAAAAAAGTCGGCAATCAGGTAGTGAATTTCCAGGACTGACTTTACCGAAAGACCAGGGTATCGATGGGTCACAAGATCATCGTCCTTTAGCTTTTCGATATTCATCTTAAGCTGTTTTTCCAATTCGCTATGCAACTCAGCCTCCCAAAAACTGCGAAAAATACAATCTTTTAATACAATCCTTAGTTGCATCCAAGGGGGAAAACCACGCCCCATGTCCCCGCGCGCCACCCCGCGCTACCCTTCGCCCCGCACCACCCCCAGCGAAGGAGCCCCCAGCATGACCGCGCTTGCCGTTCTCACCACGCTCGACGACGAGGCCGCCGCCCGGGCGCTGGCGCGCAAGGCCGTCGAGGCGCGCCTGGCCGCCTGCGTGCACCTCGAGAAGATCTCCGCCTGTTTCCTCTGGCAGGGCAGCGTCGAGGAGGCCCCGGAGTGGCGGCTGCTCTTCAAGACCACCGAGGCCGCCTATGACGATCTCGCCCGACTGATCGAGCGCGAGCATCCCTACGACCTGCCGGCGCTCTGGGCCTTCGAGGCCAGCCGGGGCGCGCCCGCCTTCCTCGACTGGATCGCCGAGAGCACGCGCTGACATGGCTCTGGGCAAGCCTGCGACAAGCCGCTAAGGCGCGGGCCATGCTGTCTTATCAACACGCCTATCACGCCGGGAACCTGGCCGACCTGCACAAGCACGGGCTTCTGGCCGCGATGCTCGACTACCTCACGCGGAAGGACAAACCGCTGAGCTACATCGAGACCCATGCCGGGCGCGGGCTCTACGATCTCGACAGCGCCGAGGCGCGGAAGACCGGCGAGGCCGCCGCGGGCGTCGACCGGCTGGCGCTGCCCGAGGGCCATGCGCTGGCCCGGGCGCTCGCCGCCGTGCGCGCCCGCCACGGGGCCCGGGCCTACCCGGGCTCGCCCTTGATCGCCGAGGAGCTCTTGCGCCCCGGCGACAGCCTGCACCTGGCCGAGCTGCACCCCGGCGAACACGCGGCGCTGACCCGCGCCGTCCGGCGTGGGCGCGTCTACCAGCAGGACGGCTTCGAGCTGGCCCAGAGCCTCGCCCCGCCGACCCCGCGCCGGGGGCTCCTGCTCTGCGATCCCTCCTACGAGGTGAAGGCCGATTACGCCGCTGTCCCGCGGCATTTCACCCGGCTCGCCAAGGCCTGGAACGTGGGCATCCTGGCGCTCTGGTATCCGATCCTGCGCGACGCCCGGCACGTCGAGATGACCGGGGCGCTGCGGCGCGCCTTCCCCGAGGCGCTTCTCTCCGAGGTGGGTTTTCCTCCGGCGCGTCCGGGGCATGCCATGGTCGGCTCGGGGATGTTCGTGGTGAACCCGCCCTACGGCCTGGCCGAGGCGGCGGCGGAGATCACAGGGCTGATCGAGACCCAGGCGGGCTGACCGGGGGGGCTGCGAGGCGCGCGGCTTTCGGGGCGCTCGCTCCCTGCCCAAGCCCCCCGGAAGCCCCCGCAATGCGCGCACCTGCCGAGGCAGCAGCCCCCGGCACATGCCCGCAGCGCCCCGCAAGGCACCCGCCCTCCGGCGCGGCCACCCCGGCCCAAGCCCCCCGAAGCGCCCCGCCCTGCCCGAACACAGCGGGCACCCGCTCCACGGGCGAACATATTCGCATTTCCCGTAGACAAGCGCCCTGCGCTTCGCCACGCTCGATTGGGTGCCGAGTGACGTGCCGCCCCATCGGCGGCGCGTGGTCAATGTTGCTCAACCGCCACCGCAGCCCTGCGGGAGAACCGATGTCGAAGCGCCTGGTCCTCTGGCTGAATGCCCCTCACGCGGCGTGGCTCGACCCCGCCGACACCCCGCTTGCGCTGGGCGCGCTGGCGGTGGATGCCGCGCGCAAGAGCCTGCCGCGCGACATGCTGAAGGGGCCCGAGCTCGACACGATCTTCGCGCGCCGCTTCGACCTGACCCGCCGCGAGGCCTCGGAGATGCGCGCCGCCTGCGAGGCGGTGGCCGCCGCGGTCTCTTCGGGCGAGCGGCTCTCGCAGCTGATCGTCGCCCATGTGCCCGAGGGCGAGCGCCGGCTCCTGGCCGATTGCATGACCGAGGAGCTGAGCCGCCATCCCGCGGGCTCGCCGGCGGTCCTGCGCACCCTCAGCGCCCGCTTCGGGCTCGAGGCGGTGCCGACGCATAGCCTCTGATCGCGCGCGCCTCTGTGACCCGGGCTGGCATCCGCGCGCCAAGCGATTATCTTCGCCCCATGTTCAGCGATTTCCTCTCCCGCCTGGTCCGCCCAGACCCCGCCCCGCTCGATGACGGCGACGCCCGGCTGGCGCTCTCGGCGCTTCTCGTCCGCGTCGCCCGCGCCGATGGCCATTTCGACGCCGACGAGGCGCAGCGGATCGACCGCATCCTCGCCACCCGCTACGGGCTCGACCCCGAGGCCGCGGGCGCGCTGCGCGCCGATGCCGAGGCGCTCGAGGCCGAGGCCCCGGACACAGTGCGCTTCACCCGCGCGATCAAGGACGCGGTGCCCTACGAGCACCGTATCCAGGTCGTCGAGGCGCTCTGGTCGGTGGTGCTGGCCGACGGCAAACGCGACGCCGAGGAGGATTCGCTCCTGCGGATGGTCGCGAATCTCCTGGGCATCAGCGACCCCGACAGCGCCCGCGCCCGGCAGCGCGCCGAGGCCGCGCGCACCGGCTGAAGGGCGCAAAAGCCGCCTGACCTTGGGTCAACCGCACCCCGGAGTGCCCGGGGCGCGGCTTTCGCGTTGCAAAGCCTTGGCAGTTTCAGCCATCTTCGGCGCCAACCCGACGCAGCCGAGGACCCGTAGAGCCCCGTGACCGAACAGCCGCCCGTCATCGCGATCCGCAACCTGCACAAGGCCTATGGCGCGCTGGAAGTGCTCAAGGGCGTCGACATCGAGGCGCGCCGCGGCGATGTCGTGTCGCTGATCGGCTCCTCGGGCTCCGGCAAGTCGACGCTTTTGCGCTGCGCCAACCTGCTCGAGGACAGCCAGGAGGGCGAGATCCTCTTCAAGGACGAGCCGGTGCGCTGGCGCGGCGGCGGCCACAACCGCCGGCCCGCCGACAACCGGCAGGTGCTGCGCATCCGCACCAATCTTTCGATGGTCTTCCAGCAGTTCAATCTCTGGTCCCATATGACCATCCTGCAGAACGTCATGGAGGCGCCGCTGACCGTGCTCGGCCGCCCCCGCGCCGAGGTCGAGGCCGCCGCCCGCGGCTACCTCGAGAAGGTCGGCATCGGCGACAAGACCGAGGCCTACCCCGCCCAGCTCTCGGGCGGCCAGCAGCAGCGCGCGGCCATCGCCCGGGCGCTCTGCATGGAACCCGAGGCGCTTCTGTTCGACGAGCCGACATCGGCGCTCGATCCCGAGCTCGAACAGGAGGTGGTGCGGGTGATCCGCGACCTTGCCGCCGAGGGGCGGACCATGCTGATCGTGACGCATGACATGAAAATGGCACGTGACGTGTCCGACCACGTCGTGTTCCTTCATCAGGGGCTCATCGAAGAAGAAGGCCCCCCGGACGCGCTTTTCGGCGCGCCCAAATCCGAGAGGCTGCGGGGCTTTCTGAGCTCCACCATGCAGGACTGACCCATCGCTGAACATCAGGGAGATACAGCAATGAAATCGCTTCTTCTGGGCACCGCGGTGCTTACCCTTTCGGCCGCCACGGCCTTTGCGGCCAGCCATTCGGTCGTGCGGCTCGGCACCGAGGGCGCCTACCCTCCGTACAACTTCCTCGACGACAACGGCGCGGTCGCGGGCTTCGAGCGCGAACTGGGCGACGAGCTTTGCGCCCGCGCCGAGATGACCTGCGAGTGGGTGACCAACGACTGGGATTCGATCATCCCCAACCTCGTGTCGGGCAACTACGACGCGATCATCGCCGGCATGTCGATCACGCCCGAGCGTGACGAGGTGGTGGACTTCACCCAGAACTACACCCCGCCCTCGCCCTCGGCCTTTGCCGCGCTTTCGGAGGATGCCGACATCGAAGGCGGCGTCGTGGCCGCGCAGACCGGCACCATCCAGGCCGCGCATATCGCCGAATCGGGCGCGACCCTGCTCGAGTTCCCCTCCCCGGACGAGACCATCGCCGCGGTCATGTCGGGCGAGGCCGATGCGGTCATGGCCGACAAGGACTTCCTGATCCCGCTGGTCGAGGAAAACGCCAACATGAGCTTCGTGGGCGAGGACATCCCGCTCGGCGGCGGCATCGGCATGGCCTTCCGCGAGAGCGATCCCGAGATGCGCGAGACCTTCGACGCGGCGATCCAGTCGATGAAGGACGACGGCACGCTGAACGAGCTGATCGTGAAGTGGCTCGGCGCGGACAGCCCGAAGTTCTGATCCGCTGACAGCATCCTCCGGGCGGGGAGTGGCCGCGCGCCGCCCCGCCCGGATCCGTTTTCTCCATCCCCCGCAAGCGAGCCGAAGACGTCATGCCGACCTGCGCCGATCCGAGCGTGCTCGAGGGCCTCAGCTGGCTCATGTGCTACCTGACCACGGGCAAGCACATCTCGCTGTATATCTCGGTCGGGACGGTGCTTCTGCTCCTGGCGATCACCGCGCCGACGGCGCTCCTGTTCGGCTTCGGCGGGGCCACGGCGGCGCGCTCGCGGATCTGGCCGCTGTCCTGGTTCGGGCGCGGCTATATCGCCGTGGTGCGCGGCGTGCCGGACATCGCCTTCTTCCTGTTCTTTGTCATCGCGCTCGACCAGGCCTTCGAATGGCTGCGCCACCAGGTGAAATGCCCCGACTGGGACGAGCCGATCCGCCAGGGCTCGGATTTCATCGTCTGCGCCGAGGCCAAGCTGCCGCTCTCGACCTCGCCGCAATGGGTGCACGAGACCTACGGCTTCTTCGTCGCGGTGCTGACCTTCGCCATCGTCTTCGGCGCCTTCGCGGCCAATGTGCTCTATGGCGCGATGCGCGCTGTGCCGCATGCCCAGATCGAGACCGCCGAGGCCTACGGGCTCTCGCCGCGGCAGACCTTCTGGCGCATCCTGGTGCCGCAGATGTGGGTCTATGCGCTGCCCGGGCTGTCGAACCTCTGGATGGTGCTGATCAAGGCGACGCCCTTGCTGTTCCTCCTGGGCATCGAGGACATCGTCTACTGGGCCCGAGAGCTGGGCGCGGCCAAGACCCCGCGCTTCACCGACTATCCCCATGGCGACTGGCGGATGTGGTATTTCCTGGCGCTCCTGGTTTTCTACCTGGCCTTCACCCGGGTCTCCGAACTGGTGCTCGACCGGATCATGGCGCGGCTGACGCGCGGCCAGGCGACGCTGGCGGGCGAGGCCCAGAGAAAGGCCGGCGCATGAGGGTTGGTGTGACTGGTATCGGCGTTCGGGGGCTGGGCCCGGTTGCGGTGCGGCCGGCTTGGGCTGTCTGTGGAGTGGCGCGCCAAGTGCACCGTGCTGGCTACCGGCTCACGCCCGCCACCCCGCCCCTCTCCGAAGCAATCCACCCGCATCCCCGCACCGCCGCGAAAGGCCCCTCGGCATGAGCTGCATCGACACCATCCTCGACTACGGGCTGCGGTCGGTCGGCATCGGCGAGCGGCTCCTGCCGCGCACGGATTTCACCCTCTGCCAGCAGTTCACGCTGATCGGCTCGGGGCTGATCTGGAACGTCTATTTCGGCATCGTGGCGCTGAGCCTGGGCTTCTTCCTCGCCACCGCCGTGGCGGTGGGCAAGGCCTCGCCCAACCCGCTGATCCGCAAGCCCTCGGAGTGGTTCATCTTTGTCTTCCGGGGCTCGCCGCTCTTCATCCAGTTCTTCTTCGCCTATTTCAGCTTTCTCGCGCTGAAGCCGGTGGCGCCCTTCTTCGATCCGCTCTCCTCGGCCTGGCTCGGGGCGACGATCGTGCTGTTCCTGAACACCGCCGCCTATTCCGGCGAGATCTTCTACGGCGCGCTTCTGTCGGTGCCCAAGGGCGATCTCGAGGCCGCCGATGCCTACGGGCTCTCGGGCACGCCGCGCTTCCGGCGGATCGTCTGGCCGACCATGCTGCGGCTGGCCTGGCCCGCCTATACCAACGAGGCGATCTTCTTGTTCCACGCCACCACGCTGGTCTTCTTCTCGGGCTTTCCCGCCTGGCAGCAGAAGGGTGACGCGCTCTATTACGCGAATTACTTCGCGGACAAGACCTTCAACCCCTTCGTGCCCTACCCGATCCTGGCGGGCTATTTCATCCTGCTGACCCTGGTGATCATCGGGCTTTTCGGCGCCGTGAACCGGCGGCTGAACCGTCACCTGCCGAGCGGGCGGCGGAGCCGGCTGAAGCTGCGGATGAACCTGATCCGGTGAGGTGTGTGGGCTTGGGCTGCGCGGGCTGAGGGAGGTGTGGTGTGGTGCAGCTGGTGAGCTGGTGAGCTGGTGAGCTGGTGAGCTGGTGAGCTGGTGAGCTGGTGAGGGTTGCGCCGCGACGGTTCCGAGCACCAGCATCCAATTTGTTCCCAAGCCCCCAATCGACGTTCTCGCCCCCCGCTCAACCGATCTCGCCGACTGTCACCAACCTCCGGCCAGCCGCCCCCACCCACACCCCGCGCGCCCCCTTGCGCCCGAATAGCATCGAAGATGCCGGGCGCGCGCCGGAACGGAAACGTGGGAAGGCGATCCCCTGGGCGGGGGGGTTAGTTCGTAGTTGGTCCTGACCTTGTTGCCCCGCATCCCATCAGCCAAAGGTAGGCAAACCCAGCCCCAAATACAGA
>NZ_JBTOLZ010000029.1:0-28414 GCF_054552075.1 Roseivivax sp.
GCGGTCTTCACGCCCGCTTCCTGCTCCCGCAGGATCGCGATGATCTGCTCTTCGCTGAACTTCGATCTCTTCATCTTCCGGTCCTCTTATTGGGCCGGACTCTATCATCAGATGGAGGGAAAATCGGGGGTCACAGCAGTGTCACTCGATGACGGAGGATGTGTCACACCCTGTGTCAGGGTTTGTGTCATACCCTGCGCGAAGCGGGCATCTCCGGTTATGGAAACCGGGTTTTGGGACCCATTTTCTTGGGTTTTTTCGGCTTTGCGGGGAAACATGGCTGGGGTGGTAGGATTCGAACCTACGGTACACGGTACCAAAAACCGCTGCCTTACCGCTTGGCTACACCCCAACTGCGCGGCTATCTACGGCTTCCGGCCGGGGGGATCAAGGCCCTCGGGGAGAAATTTCCGACCGGATTTGCCGCTTTCTGCGCCGCTGGCGCCGGTCGGGGCGGGGGCGCTGGCGGCGCGGCCGCGGCCGGAGCGTTTGGCGGCGTAGAGCGCGGCGTCGGCCCGGGCGAGAAGCGCGCCGGGGTCGCTGCCGGGTCCGCCGGGCCAGACCGCGATGCCGGCGCTGGCCGAGATCGCGAAGCGCGCCGCGCCATGGGCGTGGGGCCGTTCGATCCGGGCGATCAGCCGGGCGCAGAGGCCTTCGAGCCGCGCCAGGTCCGAGAGGCCCGGAAAGATCATCAGGAACTCGTCGCCGCCGTTGCGCGCGGCCAGGTCCTCGGGGCGGATCGCGCCCTTCAGCGCCAGCGCCACGTCCTTCAGCACCATGTCCCCGGCGTGATGGCCGAAGCGGTCGTTGACCTGCTTGAAGCGGTCGAGGTCGAGATGCACCAGCCCGAAGGCAGCGTCGCCCTCGCCCAGCGCGGCCAGCGCGAGGTCGGCGGCGCGGCGGTTGGCGAGGCCGGTCAGCATGTCGGTCGCGGCCTCGGCCTCGGCGGTCTGGCGGGCGGCATGCAGGCGGTTGTTGAGCCGCCGCGAAGCGGTCATCGCGGCGCGCTGCGCCTCGATCAGGAAGAGGATCTCCATGGTCAGATCGGTCGGGGAGAAATCGCTGCCGGTGAGGCCATGGCGGCGCACCGCCTCGGCGACGCCGATGCCGAAGCCCAGATCCAGAACCACCCCGCCCGCCCCGTCGGGCACCGCGAGGCCGACCAGCCCGGTCTCGGGCGCGGCGCGGGCGGTGATGTGCAGCCGCCGCCCGGCCGAGGCGCAGAGGCCCGTGGCGTCCTGCACATCGCGCGGGCGGACCACCTCGAGCACCTCGAAGAAGGGGCGCCCCGCGACCCGACCCAGCACCTTTTCCAGCGTCGGGCCCAGCGCGGCGATGCGCCCCGCGGCGTCAACCGAGACGAACATCGGGCGCAGGGCCGACAGGAGATCCTCCCCGGGGCTCATCGCCGCGCGCCCTCCGCCGCGAGGCTGAAGGCGCGGCCCTCGGAGAAGGCCTCCGAGGCGACGCGGACCGAGATCACGTCGGTCCCGCCCTCCCCGCGCGCGAGGTCGAGATAGGCCAGCGCGCCGTAGTCGTCGGCCATGGCGCGCAAGAGGCCCAAGAGGACGTGGCTCGCCCCCGGCAGGTCGTTGCGGCAGGCGATCAGCGCCCCCTCGGGCGAGAGCGCGCGCAGCTCTATGCGCGGCAGATCGAGGTCGGGCACGGCCAGGCGCACCCGGTCGGGCAGCTCGTCCAGCGCATGCAGGAAGTCGCGGAAATCCCGTCCCGAAAAGCGCAGAAGCCGCCGCAGCCCCGCGCGCCGGGCATGGGAGACGAGGTAATGTCCCACGTCTTCCAGCACGGTATCGGCGGGCCGCGCCAGTTCCGCCGCGATCCCCGCGACCAGCCGCGCGGTCACCGCGTCGTCATAGACCAGCATGGCCTCGAACTCGGCGCCCGAGAGGTCCGCACGCCGCAACACGGCGCCCCAGGTCTTGGCGCCATAGGTATCCGCGACGAAGCATTGCAGCGTGGCATTGACGAGGCCGTGCATGCGCCCCCCGGGTCCGATCCTTCGCCTCCTTGCTACGCCCCCGGGGTTAACAAATCGCCAAGATCAGCCCCGCGCGGCGTCGAGCCACTGGGGCAACGCGCCGATGTGGGGCAGCACGACCTCGGCCAGGGGCGCCAGCGTCTCGGCCCCGGCGATGCCGGTCAGCACCGCGACCGGGCGCATGCCCGCGGCCCGCGCGGCCAGGAGGTCATGGGTGGAATCGCCCACCATGGCGATGCGGTGGGGCGGCAGGTCCAGCGCCTCGGCAAAGGCAAGCAGCGGGCCGGGCGCGGGTTTCGCGCCGAAGCCCGAATCGGCGCCGAGGATGCGCTCGAAATGCTGCGTCACCGCCAGCGCGCCGAGATGCGCGCGGGCCACCGCCGCACTGTCATTGGTCATCACGCCCAGCGCCAGCCCACGCGCCACGAGCTCAGAGAGCAGCGACTCCAGCGGCAGGGGCGGCACCGGCGTGATGCGGGCAGCAAGGGTGTCGAGACGGGTGATGATCTCCTCGGGGCTCAGCCCGGGCAATACCGCGGCAAGCCGGGCCGCGACCTCGGCGGCGGTGCCCGCGATCACCGGGCTGTCCGGTGCAAAGCCCCGCGCGGGATCGAAGCCCATGGCCGCGCCCAGCGCCGAAGCAAGCGCCGGGTCGCCACCCGAGAGATCGGCCAGCACGTCCCGGCCCCAGCCCTCCCAGGTGCGGCGGAAATCGAGCAGCGTGCCGTCCTTGTCGAAGAGCAGCGCGGCGATCTCCTGCGCGCCCGCGCGCGGGCTCATGTCCAGTGCACCGCCTCGCCGCCGGGCAGGGCCGCGCGGGCCTCCATCGGCGCGCTGTAATCGAGGCCCGTCTCCTCGCAGAAGGCGCTGATCCAGGCGTCGTCCATCAGGATGAAATCGAGGACCGAGCCCTGGAAGTCGGGGTCGGCGTGATGCTCGCGGAACTGCCGCTCGTCGGCGCCGGTGGCGCCCAGGAAGACCGGCAGGAGGTCGTCGTTCCCGGCCAGCCAGCCGACCGCGCGCAGGCCGACAAGCTCGGCGTTGTCACGGTTGTAGGACATGGCGGGCGCTCCGGGTCTTGGACAAACTCGCCTTGTTTAAGCCCGAGGGCGGGCCCTGCTGCAACCCTTTTAGCGGGGCCCGAGGGCGCGCGAGGCATGAGGCCGCGCGCCGTCAGCGCTTGCGCCTCGGGCCCTGGGCGAAGCTCTCCTCGAGCCGGTCGGCATAGGCGGCGCGGCCCTCGGGGCCCATCTCGTCGAGCCTCGCGATCAGCGCCGCCTGCCCGGCGTCGCGCAGCGCATCGCCCTGGCGGTTCTGCCGCTCGATCAGCGCCGCGAAGCCCGCCGCGTCGAAGGGATCTGCGCGCAGCATCTCCAGCGCGCGGGCGCCCTCGCGGCCCGGCTGGGCGAGCCCGCGCCGCGCGTCGCGCAGGCTGCGGAAGACGGCGCGGCGGTCCTCGGCGGGCAGCGCACGCATGTAGACCACGCCCGGCGGGGCCTCGGCGCGATGCGGCGGCCCGCGGTTGATCACCGTGCCCGCGACCAGGCCAAGGACCGCGAGGTTCAGCGCCAGCGAGGCAAACAGCACCAGCTTCAGCCAGCGCGGGGTGCGGGGGGCCGGGGGCGTGCCTTGCGTCTCGGCCATGGCTCAGCCCTCCCCGTCCAGCGTGTCGAGCGCCTCGAGCCCCTGCGCCGGGGCGAGGTAGAAGGCCAGCTCGCTGTCGCCGCTCCAGAGCGCCTCGACCGAGGGGGCAAGCAGATCGGGCGGCGCCAATCCGATCCAGAAGCCCGCGACCGCGGTGGTGGCGAGCCCCGCCAGCGCCGGCCAGCCGCCGAGCGCCGCGATCAACCCTGCCAGCCCGGCGCGGGCGGGACGCCGCGCCCGGCCATGGGCGCGGGCCTGACCTTGCGCCTCGGCCGTGAGCCGGGCCAGCAACTCGGGCGAGAGGGCGGGCGGATGGGCGCGTCCGGCGGTGAAGTAGCGCTCCAGCGCCGCTTCCGCCTCGGGCCCGATGTCCTCGGGGTCGCGATGCTCAGTCGTCATAACCCAACTCCTTCCGCAGGCCGGCGAGGCGCGCGGTCAGCGCCCGCTTGCCGCGGGCTATCAGACTCTCGGCCGCGCGCGGGCCGATGTCCATGATCTCGGCCACCCGTTCGGTGGGCAGCCCCTCGAGATGTTTCAGCACCACCGCCTGGCGCTGCCGCTCGGGCAGCGCGGCAAGCGCCTGGTCGAGCGCCCGGGCGCGGGCCGCCTCGGTCAGCCGCTCGGTGACCGGCGGGGTCGCGTCCTGCGGCTCGGGCGCCTCGTCCAGCGCGGCGGGCCTGCGGCGGCGCAGCCGGTCGATGCAGAGGTTCGCGGTCACCCGGTAGAGCCAGGTCGCGGCCTGCGCCCGCCCCGGTTGCCAGTCGGGCGCGATGCGCCAGAGCTTCAGGAGCGCCTCCTGGGTGACATCCTCGGCCTCGGCGGCATCGCCCAGGAGCCGCGCCGCATGGGCATAGACCCGCGGCGCCAGCCGCAGGGTCAGCGCCTGGGCGGCTCGCGTGTCGCCCGCCGAGACCCGCGCGATGAGCGCGTCGTCGCTGTCCTCGCCCATGTTGTCCAGTGCCACCGCGATCCTGCCTCTCCGGGTTAAGGCGCCCCTGCCCTTCGGGCAAGGGCGCTTGGCCGGGCTCAGTTGCGGCGGTGCCCGTCGCGGGGCCCGTGACGGCCCATGTGCGTTTTCGCCTCGGCGAACTCCTCGGGGCTGAGCGCGCCGTCCCCGTCGGTGTCGAGGCGCTCGAAGAGCCGGGCGGGGTCGCGGCGGTCGGTCAGCTCCGCGAAGGAGAGCGCGCCGTCGCCATTGCTGTCGAGCCGCTCGATCATCCGGCTCTCGCGGGCGGCGCGGCGCGCCTCGCGGGCGGCCTGCATTTCCTCCGCGGTGAGAAGGCCATCGCCATCGGTGTCGGCCTCGGCAAAGCGCGCCTCGGCCCGGGCGGAGAGCTCGGCCTGGCTGAGGCTGCCGTTGCCATCCGTGTCGAGCGTCTCGAAAGCCGCACCGCGCGGGCCCTCATCGGCCTGGGTGACGGCGGGGGCGAGGGCGCCAAGCGCGATAAGCGCGGCGAGCACGGCGGGCGGGGCGGAAATCCTGGTCATGGCGTGGGTCCTTGTGTTGCCTGCGCGCCGGCTCGATTTCGAGCGGCGCATGGGGGTTACACGGCGGGGCGGCGGATTTCCGTCGCGGTTTTTTTTGGGGGGGCGGAAGTGGCGGAAGTGGTGTTGGCTTCGGAGGCAAAGTCCGCGGGCGCCAGTGCCCGTGGGCGGCAGTGCCCGGGGCGAAGAGGTGCGGCCGGAGCAATGGCCGCGCTCAATTTGGGCTCCACGAGCGACCGCCGCCCCAGGACCAGCCTCAAGCCAAACCCCAGCGAGCCCCAACCTGCCCGCACAACACGCCCGCTCTGCCCGCAAACGCCGCTGCACCTGCCCCTCGGACAGAAGAGCGTCGTTCCAAAAAAGCACCCCCTTGCGCCCGAATAGCATCGAAGATGCCGGGCGCGCGCCGGACCGGCCCCTTGGGCCGGCGCTCTTGTGGGCGATGCGCGTCTTTCACCCCCAACCCTGACCTTGCTGGGATAAAGCGCTTAGCTCGGAGTGCAGCAGCGCCGGCCCCCGGTCCGGCGCGCGCCCTCTGGTGGCGCTGGTGGCGCGGGGCGAGGGGGAAGGGAGATGGGAGAGGGGACAGGGTAGATTGGAGATGGGAGAGGGGACAGGGTAGATGGTAGACGGGATAGCGGAGAGCGGAGAGCGGTGAGCGGATCCGCCCCACGGCTGGCGCGTTTCCACACACCCCCCTCCCCCTGCCCTCACACCTGCGCGACATGCCGCCGCAAGGACGGCATGGCACCTTTCGGCGCGGGCGCGGAAGGTCCATGGTCCCCGCGACCTCATTCGGGAGACCGGAATGTCCGCCGCGCCGCAAGACACCAGCGCCGACCCCGCCGAGCGCGAAACCATGCCCGCCCTGATCAAGGGCTGGCGCCGCCGCTGCCCGAACTGCGGCACCGGCCCCCTGCTCTCGGGCTATCTCAAGGTCCGCTCGAGCTGCCCGGTCTGCCGCGAGCCGCTGCACCACCACCGCGCCGACGACGGGCCGGCCTATCTGACCATCCTGATCGTCGGCCACCTGATGGCGCCGCTCCTGCTCATCGTCTTCGAGACCTGGCGGCCCGAGCCCCTGACGCTCTTCACCATCTTCGCGGTTGGCTGCATCGGGCTTTCCCTCTACCTTCTGCCCAGGTTGAAAGGCGCCATCGTCGCGTTCCAATGGGCGCGCGGCATGCATGGGTTCGGCGGCAGTCAGTGACGGCTCCGCGCCCGGCTAGAGACGCGCCGGAAGGAGCAGGACATATGACAGGCGGCACGGTCGAGGCCCCCGGGGCCAAAAGCGCCATTCGCGACGCGGCGACGGTGATCGTCCTGCGCGACCGGGCCACGCGGCCGCGGGTGCTCATGGGGCAGCGCGGCGCGAAGGCGGCCTTCATGCCCTCGAAGTTCGTCTTCCCCGGCGGGGCGCGCGATCCCGACGACGGGGCGGTGCCGCTCTCCGCGGCGCTCGACCCGCTCTGCGCGGCGCGGCTGCGCGAGGACACCGAGGCCCCCGGCGTCGCCGAGGCCCTGCCGCTCACCGCCATCCGCGAGCTTTTCGAGGAGACCGGCCAGGTCCTGGGCCGCCCCGGCGCCTGGGACGACGCGCCCGAGGACTGGCGCGACTTCGCCGCCACCGGCCACCGGCCCGCCGCCGACGGCATGCAGTTCGTCTTCCGCGCGATCACCCCGCCGGGCCGCCCGCGCCGCTTCGACGCGCGGTTCTTCCTGGTCGATGCCGAGGCGCTGGCCTCGGACCCCGACGATTTCTCCGCCGCCTCCGACGAGCTGTCCCACCTGAGCTGGGTGGCGCTCGACGAGGTGCGGGCGCTGGACATGCCCTTCATCACCGAGGTGGTGCTCGCCGAGGTCGCCGCCCGCGCGGAGGACCCCGCGCCGCCCGCCTCGGTGCCCTTCTTCCGCAACAACGACGAAGAGAGCCTCTTCCTGATGCTCAAGGGCCGGGGGCCGCTGGCCCGCGGGGCCTGAGGGGCACCGTCTCACCCGAGGCCCGCGTGGTGGACCGGCGCTGCGATCTTAATGGCCGCGGACCGCTGGCACGCGGAGCCTGAGGGCGCACCGTCTCACCCGAGGCCCGCGCGGCGGACCGGCGGGCTGGCGCTGCACGGGTTGAGTGGCGCGATTTATCTCTCAGCTCCGCCGTATTGCCCGAGCTGCGCCTGACGGCGCAGGAGCGCCAGACCGGTCGGGCCGGTCCGGCGCGCGGGCCGGCACCTGCGGTGCTGTTCGGCCCGCTTTTGGTGACGACTTTCTACTGAACTTGGGGGCACAATCTTTTGCAGGGTGGGTGCGGGTCGGGCTGCGAGTGGCAGCGCGAGCCTCCGGTGCCGACCGGCACGGCCACGCGCGCAGCAGTTTCTCCAAGAAGCTGCGCCCCTCGCCCAACCCCAAAGAAAAGGCCCGACGCGTGCGCCGGGCCCCAAGGGCCGAGTCTTCCCCGGCCACCACGTGCTGTCCCCAGTCCCCGGCGCACCGGGGTCCGGATCAGACCTCTTTCTTCAGCGCCTCGGCCAGGTCGGTGCGCTCCCAGGAGAAGCCGCCGTCGGCCTCGGGCGTGCGCCCGAAATGCCCGTAGGCCGCCGTCCGCTGGTAGATCGGCTTGTTGAGATCGAGATGCGTGCGGATCCCGCGCGGGGTCAGGTCCATGACCTTGGGGATCGCGCGTTCGATCGCGGCGGGGTCGACCGCGCCGGTGCCGAAGGTGTCGCAGTAGATCGACAGGGGCTTCGCCACACCGATCGCGTAGGAGAGCTGGATCGTGCAGCGCTCGGCCAGGCCCGCGGCCACGACGTTCTTCGCCAGGTAGCGCGCCGCATAGGCCGCCGAGCGGTCCACCTTGGTCGGGTCCTTGCCCGAAAACGCCCCGCCGCCATGGGGTGCCGCGCCGCCATAGGTATCGACGATGATCTTCCGGCCCGTCAGGCCCGCATCCCCGTCCGGCCCGCCGATCACGAAGGTGCCGGTGGGGTTCACCCACCATTCGGTTTCGGGGGTGATCCAGCCTTCGGGCAGGGCCTCGCGGATATAGGGCTCCACGATGGCGCGGATGTCCTCGGAGGTCTGGCTCTCGTCGGCGTGCTGGGTGGAAAGCACGATCTGCTCCACGCCCACCGGCTTGCCGTCGCGGTAGCGCACCGAGAGCTGCGACTTGGCGTCGGGGCGCAGCAAGGGCTCGCGCCCGGATTTCCGCGCCTCGGCCAGGGTGCGCAGGATGTCATGGGCGAACTGGATCGGCGCGGGCATGAGCGCGTCGGTCTCGTTCGTGGCATAGCCGAACATGATGCCCTGGTCGCCCGCGCCCTCGTCGCCGCGCTGGCCGGTCACGCCCTGGGCGATATGCGCCGATTGCTCGTGCAGGAGGTTGGTGATCTCGCAGGTGGCGTGGTGGAACTTGTCCTGCTCGTAGCCGATGTCCTTGATGCAGGCGCGCGCGATCTCGGGGATGCGCTCCATGTATTCCGCAAGCTTGGCCTGATCGGTCAGGCCGATCTCGCCGCCGATCACCACGCGGTCGGTGGTGGCGAAGGTTTCGCAGGCGACACGCGCGAGGCTGTCCTCGGCCAGTAGCGCGTCGAGCACCGCGTCGGAAATGCGGTCGCACACCTTGTCGGGGTGCCCCTCCGAAACCGATTCGGAGGTGAAGATATAGTCGTTGCGGGACATGAGAAGTGCTCCATTAGGGTCTGCTGCCACGCCAGGAAGCCGTTGTGACAGGATCTATGACCTGAACTGCTAGAGCCCCGCCGCGCCGGGGTCAATGCGATTGCGCCGGGCCCGGAGGAGGCCGAGCCCCGCGACACCCAGAAGCAACAGCAGCGCCGGCAGGTCGCCCGTGCGGGCATAGGGCGTCGGCGGCAACGGCGCGGGGATCGCCGCGTCGATGTAGCCGGTCTCTCCGAGGCCCAGCGCGGCTCTCGTCCGGCCATGGGCGTCGATCACCGCCGAGACCCCGGTGTTGGCCGCACGCAGGACCGGCAGCCCCTGTTCGATGGCCCGCATCCGCGCCTGCATGAGGTGCTGGTAGGGCCCCGACCAGGTGCCGAACCAGGCGTCGTTGGTCAGCTGCAGGATCATCGCGGCCCGCCCGGGCGCGCCGCCCACGTCCTGGGGAAAGACCGCCTCGTAGCAGATGAGCGGCAGCGCCGTGCCCAGGTCTCCGAGGTCCAGGAGCGCCGGACCCGGCCCGGCGGAATAGCCGTATTCCGCCCGCTGGGCGAGGCCCGAGACATTGATGTGCCGGAAGAACCAGGCGGCGGGCATGTATTCCCCGAAGGGCACCAGGTGATGCTTGTCGTAGGTCTGGGCGATCTCGCCCTCGGCGGTCATCAGCGCGGCGGAATTGTAGTAGCGCCCGCCCTCCTGGCGCTGGATGCCGAAGACCAAGGGCACCGGGCCGGCGGCTTCGGAGGCCACCGCCAGCGCCTCGCCCGCCTGGTTGAGCAGCATGGGCAGCGCGGTCTCGGGCCAGAGGATCAGCTCGGGACGCGGCCCCGCGGCGCTGGCCTCGATCAGCCGGGCGAAGAAACGCCGGGCGTTCTCGCGCTGCCATTTCTCGTCCTGGGGCGCGTTGGGCTGGACGATGCGGACCACGGGGCGGCCGTCGTCGGAGGCGGGCGCGGGCAGCCGCAGCGCTCCACCACCAAGGAGCAGCGCGCCCAGGGCCAGCGCCCCCAGGAGCGGCACGGCCCGGCGGGTGGCCAGCCCTGCCGCCGCCAGCGCTGCTAAGGCCAGGGTCGCCAGCGTCAGCCCGTGCGGGCCGATGAAGGCCAGCCATTGCGCGGCGGGCGTCGGCGCCCAGAGATAGGCCAGGAGCCCCCAGGGAAAGCCTGTCAGCACATAGGCCCGCGCCAGCTCCGACAGGGCCCAGAGCGGCACGATGAGCCAGGGCACCCCGAGCCGCGCCGCGGCCCAGGCGGGCCAGGCCCAGAAGAGCGCCAGCCCCGCCGCCGCCAGCACCAGCGCGAAAGGCGCCATCCAGCCGGTCACCGCCGCCTCGATCAGAAAGGGCTCGACCAGCCAGGACATCGAGAGGCCAAAATAGCCGACCCCGAAGGCCCAGGCGGTCCGACCCGCCGCGCGCGGACTGACCTGCCGCCGCAAGACGACCAGGAGCCCCACCAGGGCCGGAAGCGCAAGATACCAGAGGTTCAGGGGCGCCTGCCCCGCGGCGAAGACCAGGCCGAAGCCCAGGCCCCAAAGCGCCGGGCGGTCCCGGCCGAGACGGGTCAGCGCCGCCAGGCCGGTCTCAGCCATCCTGGCGCGCCTGGGCCTCCACCACCCGGGCGCCTGCCGTCGCCGTGGCCGCGCCCAGCGCGCCCGGCAGGCGCACGCGCAGCCGCTTGATCCGGCGCGGGTCGGCGTCGACCACTTCGAACTCGAGGCCGGCGGGATGCGGCACCACTTCGCCGCGCGCGGGCACATGGCCCGCCAGCACGAAGACCAGACCGCCCAGGGTCTCGATCTCCTCACCGTCGATCTCTTCCTCTTCGGTCAGGCCGATGCCGATTTCCTGCTCGAACTCCTCGAGGTTGGTCTTCGCGAGCGCCAGATAGCAGCCGGTCTTTTCCAGCCGCCAGTTCTTGCCCTCTTCGGTGTCGTGTTCGTCCTCGATCTCGCCGATGACCTGTTCGATCAGGTCCTCGATGGTCACCAGCCCGTCGACCCCGCCGTATTCGTCGATCACCAGCGCCATGTGGCGCCGCTCGGTCTGCATCTTGGTCAGCAGGACCCCGATCGGCATGGAGGGCGGCACGAAGAGAAGCGGATGCAGGATCTTCTTGAGATTGAACCGCGCGCCCGCGCCGTTGAAGCCGTGCATCAGCGCGAAATCCTTCAGGTGCGCCATGCCCACCGGCGTGTCGAGCGTGCCCGAATAGACCGGCAGCCGGGTCAGCCCGCTTTCGCGGAAGACCTTGACCAGGTCGTCCTTGGTGATCGTGTCCGGCACGGCGACGATGTCGGCCTTGGGGATCGACACGTCGTCGACCCGCATCCGGCGCAGGTTCGCCAGCCCATGCCTGCGGTGGCGCACCTCGCCCGTGCCCGGGGGTGCGTCCTCCTGCGGCTCGGCGCTGCCGCCGAAGCCGTCGAAGAGCCGGCGGAAGAACCCCGGCCTGTCGGTGTCGTTGTCTTCGTGCGCGCCCGGCGCCGCGCTAGACGATGCGTCGCTGTCGCCCATTCCTGTTCCTGTTCTGATCGGACCTCATGGGGCCCCGTCCCGAGTATATGGGTCCGGGACCCCCAATGTGCCAAGTATTTGTGCCTCGCGCCGTTCCATCAATGTGGCGTCCTCGTCACGGATGTGATCGTGGCCCAGAAGATGCAGCACGCCATGCACGATAAGATGAAGGACGTGATCCTCGGCGGGAAGCCGCTCTTCGGCGGCCTCGCGCAGGCAGGTCTCGCGCGCGATGGCGATGTCGCCGAGAAACCAGGGCTCCTCGGCGGTGCCCGGCAGCGGCAGATGCGGCTCGGCGCCCGGAGCCTCGGGGGCGAGATCCTCCTCGGGCCAGGACAGCACGTTGGTCGGCGCCGCCTTGCCGCGGAAATCGGCGTTCAGCGCGGCGATCCGCCCGTCGGTGCAGCCCAGGACCGCGATCTCGAAGAGCGCCGGGTCGAGCCCCAGGTGCCGCAGCGCCGCCTCGGCCCCGCGTTCGGCCAGCGCCGGAAGGTCCAGCGCCAGCCATTTCTCGTCTTCGAGGATGGTCTCGGTCAGCACGGATCTCTCACCCGGCCTCGGCGTCCTTGTCGTAGGCGTCGATGATCGCGGCCACCAGCGGATGGCGCACCACGTCCTTGCCGGTGAAATAGTTGAACGAGATGTTCGGGATTCCGGTCAGCAGCCGCTCGGCGTCCTTGAGGCCCGATTGCACCCCGCGCGGCAGGTCGACCTGGCTGCGGTCGCCGGTGATCACCATGCGCGAACCCTCGCCCAGGCGGGTGAGGAACATCTTCATCTGCATCGAGGTGGCGTTCTGCGCCTCGTCGAGCACCACGAAGGCATTGGAGAGCGTGCGCCCGCGCATGAAGGCCAATGGCGCGATCTCGACGGTCTTTTCCTCCATCATGCGCGCCAGCATCTTGCCGGGCAGGAAGTCGTTCAGCGCGTCGTAGAGCGGCTGCATGTAGGGATCGACCTTCTCCTTCATGTCGCCGGGCAGGAAGCCCAGACGCTCGCCCGCCTCGACGGCGGGACGCGAGAGAATGATCTTGTCCACCAGCCCGTTGATGAACATGTTCACGCCCACCGCGACGGCGAGATAGGTCTTGCCGGTGCCCGCGGGGCCGATGCCGAAGGCCAGCTCGTGCTCGTAGAGACCGCGGACGTAGGCCTTCTGCGCCTCGGTCCGGGGTTCGACCAGCTTCTTGCGCGTCTTGATCTCGATGGTGCCGCCACCGAACATCTCGAGCTGGTCCTCGCCCGGCTCCTCGGGGCTGCTGGTGCGGAACTCGCGGTCGATGTCGCCGCGGCCCACCTCCTTGCCCTGTTCGAGGCGGTTGTAGAGGCTGGTCAGCACCTCCACGGCCTCTTTCTGCGCCTCCGCTTCGCCGTGGATCGCAAGCTGGTTGCCGCGGCGCAGGATCTGCACGCCCAGGCGGCCCTCTATGTCGGTGAGATTGCGGTCGAACTCGCCACAGAGCTCGATCAGCAAGCGGTTGTCGGGAAATTCGATTGAGGCGTCGGTCAGGGTGCCTGTCGTCACGCAATGCTCCGTTGTCGCGAGTCTGGGTTCAGTGTCCCAAGCGGGCCCGGAAAGGGCAAGCCTCTTGACGCTGCGGAGCGGCGCTTCGCAGGTAAAAACGCCGCGCGAAGCAACACTCCGCGCGGCGTGAAAGCCGGTATGAGGCGAGCGCTCAGAGCGGGTCGCCGATGATCGAGGTCGAGCCCTGCTTGAAGTCGCCCGTGGCCACGGTCGGCGGCGCCGAGCCCGAGCAGACCGGACGGCCGTATTTGTCGAGCCGCGCCGAGAGGTAGCCCTCCACGCCGTCGTCGATGATCCAGTGGTCGCAGCCGTTGGGATCGACCCAGATGCCCGCGCGCATGGTCGACAAATCGTCGGAATCGATGCCGCGATCGACCGATTTGTCCGGCCCGTAGGCGCCGAAGCCGTCGACCACCTCGCAGCCCGCGAGCGCCAGCGCACCGAGGCTCAGCAGAGCGAATTTCTTGATATCCATGTCCCTCATTCCCCTCAGCGGATGCAGATCACTTCGACCCGGCGGTTCTTGGCCATGCCCTCCGCCGTGGCGTTGGAGGCCGCCGGCATCCGTTCGCCGTAGCCGCGCACATCGGAGATCCGCGCCCCGACCGAAGAGGCCACCGCCGCGACCGAATTGGCGCGGTTGTAGCTGAGCTTCATGTTGTAGGCATCGCTGGCCCGGCTGTCGGTATGGCCGACGATCACATAGGCGGTGGCGCTGGCCGAGCGGAAGAACTCCGCCAGCCGGGCCTGGCCCGCGGGGCTGATGCGGTAGCTGTCGGTGGCGAAGAACTGGTCGGTGTTCATCACCCCGCAGAGGTTGCCGCGCCGGCAGACCGGGATGCCCTTCCGGTTGACGTGCGGGCTCATGTAGCCCTCGACGCCGTCGTCCATGACCCAGTGCTCGCAGCCGTCGGGATCGACCCAGATGCCGGGAATGTAGCGTTCGCCCCGGATCGTGGTGGTGTTCTGCGAGGAGATCACCGGCACCCGCGCCTCGGCGGTATCGGCCCGGGTGACGCCGGGCAGCAGGGCCGTCGCGGCGACCGCGACGCTCAGCAGGGCGGCCCTGGCACAATTGTAAATGGAATGCGGCACAGCCTTCGTTCCCCTATCCGTTAACCCAATGCCCTTTGGCCCGGCCTCGCAGGTTTGGCAACGAGAGGCCTTTAGCCACTGTGATCAACACATTACCGACAAAAGCCCGGCTGGGAAGGAAAAACTAGATTCGCCGCGCGGGCTGTGGCCTGGCGGCATGGGCGGGCCCGCACGACCGGGACAATCGTGATTAATGGCCGGAATTGTCGTCAAATACCGGACAAAGATTCCCGCTATGCGGGAATCGGGCGTGAAAAGCGGCGCTCATGCGGTTGAAACGTGGTTTTTATTGGGCGCTTGCGGGCTTTCTGGCTACCCTCTCCTCGCGTCGCCCTGCGACCGCGCGGATGTGAGGGGGAAATCACATGAAGACGGCACTTGTTACCCTGGTCCTGGCGGCCGGGCTTGCGCTTCCGGCCTTCGCCGGGGGGCACAAATCGGGCTACCACAAGGACGACCTGCCGCGGTTCAAGGGCGGGACGATCGTGGTCAGCTGCTTCCGCGGCCCCTGGAACGAGGTCATCTGGGACCGCCCGAATTCCAATTTCGTGGATAGCCTCGTGGCCATCGGCTACGACTTCCCGACCGCCCATGCCATCGCCGAGCGCATCTGCCGCGACGACCGGCTGGTGAACAACCCCGAGGGGCTGAAGTCCGAGATGCTGCGGATCTATTACGACGCCCGGTCGCGGAAGCCCCTGCCGCATTGAGCGGGGGCCTCAGCCCAAGGTGATCGCGAGGGCCGCCCGGGCCCGGGCCTCTGCCCGGCCGGGCGCCTTTGCGCGCGGCGCCTGGCTCAGGCCAGCTCGCCGGTCAGCGAGTTCGGCCCGCTCTCGGTGATCCGCACCCGGCGCAGGTCACCCGGGGCCACCTGGCCGTCGATGCCCGCCACATGCACCGCGTGCAGGTATTCCGACTTGCCGACCATCTGGCCCGGCAGCCTTCCCGCCTTCTCGAACAGCACACCGACCTCGCGGCCGACCATGGCGTCCTGCAGCGCGCGCTGCTGCTCGGTCAGAAGCGCCTGCAGCCGCTGCAGCCGGTCGGTCTTCTCGTCCTCGGGCACCTGGGCGCGCTCTGCCGCCGGGGTGCCGGGGCGCGGCGAATACTTGAAGGAGAAGGCCGAGCCGTATTCCACCGCGCGGACCAGATCCATGGTCGCCTGGAAGTCCTCTTCGGTTTCCTCGGGGAAGCCCACGATAAAATCGCCCGAGAGGTGCAGGTCGGGCCGCGCCGCGCGCAGCCGCTCGATCACCTCGAGGTAGCTCTCGGCGGTGTGCTGGCGGTTCATCCGCTTCAGGATCTTGTCCGAGCCCGCCTGCACCGGCAGGTGCAGATAGGGCATCAGCTTGGCGACCTCGCCATGCGCGGCGATCAGGTCGTCGTCCATGTCGTTGGGATGCGAGGTGGTGAAGCGGATCCGCTCCAGCCCGTCGACCCCGTCGAGCGCCCGGATCAGCCGCGCCAGCGACCAGTCGGCGCCATCGGGGCCGACGCCGTGGTAGGCGTTCACGTTCTGGCCCAAAAGGGTGATCTCGCGCACGCCGCGCTCCACCAGGTCGCGGGCCTCGCGCAGGATGCGCTCGACCGGGCGCGAGACCTCGGCGCCGCGGGTATAGGGCACCACGCAGAAGGCGCAGAACTTGTCGCAGCCCTCCTGCACGGTCAGGAAGGCTGCCGGCGCCCGGCGCGCCTTGGGGCGGGCCTTGAGGTGCTCGAACTTGTCTTCCTCGGGGAAATCGGTGTCGAGCGCCTTGGCGCCCTCTCCGGTCTGCTTCAGCAGGGCCGGCAGCCGGTGATAGCTCTGCGGCCCCACGACCATGTCGACCATGGGCTGGCGGCGCATGATCTCGGCGCCCTCGGCCTGGGCGACGCAGCCCGCCACGCCGATCTTGAGGTCCGGCTTCTCGGCCTTGAGCCCCTTGTAGCGGCCCAGCTCGGAATAGACCTTCTCGGCCGCCTTCTCGCGGATGTGGCAGGTGTTCAGCAGGATCATGTCGGCGTCGTCGGGGCTGTCGGTCTCGACGTAGCCCTCGCCCGCCAGCGCCTCGGACATGCGCTCGCTGTCATAGACGTTCATCTGGCAGCCATAGGTCTTCACGAAGAGCTTCTTGGGCTGGGTCATGCGACATTCCTTCGAGGCCGGGATGAGCGCGGCTCATAACGCAGAATCCCTTTGGCTTGCAATGCGGGGCGAATTTCGGGACGCTTCGCGGAAAAGCCGCGGACAGCCATGCAGTTCACATCCCTCAGCGCCTTCCTGCGCGCCCCCGGCGGGGCGCTGTCGCAGGGCCCGCTCGCGATGATCTTCGCCGAGGACGGGGTCGAGCTCGACACCACGATCCGGCACCACATGCATTCGGGCTTTGCCCGGGTGCTGGTTTTCATGCCGCCCGCGCTGAGCCTCGCGCCGGACCTCGTGCCCGAGGTGGTCCGCGTGGATTTCGACACCAAGGCCGAGGGCGCGGTGCAGGCGGCGGTGACCCGCGTGAGCGAGGCCGCGCCGGGGCTCTGGATGTTCTACTGCTACAACGCGGAATATCTCTTCTACCCCTACTGCGAGACCCGCAGCATCGGCGAGATGCTGACCTTCCACACCGAAGAGCGGCGCGACGCGATGCTGACCTATGTGGTCGATCTCTACGCCGCCGATCTGGCCCGTGCGCCCGAGGCGGTGTCGCTCGACGAGGCCTGCCTCGACCGGTCGGGCTATTACGCGCTCGCGCGCAAGGACCCGGCGAACCACAATTACCCCAAAGAGCGGCAGCTCGACTTCTTCGGCGGGCTGCGCTGGCGCTTCGAGGAACACGTCCCCGCCGCGCGCCGCAAGATCGACCGGATCTCGATCTTCCGCGCCAAGAAGGGGCTGGTCCTACGCGAGGACCACACCTTCTCGGACGAGGAATACAACACCTACGCCTGCCCCTGGCACAACAACCTGACCGCCGCGCTGGTGTCCTTCCGCACCGCCAAGGCGCTGAAGAAGAACCCCGGCTCGACCTTCGACATCCACGGCTTCACCTGGCACAACTCCGTGCCCTTCGAGTGGCACTCGCGGCAGCTCTTGGACCTGGGGCTTATGGAGCCGGGGCAGTGGTTTTGAGGGGGGGCTGGTCGTTGGAGGCGGGCGTCTGGGTGGTGATGGGTGTCGCCGTTGGGGCGGATGTCGCCGTGGGGCGGGTGTCGCCGTGGGGCGGGTGTCGTGCGGGTCTGACCGGGAGCGCGTTTCTTTGAGGCATCCGTGGGACGCGCGGCGCAGGACGTCATGCTTTGAAGTCACCGCGGATGGCGCGCCTCACAAAACTCCAATCTCTGAAAGACGCACAGGCCTCCGCACCTAAGACGCCACCTGCCCCCCTCTTGCGCCCGAATAGCACCGAAGGTGCCGGGCGCGCGCCGGACCGGCCCCTTGGGCC
Source organism: Roseivivax sp. (assembly GCF_054552075.1). NCBI lineage: Bacteria > Pseudomonadati > Pseudomonadota > Alphaproteobacteria > Rhodobacterales > Roseobacteraceae > Roseivivax > Roseivivax sp. The sequence continues at coordinate 17,352 of NZ_JBTOLZ010000029.1, forward strand.
GGCGCTCTTGTGGGTGGCGCGCCTAGCTCATCATTGGTCCTGACCTTGCGTGGATAAAGCGCCTCGCTCAAAGGGCAGCAGCGCCGGCCCCCGGTCCGGCGCGCGCCCTCGGCTGAGGTGGCGCTCAAGGGTGCGCAGAGTTGAAGGAGCGATGCAGACACCACGGCGGGAGAAGGGCGGGCATGGCACCGATGCGAAGGGCTAACACACCGAACGCCGGACCTCGCCAGTCCGACCGCCAGCGACCCCGGGAACTCCGAAGCACCTTCAACTCACGGGGCGAGCACAGCGCCGATACGAGGAGCCAAAAGACCAGACGCCGGACCTCACCAGCCCAACGCCAGCCCCCCTCACCTCTACAACGCGCAATAGCCCTTCTCGCGGATCGCCTCGCGCAGGGCCAATCCATCGTCGCGCTCGCAGCGGGCGATGTGGCGGTCGTAGCTCATCCGGCCTTCCAGCGCGCAGACCAGCACCCGTCCGCGGGTGATCCGGTCCATCTCGCGCCGCGCGGCCTCGCCCTCGCGGGTGCCGAGCTCGGCGCAATCCACGTCCGACAGCCGGATCGGCACGCCGCCGACCTCGATGGTGTCGCCGTCACGCACATGGCTCACCCGGCCGATCAGCTCGGCCCCGGGCCCCGGCGCGACGAAGCTCGCCGCCTGGTTCGAGGCCTGCGCCAGATCGGTGTCCCAGAGCGAGACCCCATAGGCCACCACCCCGCAGAAGCAGAGCGGCAGGAAAGAGAGGGCGAGCTTGCGCCGCCGCCGGCGGCTGACCTGATCGCGCATGTATTTTACCCGTGCCATGCGCGGAAAGATTGCAACGGAATGCGGCGGCAGAATGGCGCGCGCGGGGCGTCTCTCAGTCAAATTCCTCGGTGATGATGTCCCCTTCGGGCACGCCGATCTCGCGCAGCGAGGCCGAGATATCCTCGAGCATGGCGTCGGGCCCGCAGATGTAGCATTTGCCCTCGCCCGGGGTGACATGCTGGGCCAGCATCTCCTGGCCGATCATGCCCATGCAGAGCGGGCTTTCGGGGTCGTCCGTCACGGTGAAGACGCAGTCGAGCCCGCGCATCTCGGTGAAGGTCTCGCGCAGGATGATGTCGCGCTCGGTCCGGTTCGAGAAGATCAGCGTCGAGCCCTTGAGCGTGCCCTCGTCGCGCAGCCGCTTCTTCAGGATCGCGATGAAAGGCGTCACGCCCGCGCCGCCGGCGATGAACCAGCCCGGACCCTTGTCGGCGATGGCGCCCCAGGGCTCGTCAATCAGCACGGCGTCGCCGGGGCTCAGCTTGGCGATCTGCTCGGTCACCCCGTCGTGGTCGGGGTAGGACTTGATGACGAACTCGAGGGTGTCGTCCTCGGGCAGCGAGGTGAAGGTGAAGGGCCGCTTCTCCTCGCGCCAGCCCTCGCGGTCGAGCGCCAGGTCCACCGCCTGCCCGGGCGTGAAGTCGAACCCCTCGGGCCGGTCGAAGACCAGGTGGTAGGTGTCATGGGTGACGGGGGTGATCGAGGTGAGCGTGAGCCGCTCGGTCATGGCGGGACCTCCTGTTGATGGTCCCTGTCAACGACGGCAAACGAAGGGGGTTCCCCGGGCGCGTGGGGGCGCGACCAAATGCGCGGGCGCGCAGTGGGCGCGCGGCGTCGAAGGGGCCGACCAGGCGGCCCCCTCCCCGGCTCAGAGGTTCTCGAACTGCGGCATGCCCAGCACGTGGAAGCCGCCGTCGATATGCACGATCTCGCCCGTGGTGCAGGCGCCGGCGTCCGAGGCGAGCCAGACGGCGGTGCCGCCCACGGCCTCGAGCGTGGAATTGCCGCCGAGCGGCGCGTTCTGGTCGGTGTGCTTGAAGGTCTTGCGCGCGCCGCTGATCGCCGCGCCGGCCAGGGTCTTCATCGGTCCGGGCGAGAGCGCGTTCACCCGGATGCCGTCGCGGCCCAGGTCGTTGGCGAGGTAGCGCACCGAAGCCTCGAGCGCGGCCTTGGCCACGCCCATGACGTTGTAGTTCGGCACCACCTTGTTCGAACCCTGGTAGGTCAGGGTCATCAGCGTGCCGCCAGCCTCGGCCATCAGCGGATGGGCGCGGCGGGCGACCTCGATGAAGCTGTAGCACGAGATGTCGAGCGAATTCTTGAAGTTCGACCGGCTGGTGTTCATGAACCGCCCCTGCAGCTCGGACTTGTCCGAGAAGGCGATGGCATGGACCAGGAAATCGAGCCGCCCCCAGCGCTCTTCCAGGGCCGCGAAGGCGCGGTCGAGCGAGGCGTCGTCGGTCACGTCCACGTCGATCAGCAGGTCGGAGCCCACGCTCTCGGCGAGCGGCTTCAGGCGCTGCCCGAAGGCCTCGCCCTGGTGGGTGAAGGCCAGATCGGCCCCCGCCTCGGCGCAGGCCTTGGCGATGCCCCAGGCGATCGAGCGTTCGTTCGCCACACCCATGACAAGCCCGCGCTTGCCCGTCAGTTGTCCGCTCATGCGTTCCGTCCGTAATCCGTTGTGGTCAATCCGTGAAGCGGGACAGCAGCATGGAGCCGTTGGTGCCGCCGAAACCGAAGGAATTGGTCATCACCGTATCAAGCCCGGCGCCTTCGACCAGCTCGGTCGCGATCTCCTCGGGCTTGAGCGCCGGGTCGAGGGTCTCGACGTTGATCGAGGGCGTGATGAAATCATGCTCGAGCATCAGGAGGCAGTAGATCGCCTCCTGCGCGCCGGTGGCGCCCTGGCTGTGGCCGGTCATCGACTTGGTCGAGGAGACGGGCGGGGTCTGGCCGTCGCCGAAGACCCGGCGCAGGGCCTCGATCTCGCCGACGTCGCCGACCGGCGTCGAGGTGCCATGGGCGTTCACATAGCCGACCTTGCGGCCCTCGGGCAGCCCGTCGAGCGCCAGGCGCATGGCGCGCTCGCCGCCCTCGCCGGACGGCGCCACCATGTCGTGGCCGTCCGAGGTCGCGGCATAGCCCGTGACCTCGGCGTAGATCTTGGCGCCGCGGGCCTTGGCGTGTTCGAGATCCTCGAGCACCAGGATACCGCCGCCGCCGCCGATCACGAAGCCGTCGCGGCCCGCGTCGAAGGCGCGCGAGGCCTTCTCGGGGGTGTCGTTGTACTTCGAGGACATCGCGCCCATGGCGTCGAAGAGGCAGGAGAGCGTCCAGTCCAGCTCTTCGCCGCCGCCGGCGAACATCACGTCCTGCTTGCCCAGCATGATCTGCTCGGCGGCATTGCCGATGCAATGCAGCGAGGTCGAGCAGGCCGAGGTGATCGAGTAGTTGATGCCCTTGATCTTGAAGGCGGTCGAGAGGTTCGCCGAGATCGTCGAGGACATGCACTTGGGCACCGCCGTCGGGCCGATGCGCTTCGGCGCGCCGGATTTCAGCACGGTCTGATGCGCGGCGAACATGGCCGAGGTCGAGGGCCCGCCCGAGCCCGCCACCAGGCCGGTGCGCGGGTTCACCACGTCGCTTTCCTCGAGGCCCGCGTCGGCGATGGCCTGGGTCATGGCGATATGGGCATAGGCCGCGCCCGGCCCCATGAAGCGCAGGGTGCGCTTCTCGACATGGTCCTTCACATCGAGCTTTACGTCCCCCGCGATCTGGGAGCGGAAGCCGTGTTCCTTCATGTCCTCGTTGGCGGTGATGCCCGAACGGCCGGCCTTCAGCGAGGCCAGGACTTCTTCGGCGTTGTTTCCGATGGACGAGACGATGCCCAGTCCGGTGACGACGACACGGCGCATGGCGCTCTCTCTCCTTTGCTCGATAAGTCTCTGGCGGCGGGCCTCAGCTCTCCGACAGGGCGACCTTCATGTCCTTGACCTGGTAGATCGTCTCGCCGTCGGCCTCGACCCGGCCGTCGGCGACGCCCATGGTCAGCCGCCGGGTCTGCACCGCCTTGGTGAAATCGACGTAATAGGTCAGCATCTTGCGGTCGGGACGGACCATGCCGGTCAGCTTCACCTCGCCGACGCCCAGCGCGTAGCCGCGGCCTTTCCAGCCGCGCCAGCCCAGGTTGAAGCCGGTGAGCTGCCAGAGCCCGTCAAGCCCGAGGCAGCCGGGCATGATCGGATTGCCCGGGAAGTGGCATTCGAAGAACCACAGGTCGGGGCGGATGTCGAATTCGGCGACCACATGGCCTTTGCCGTTCGGCCCGCCGTCCCCGGAGATATCGGTGATGCGGTCCATCATCAGCATCGGCGGTTCGGGAAGCTGGGCATTGCCCTCGCCGAACAGTTCGCCGCGTGCGCATTTGAGCAGGTCGTCCCTGTCGAAGCTGGTCGGAAAATCGGCCATGCGCCGGGCACCCCTTCTTTCTAGGCGTCGAGATTTCTGCCCCACTATCACCGTGGCTGCGCGCCATGCAAGCCTGCGGCGCGCCCGCCGCAGTGCCGCGAAGCCGCGCGGCGGATCACGGGAAAGCGTTTGAAATCAGGGCGGGGCGCACCCTATATTCCTAAAGGACAGACGGGAAAGGATGCGGGCGCCCATGACCCCTGCGGCAATCGAGCGTGGCACGGAATGGCTGAACCGGGCGGATCTGCGCCCGACGCGGCAGCGCGCGACGCTGGCCGCGCTGCTGATCGGCGACGGCCAGCACCGCCATTTCACCGCCGAGAGCCTCTTTGCCGAGGTCGAGCGCCAGGGCGAGAAGGTCTCGCTCGCCACCGTCTACAACACCCTCCGCGCCTTCTGCGACGCAGGGCTGATCCAGGAGGTGACGGTCGACGGCTCGAAGAGCTACTTCGACACCAACACCCATGATCACCCGCATTTCTTCTGGGAAGACAACGGCACGCTGACCGACGCCCCCTCCGAGGAGCTCGAGATCGCCCGCCTGCCCGAGGCCCCGGAAGGCGCCGAGATCGCCAGCGTCGACGTGGTGATCCGCCTGCGCCGGCGGGGGTGAGGGGCCAAGCCCCTGTCACTGACAATTTTTCTGGATGGTACCCGCGGCCGGACTCGAACCGGCACGGCTGTTACGCCTAGGGATTTTAAGTCCCCTGTGTCTACCATTCCACCACGCGGGCCCGGGGCGATCTCTAACCGGGGTGGCGGGCGGTGAAAAGGTGTCAGAGCTCCTGGCCGGGCGGCTCGGTCAGCAGGTGGCGCTCGGAGAGCCAGGGATTGAGCGCCAGCGCCGCGCGCAGCGCCTCCTGCGCCTCGGCGTCGCGGCCGAGGCCCATCAGCGTCAGCGCCTTGCCCGAAAGCGCCGCGACATGGCGCGGGTTCAGCGCCAGCGCGCGTTCGAGGTCCGGCAGGGCGGCGGCGAAATCGCCCCGCAGGAAAGCCACGAAGGCGCGCTGGTTGTAGCCCTCGGCGTAGTCCGGGCAGTAGGCCACCAGCCGGTCGAAACTCTCTTCGGCGCGCAGGAAATCGTAGCTTTCCCGCGCCCGCATGCCCGCGTCCAGAAGCTCCTGCGCGGCGGCATCGGGCGCATCGGCCCAGAGCGCCCAGAGCGCGTTCGACAGCCGCTGCGCCTCGATCTCGCGCTCGGCGGACTGGATCTCGGCCAGAAGTCCCGCGATCTCCTCGGAGTGGTCCGGGGCCGGCGGGCACTCGGCCCAGGCGGCAAGCGGCGCGAGGCCGAGGACAAGGATCAGGCGGAGCATGGGACCAGAGGACGCCCCGGGATGACGCGCGGTCAAGTCACATCGGCGAGACCGTCCTCCTTTACAGCCTCCATCGCGACATAGGTGGAGGTCGAAGCGATATGCGGCAGGGCCGAGATGTGATCGGCCAGCACCCGGCGGTAGCTGCGCATGTCCGAGGTCCGCACCTTGAGGAGGTAGTCGAAATTGCCGGCGATCAGATGCGCCTGTTCGATCTCGGGGATCCGCGCCACGGCTTCGTTGAAGCTTGCCAGCGCCGGCTCCGAGGTGTCGTGCAGCCGCACCTCGACGAAAGCCACATGGTCGAGCCCCAGCCGGATCGGGTCCAGCAGGGCCCGGTATCCCAGGATCGTGCCGCTCTCCTCGAGCCGCTTCAGCCGCGCCTGGGTGGGGGATTTCGACAGGCCGATCCGGCGGGCTAGCTCGGTGACAGAGAGGCGGCCTTCCGCGGCGAGCGTGGTGAGGATCGCCCGGTCGAAGCGGTCCAGCTCAGCCATATCCGATTGCATTGCACATAACCCTTTCTTCGGTCGCTTTGCCCAAAACTCAAACGATATTCAGTCAGCTTTCCCGCTGATACGGCAATAGACTAGGCCAAATTTCGGAGGATACCATGCCCAGAGACGCCACCGGCGAGCTGCGCCACGACATCGACGCCCGAACCTATGCCGACGAGATCGCCCTGGTCGAGGAGCTGCGCGAGGCCTCGGGCCTGTCACCCGAGGAGCGCGCCGCAATCTCGCGCTCCGGCGCCGACCTGGTGCGCAAGATCCGCGGCAACGCGCGTCCCGGCCTGATGGAGGTCTTCCTGGCCGAATACGGCCTCTCGACCGAAGAGGGCATTGCGCTCATGTGCCTGGCCGAGGCGCTCCTGCGGGTGCCGGACGCCGAGACCATCGACGCGCTGATCGAAGACAAGATCGCCCCCTCGGACTGGGGCAAGCACATGGGGCATTCGGCCTCGCCCTTGGTCAACGCCTCGACCTGGGCGCTGATGCTGACCGGCAACGTGCTCAAGGACCGCGACCCGGGCGTCGCCAGCCACCTGCGCGGCGCGATCAAGCGCCTGGGCGAGCCGGTGATCCGCCGCGCCGTCGGCCAGGCCATGCGCGTCATGGGCCAGCAGTTCGTCCTGGGCGAGTCGATCGAGGCGGCGATGAAGCGCGCCGCCAAGATGGAGGAGAAGGGCTATACCTATTCCTACGACATGCTGGGTGAGGCCGCCCGCACCGAGGAGGACGCCCGCCGCTACCACCTGGCCTATTCCAAGGCGATCAACGCCATCGCCGGGGCGGCCCACTCCAAGGACACCCGCGACAATCCCGGCATCTCGGTCAAGCTCTCGGCGCTGCATCCGCGCTACGACGAGCTGCAGCACGAGCTGGTCATGCAGAACGTCGTGCCGCGGCTGCGCACGCTCTGCGGCATCGCGCGCTCGGCAGGCATCGGGCTCAACATCGACGCCGAGGAGGCCGACCGGCTGTCGATCTCGCTCGACGTGATCGAAGAGGTGCTCTCGGACCCCGCGCTGAAGGGCTGGGACGGCTTCGGCGTCGTGGTGCAGGCCTACGGCAAGCGCGCGGGTCCGGTGCTCGACTGGCTCTACGAGCTGGCCGAGCGGCTCGACCGCCGGATCATGGTGCGGCTGGTGAAGGGCGCCTATTGGGACACCGAGATCAAGCGCGCCCAGGTGCTGGGCGTCGATGGCTTCCCGGTCTTCACCTCGAAGTCGGCCACCGACATCTCCTATATCGCGAACGCCAAGAAGCTGCTGGGCATGACCGACCGGATCTATCCGCAGTTCGCCACCCATAACGCCCATACCGCCGCGGCGATCCTGGCCATGGGCGCCGATCCCGGCGTCTACGAGTTCCAGCGCCTGCACGGCATGGGCGAGGCGCTGCACGACATCATGATGCGCGAAAACGGCACCCGCTGCCGGATCTACGCCCCGGTCGGCGCGCATCGCGACCTCCTGGCCTACCTGGTGCGGCGGCTGCTCGAGAACGGCGCCAATTCCTCCTTCGTGAACCAGATCGTCGACGAGGAGGTCCCGCCCGAGACCGTGGCCGCCGACCCCTTCGACGACGTGAGCTTCCCCGATCTGGCCACCGGGCCCGAGCTTTTCGCGCCCGAGCGCAAGAACTCCATGGGCTGGGACACCCGGCACCGCCCCACCCTGGCCGAGATCGACAGCCGGCGCGGCGCCTTCCGGGACCATGCCTGGCAGGCCGCGCCGCTGACCGCCGGTGAGGCGCCCAAGGGCGCGACCGAGGACGTGGTGAACCCCGCCGATCCCACCGACAAGGTCGGCACGGTGACCTGGGCCACGCCCACCACGGTGCGCGCCGCGGTCGATGCCGCGCGGCCCTGGGACGCCAGCCCCGAGGAGCGCGCGAAGATCCTCAACCAGGTCGCCGACACCTATGAGGCGCATTACGGCGAGCTTTTCGCCATCCTGCACCGCGAGGCGGGCAAGATGCTCTTCGACGCGGTCGCAGAGCTGCGCGAGGCGGTGGACTTCCTGCGCTACTACGCCACCAAGACCGCCGGCGACCCGGCGCTCGGCAAGGTGGTCTGCATCAGCCCCTGGAACTTCCCGCTGGCGATCTTCACCGGCCAGATCGCCGCGGCGCTCTCGGCGGGCAACGCGGTTCTGGCCAAGCCGGCCGAGCAGACCTCGATCATGGGCTGGCGCGCGGCCGAGTTGATGCACGAGGCGGGCGTCCCCCGCGAGGTGCTGCAGCTCCTGCCCGGCGCGGGCGAGGTCGGCGGCGCGCTGACCGGCGCCGAGGGCGTCGCGGGGGTGGCCTTCACCGGCTCGACCGAGACCGCGCAGATCATCCACGGCTCGGTGGCTCAGAACCTCGAGCCCGGCACCCCGCTGATCGCCGAGACCGGCGGGCTCAACGCGATGATCGTGGATTCCACCGCCCTGCCCGAACAGGCCGTGGCGGCGATCGTGGAATCGGCCTTCCAGTCGGCCGGCCAGCGCTGCTCGGCGCTGCGCTGTCTCTACGTGCAGGAGGACATCGCCGAGAGCTTCCTGGAGATGCTCAAAGGCGCCATGGACGCGCTGCAGATCGGCGCGCCCTGGGATGTCTCGACCGACGTCGGCCCGGTGATCGACGCCGAGGCGCATGACCAGATCACCGCCTATATCGAGGCCGCCCGCGCCGAGGGCCGGCTGCTGAACGACTGCCCGATCCCGTCGAAGGGCTACTTCGTGCCCCCGGCGCTGATCCGGGTGAAGGGCATCGGCGATCTCGAACGCGAGATCTTCGGCCCGGTCCTGCACGTGGCGACCTATCGCGCCGAGGACCTCGACCGGGTGATCGACGCGGTGAACGGCACCGGCTACGGGCTGACCTTCGGCCTGCAGACCCGGATCGACGACCGCGTTCAGCATGTCTCGGAGCGCATCGAGGCAGGCAACATCTACGTCAACCGTAACCAGATCGGCGCCATCGTCGGCTCCCAGCCCTTCGGCGGCGAGGGGCTCTCGGGCACCGGGCCGAAGGCGGGCGGGCCGCTCTACGTGGACCGCTTCCGCCGGCATCCCGCCGAGGCGCAGCCCGGTGAGTGGCAGGAGGAGGCCAGCCTCGAGCGCATCTCCCGCGCGCTGGGGACCGCCGAGCCCGGCCGCGCGCCCGACCGCGAGGAGCTGCCCGGGCCGACGGGGGAGTCGAACATGTTCTACACCCGCGCGCGTCCGCCGGTCCTCTGCCTCGGGCCGGGCCGCGAGGCCGCCGAGGCCCAGGCCCAGGCGGTGCGCGCGCTCGGCGGCGCCGCGGTCAGCGCCGGGGGCCATGTGGCGCCCGAGGTGCTTGAGCGTCTTTCCGGCTTCTCCGCCGCGATCTGGTGGGGCGAGACCAAGACCGCCCGCGCCTACCGCGCCGCGCTGTCGCGCCGCGACGGCGCGATCCTGCCGCTGATCACCGGCGCGCCCGACCGCGGCCACGCCCGGCTCGAGCGGCACGTCTGCGTCGACACCACCGCCGCGGGCGGCAACGCGAAGTTGCTGAGCGGGGTGTGAGGTAAGCGGGCGGCGGGCCGGTGGGGCCGCCGTCTGACGTGGCGGGGCGATGGGGCCGCCGCTGTGGGGCGATAAGTCCGTCGCCTGATTTAGCGGGGCCATGGAGCCGCCGCTGCGGGGCGATAGATGCGCCGCATGGTTTGGCGGGGCGGGTCTGTGTGGCCCGCCCTGCGGCAAGGGGGCGGGCCTTGGTCCGGTCCCTTTCCTGGCTGCGTGTCTCGGTGGGGCCGCCGCTGACCCTTGCGGCCTGCGACAGGACAGTGCCGCCACCCGTAGAGCGCGGCGGTTCCCTCACCCGCTCGGGCCTCGGGCGCGCGCCAATCGCCCGCCCCTGCCCTGACCCAAGAAATCCCCCGGAAATTGCCCCGCCGCGCGCCGGACGCGCTTGACGCCGCTTCGCGGCGTGCCAAGCTACCGGGGATGTTTCCCATCCGTGATCACAACCCCTCGGGCCGGACGCCCTTCGTCACCTATGGGCTGATCGCGGCCAATGTGCTGATCTTCTTCGGCTATTACGGGCTTTTTGCCGATCCCGCCGCGCTCGGTGCCTTTTTCTCGACCTGGGCGCTGGTGCCCGCGGATGTCTCCTCAGGCGGCGGGCTGACGGGATTTCTCACCTCGATGTTCCTGCACGGCGGGATCATGCATCTGGCCGGGAACATGCTCTTCCTCTTCATCTTCGGCGACAACGTCGAGGACGAGATGGGCCATGCCGCCTATGCCGGGTTCTACCTCGCCTCGGGATTTGGCGCGGGTCTCGCACAATACGTCACCGCGCCCCTGAGCCCAGTGCCCATGGTCGGCGCCTCGGGCGCCATCGCGGGCGTGATGGGCGCCTATCTTCTGCTCTTCCCGAAGGCGCGGGTCGACATCCTGGTGATCCTGGTGATCATCTTCCGGGTGATCACCATCCCGGCCTGGATCATGCTGGCGCTCTGGCTCGGGATGCAGTTCCTGGGCGGCTTCAACTCCGCCGCCGATGGCGGGGGGACGGCCTATTGGGCCCATGCCGGGGGCTTCGTGATCGGGCTGATGCTGGCCCTGCCGCTCTGGCTGAAGCGCGGCGGCCCGGCCTTCTGGCAACGCACCCGCGGCGCGCCGCCCCACCCCGAGGCCCGCTACCAGTTCCGCCGCACCAACGTCCCCCGCGCGGGCCGCTCCGCCCGCCGCAGCCGCCGGGCGGGGCCCTGGGGGCGGTAGGGTTGCGCTGAGGTGAGGTGTCGGCTGTGGCGGTGAGGTTGTTGGAGCGGTCTCGCGCGGGGACCGATCCTCTCATCCGTCAGGGCAACCCGAGTCGAGCAAACGCAGGACCCAGCGAGTGACCACTGACCACTGACCACTGACCACTGACCACTGACCACTGACCACTGACCACTGACCACTGACCACTGACCACTGACCACTGACCACTGACCACTGACCACTGACCAC
>NZ_JBTOLZ010000030.1:0-28052 GCF_054552075.1 Roseivivax sp.
TCACCGCCAGGCCCCCTCACACCCCGCACCAACAAAGGGCGCGCGCCAGACCGGGGGAAAACACTGCTGAACTCCAAGCAAGGAACCTTCCCCATGAAAGGTCAGGACTAGAGGCAAACTAGGCGCACCACCCCAAGGAGCGCCGGCCCAAAGGGCCGGTCCGGCGCGCGCCCGGCATCTTCGATGCTATTCGGGCGCAAGGAGGTGCGTGGGGTGATTGGGTTCGGAAGACCTCATAGGGCATGGGCGGAAAGGCGCGGTGCCGGGGCGTGTCGCCGGCCCCCCTCACAACTCGCACCAACATAGGGCGCGCGCCGGGCCGGGGGCCGGCGCTGCTGACCTCTGAGCTGCGCGTTTTATCTACGCAAGGTCAGGGCTATAGGCGATCTAAGCGCGCCATCCAAAGGAGCGCCGGCCCATCGGGCCGGTCCGGCGCGCGCCCGGCATCTTCGATGCTATTCGGGCGCAAGGAGGTGCGTTGGGGGATTGGGTTCGGGAGACCTCGGAGGGCATGGGCGGTAAGGCGCGGTGCCGGAGCCTGCGAGCCCACTTATTGTCTCGGAAAAGGCAGCATTTCCGTAATTCTCAGGGTTTGGCCGGTGATCTCGACCAGTCACCCGATCACGCGTCTCCGAAACCCGAGCGGGCCGCATCACCGACGGCAACACTCCACCCGAACACCCCGGCGCCCCAAACACCCGCGGCGCCCGGCACCCCACAACTCACGCCAGCGCCGTCACCCAGAGGATCGTCGCATCGTCCTCGGAGACCGAGATCACGTTGTGCCCCATGGTCGCGTCGTAATAGGCGCTGTCGCCCCGGCGCATCTCGATCGGCTCGTAGAACTCGGTGTAAAGCCGGATCACCCCGGTCAGCACGTAGAGGAACTCTTCCCCGTCGTGGCGCACCCAGCCGTCGAACTCCTCCATGGAGCGCGCCCGGATCCGCGCCTGGTAGGGCAGCATGGCCTTCTTGGTCAGCCCCTCGGCCAAGAGCACGTGCTCGTAGGTGGCGGTCGCCTGCGCCAGCCCCTGCCCGGCCTTGGCGCTCACCAGCCGGCCGTTGATCTGGTCGCGCTTCGGCGGCGTGAAGAGCTGCGGCACCGAGATCTGCAAGCCCGTCGCCAGCTTCTTCAGCGCGTCATAGGTCGGCGACATCTGCCCGTTCTCGATCTTCGAGAGCGTCGAGCGCGCGAGCCCCGCCTGCCGGGCCGCCTGTTCCAGCGTCCAGTCGCGGGCCTTGCGCAGCTCGCGCACCCGCTCGCCAAGGTTCAGCGGCTCGCCGAAGGCATCGGCGCCGTTCTCCCGGGCGATCCGGATCAGGGTCCTGGGGTCTCTTTCGGACATGACAAGGCTTCTATGGCGGCCACGGGAGGCTTGCAAGCGCGGCCGCATATCGCCTAGGGGCGCTACATGCTGGCGATCCATGACACCTGCGCACGCGGCGCCACCACGGCACCCGTCCCCGGCCAAGCCGAGGCCCCTGCTCCACGCTGGACCTCCACCGCGGCGACCGCGGTGCTGCGGTCCCGCGACCACGCCGACGAAGCCCGCGCCCAAAGCGTCGCCACGCCACCCCAAACCCACCGTCCCGCCGCCCAATCCCGACACAAACCTTGTGCCAGCGGCCCCGGGGCCCATCTAATCGTCAAACCACACGCCTGAAACGCGCGGGCCCGAGGGCCTGCCCGATCCCCCGAAAGGAGCCCTTTTGGCCAAGCTCGACATCTTCTCCGATCCGATCTGCCCCTGGTGCTACATCGGCAAGGCCTTTCTCGACCGCGCGCTCGAGGCCAACCACGACCACCCCTTCGAGATCGCCTGGCACCCCTTCCAGCTGAACCCCGACATGCCCGCCGAGGGCATGGACCGCCGCGCCTATCTCGAGGGCAAGTTCGGCGGCAAGGAGGGCGCGGTCCAGGCCTATATGCCGGTCGTCGAACGCGCCAAGGACGCCGGGCTCGACATCGACTTCGAGGCCATCGAGCGCACGCCCAACACGCTGGACGCGCATCGGCTGATCCATTGGGCCGGTATCGAGGGCCGCCAGACCGCGGCGGTCTCGGCGCTCTTCCGGGCCTATTTCAAGGAAGGCCGCGACATCGGCGCCCATGACGTGCTGGCCGATATCGCCGACCAGATCGAGATGGACGCCGCGGTGATCCACCGGCTCCTGGCCAGCGAGGCCGACCGCGAGGAGATCCAGAACCGCGACAAGGCCGCGCGCGACATGGGGCTGAGCTCGGTGCCGACCTTCATCGTCGCGGGCCGCCACGCGGTGCCCGGGGCGCAGCCGCCGGAGCTTTGGGAAAAGGTCATCAGCGAGATCAAGTCCGGGGCGCTCGACGCCGCCGAGTGAGCCTCGGCGCACCGGGCGGTCGCCCCGCCAGTCGCCCAACCTTGTCCCCATGAATTTCGGTATACCGCCGCATACAACACTTCCCGTAGCGCCCGCGATGCGCTAGGGGAGGCCCCAGGCGATTCAGGCCCCACACCCGGCCCAGCGGAGCGAACCCATGTCCAAGATCAAGGTAGAGAACCCCATCGTCGAGATGGATGGCGACGAGATGACCCGCATCATGTGGGCCTTCATCAAGGACAAGCTGATCACGCCCTACCTCGACCTCGACCTGCTCTATTACGACCTCGGCATCGAGGAACGCGACCGCACCGAGGACCAGGTGACCGTCGAGGCCGCCGAGAAGACCAAGGAGGTCGGCTGCGCGGTCAAATGCGCCACGATCACCCCCGACGAGGCTCGGGTCGAGGAGTTCGGCCTGAAGAAGATGTGGCGCTCGCCCAACGGCACGATCCGCAACATCCTCGGCGGCGTGGTCTTCCGCGCGCCGATCATCTGCCGCAACGTGCCGCGCCTCGTGCCGGGCTGGACCCAGCCCATCGTGATCGGCCGCCACGCCTTCGGCGACCAGTATCGCGCCACCGACTTCAAGTTCCCCGGCAAGGGCAAGCTCTCGATGAAATTCGTGGGCGAGGACGGCACGGTGATCGAGGAAGAGGTCTACGACGCCCCCGACGCCGGGGTCTTCATGGGCATGTACAACCTCGACGCCTCGATCCGCGACTTCGCGCGGGCCTCGCTGAACTACGGGCTGAACCTCGGCTGGCCGGTCTACCTCTCGACCAAGAACACCATCCTGAAGCAATACGACGGCCGCTTCATGGAGATCTTCCAGGAGGTCTACGACGCCGAGTTCCGCGAAGCATTCGAGGCCAAGGGCATCGAGTACCAGCACCGCCTGATCGACGACATGGTGGCCTGCGCGATGAAGTGGAACGGCGGCTTTGTCTGGGCGACCAAGAACTACGACGGTGACGTGCAGTCCGACACCGTGGCGCAGGGCTTCGGCTCGCTGGGGCTGATGACCTCGCAGCTGATGACGCCCGACGGCCAGATCGTCGAGGCCGAGGCCGCCCATGGCACCGTCACCCGACACTACCGCCAGCACCAGGCGGGCGAGCAGACCTCAACCAACTCGATCGCCTCGATCTACGCCTGGACCGGCGGGCTGAAGCACCGCGCCAAGCTCGACGGCAACGCCGAGCTGCAGACCTTTGCCGAGACGCTGGAGCGGGTCGTGGTCGAGACCGTGGAGGCCGGGCATATGACCAAGGACCTGGCGCTGCTCGTCGGCCCCGACCAGGGCTGGCTGACCACCATGGGCTTCCTCGAGAAGGTCGACGAGAACCTGAACAAGGCGCTGACGCTCTGAGGATGTGATGCGCGGCACCCCGGGCCGGAGAGCGGGCCGGGGTGGCGTGGTGAGCGTGGTTTCGGGGCGCGCTGCGGGGCGTCTTGGTGTGTGTTTCGGGGCGTTCGGCTGTCGGGCGCTGTGATGGCGCTGGTTGCTGTAAACGCGGCACCTGCGCTGCGTCCTGCGGGAGGATCTAACCCCGCATTTTCAACGTAACTGAGAGCCGACCCTCTCCGCCAAAACCCAAGCGCCCACCCTGCCCGGCTCCGCCGCACGCGCCCCGCACCGCCCAATTTCCGGGCGAATGCTGCGGCGCAGCGACGCGGGGCCCCGGGGAATCGCCCCCGGGCCCTTGCCTTCTGCGCCCCGTGGCCCAGAACAGCGCCCATGATCCTGCTCGAGACACCCCCCGCCGACCGGCACACGCTGGCCGAAGACATCCAGGGCATGATGATCGGCTGCACGCTGGTCGCGCTCTCGATCCAGTTCCTGCGCGCCTCGGAGCTGATCACCGGCCAGATCGCCGGCCTCGCGCTGGTGGTCTCCTATCCGACCGGCTGGTCCTTCGGCATGGTCTTCTTCGTGCTGAACCTGCCCTTCTACGTGCTGGCGATCCGCAAGATGGGCTGGATCTTCACGGTGAAGAACTTCATCGCGGTGACCACCATGTCGGTCATGGCCGACCTGATGCCGCTGGTCCTGACCATCGAGCCCCTGCACCCGGCGGTCGGCGCGAGCCTCTTCGGGCTCTGCGCGGGCATGGGGCTTCTGGGGCTCTTCCGCCACGGCGCGACGCTGGGCGGCGTGGGTATCGTGGCGCTCTGGCTGCAGGACCGGCGCGGGATCCCGGCGGGCAACACGCAGCTCGCCTTCGACCTTTGCGTCTTCACGCTGGCGATCTTCCTCTTCTCCTACGCCCAGGTGCTCTGGTCGCTCCTCGGCGCGGTGATCCTGAACGCGATCATCACCATCAACCACCGCCGCGACCGCTACATCGCCCGCTCCTGAGCGGGCCGCGCGGGGGATTTTGCCTCCCCAAGGGGTGAGATAATTTTTGAAGCGCGCGGGGCCGAGAGCGCCCTGCGCGCTTCATTCTTTGCGAGAATTATGAACCGCAAACATCTGTATTAAAACACTTTTACGCGACACCTCACCCACCGCCTCACCCACGCAATCCCCGCCCGAATTCCACGCATTGACACCGGCGCGCTCCCGGCCCAACCTGCCGCCCACAACCAGGGGTGCCCCGACCGAGGGCTGAGATGCGCGGGTCCCGCGCGAACCCTTCAAAGCTGATCTGGGTCATGCCAGCGGAGCGAGGTACAGCATGTTCATAGGCGCGCAGGTGTCGCTTTACCCGATGACGTCCGATTTCGTGGGCGTCATCGAAACCGGGCTCGAGGGCCTGTCCCCCTATCGCGAGAAACTGAGGATCGAGACCGACGACATGTCGACGCTCATGGTCGGCGCGCCGGAGCCGCTGCTCGATGCGATCCGCGATCTCTTCGCCGCCGCCGCGCGCCGACCGGAACATGTGACCATGCATGTCACCCTCTCGCGCGGCTGCCCCGGAGAGCCCGACGACCCCAGTTGCCGCTGCGAGACCCTGACCGAGGCGCAGCACCTGCCGCTCGCCACCCGCCAGACCCGCGCCCTGGAGGCCGTCGCGGCGGCGCCCGAGACCGGCGTCAGCATCGACGTGCAGTTCTCGCTCTACGTGCTGGGCCAGGACGGCCATATGGACGAAATCTACGGCTGCATCGACTTCCTGAAGTCCTCGGGCACCTTCCTGAAGGCCAAGAACTTCTGCACCCGGCTGCGGGGCGACGCGGGCGCGGTCTTCGAGACGCTGCGCCAGGCCTTCCTGCGCTTCGGCCCGGCCGAGGGGCATGTGACCATCGACCTCACCGCCTCGGCCAATTCGCCCAGCCTGAGCTGATCCGCGCCGCATAAGCCCCCGGTCCCGGTCGCGGGCCCCGGGAGGCCCTGCCGCGCGGCCCGGAGGTCGCCCATGTCGCTTGTCCACCGCATCGCCCCGGCGCTGTTCTGCGCCGCGCTCCTGCTTCTCGGTTGGGAGGTCTATTGCACCCGCGCCGGGGTCTCGCCGCTGGTGCTGCCGCCGCCGAGCGGCGTCCTGCGCGCGCTGCACGTCGAACGCGCCGAGATCCTGCGCCACGCGCAGAGCACGCTGACCGTGGCGGCCCTGGGCTTCACCCTCTCGGTGAGCTTCGCCTTCCTCACCTCGGTCGCGCTCTATTTCACGCCGCTTCTGCGGCGCGGGCTCATGCCGCTTCTGGTGGCGAGCCAGACCGTGCCGCTGGTGGCGCTGGCGCCCCTGATGATCCTCTGGTTCGGCTTCGGACTCCTGCCCAAGGTGCTTCTGGTCATCCTGGTGACCTTCTTTCCGATCCTGGTGAGCCTTCTTGCGGGCTATCGCGCGGCCCCCCGGCCCTTCACCGAGCTTCTGACCGCCATGGGCGCGGGGCGGCTCTCGGTCTTCCGCCGGGGGGTCCTGCCCGCCGCCCGGCCCAGCTTTTTCGCCGGGCTCCGCATCTCGGCGACCTATGCCATCGTGGCGACGATCTTCGCGGAATACGCGGGCGCCCGCAGCGGCATCGGGATCTACATCCTGACCGCCAAGAACACCTTCCGCGCCGACCTGGTGCTGGCGGGCGTGGTGGTCTCGGCCTGCCTGACGCTGATGCTTCTGGGCACGCTCGCGGGGGTCGACCGGCTGACCGCGCGGCGCTTCCGGGAGGCCCCGCATGCTGCGCATTGAGGGGCTGACGATCACCGCAGGCGCCGCGCCCCTGGTCGAGGAGCTGGGCGTCGAGCTGCCCGAGGGGCAGCTCTGCTGCCTGATCGGCCCCTCGGGCTGCGGGAAGACCTCGGTCATCAAGTGGCTCGCGGGCATCCTGCCGCCGGGGCTTGGCGCGCAAGGCCGGGTCACGCGCGACGGCGCGCCCATGGCGCGGCCCGATCCGGCGCTCGCCTATCAGCCCCAGGCCGATGCGCTCTTTCCCTGGCTGACCGTGGCCGAGAACGCCGGACTCGGCCTCGAGATCGCGGGCCGGAGCCGCCGCGCCGCCCGCGCAGCCGTCGCGCCGCTCTTCGCGCCCTTCGGGCTTGCCGGGACCGAGGATCATTTTCCTGGCCAGCTCTCGGGCGGGATGCGCCAGCGCGCCGCCTTCCTGCGCACCATCGTGCAGGACAGCCGTTACGTGCTTCTCGACGAGCCCTTCTCGGCGCTCGACGCGGTAACCCGGCTGCGCATGCAGGACTGGCTCTGCGCGCGACTCGCCGAGACGCCGCGCGGCGTGCTCATGGTCACCCATGACCTGCACGAGGCCACCCAGATGGCCGACCGCATCCTGGTCATGTCGGCCCGGCCCGGCCGGATTGTCGCCGACATCCCCCTGACCACCCCGCGCGCCGCGCGTAGCGAGGCCGCCCTGGCCGAAACGCGCATGACGCTGAAATCCCTGCTACTGGAGGACTGACCCCATGATCCGATCCCTGATGACTTGCGCGCTGCTGGCCCTGCCCGCGAGCGCCAGCGCCGAAGACCTGAGCATCGCGCTCGACTGGACGCTCAACACCAACCACGTCGGCCTGATCGCCGCGCGCGACCGGGGCCTTTACGAGGCCGCGGGGCTCGAGGTCGAGATCCTGCCCTATTCCGACACCAGCTCCACCGCGCTTCTGGCCGCAGGGGTGGCGGATTTTGCCTATATGACCTCGCTCGGCTTCATGAGCGCGCGGGCCTCGGGCGCCGGGATCACCGCGCTCTGGGCGACCATGCAGCAGGAGACCGGGCGGCTGGTCTACAATAGCGACAACCCCGAAATTTCCACGCCCGCCGACCTTGAAGGCAAGACCTACGCGGGCTTCGGCAGCGCCTGGGAGGACGCGCTGATCTCGACCATGATCGAGCATGACGGCGGCACGGCGGAATATGACACGGTGACGCTTGGCACCGGCGCCTACGAGGCGCTGGCCACGGGCGCCGTGGATTTCACCCTCGAGGTCGCCACCTGGGAAGGCGTGAACAGCGAGCTTCTGGGCCGCGATCAGTCCGCCTTTGCCTATGCCGATTACGGTATCCCCGAGCAGCAGGGCGGCTATATCGGCACGCGGTCGGACGACCTGGCCGAGGCGCCCGCGCTGGTGGCGCGCTTCATGCGCGCGACGCAGGAGGGCTACGCCTGGGCGGCGCGGCACCCCGAGGCGGCGGCGGAGCTGCTCCTGGCGGCGGGCGATTTCCCCAATCCCGCGCTGGTGCGGGGCTCCATGCAGGCCATCGTCGCGGGCGATTACCTGACCGACGGAGAGACCCCGGTGGGGTCGATCGACCGCGAGCGGTTCTCGGGCATGGCGCAGTTTCTCTACCAGAGCGGGGTGCTGAAGGACGGCTCGGGCGAGGTGTTGGCATGGCCCGGGGATGTGTCGGGCTGGGTGGACCAGGGATGGATGGAACAGTGAGGGGGGTGGCCCCGCGCTCAGGCGGCGATGCGCGGTGCTGGTAACCGCTCCGACGCGGCGGTGCTCGGACGTCGGTAGGCTATGGTTCGTCGCCGGTTGGGTCGTCCCCTTATGCCACGGTCCGACCAGCGCTTGCCTTCCTGTCTCACGCAGCCCGTGCCACCGCCCACATCGCAACCCCTCACACCAGAGGGCGCGCGGCGGACCGGGGGGCGGCGCTGCTGACTGCTGAGCGAGGCGCTTTATCCATGCAAGGTCAGGACTAGGGGTGAGCTAGGCACGCCACCCCAAGGAGCGCCGGCCCATCGGGCCGGTCCGGCGCGCGCCCGGCACCTTCGGTGCTGTTCGGGCGCAAGGGGGCGCGTGGGGTGGTGAGCGGGGGGGCGCAACCCCAACGAATCGGCGTCGCGCTGACACCGAAACGCCACCACGACCCCCTCCCCCCTCAGCCCCATCCCGCCACCGCCTCGGCTTCGCTCTTTCGCCGCCCTCGCGCGGCCAGTAAGGAGAGCGGACCACGACAACACGAGGGGTTCCATGGATCGCGCCACCCGCATCAACACCACGATCGGCACGGATATCGGCGCCAGCGCGGCGCAAGTCGCAGCGGCGGTGAAACTCTTGGACGAAGGCGCCACGGTGCCCTTCGTGGCGCGCTACCGCAAGGAGGCCACGGGCGGGCTCGACGACACCCAGCTGCGGCGGCTCGCCGACCGGCTGGGCTACCTGCGCGAGATGGACGAGCGCCGCGACGCCATCGTGAAATCCATCCGCGAGCAGGACAAGCTGACCGAGGAGCTCTCGCGCGCGATCGCCAAGGCCGAGACCAAGGCCGAGCTCGAGGACATCTACCTGCCCTACAAGCCCAAGCGCCGCACCAAGGCGATGATCGCGCGGGAAAACGGGCTCGAACCCTTGCGCGACGCGATCCTCGCCAAGCGCGGCACCCCGCCCGAGAGCCTGGCCGAGGGCTATCTCTCCGAGGCCGTGCCGGGCGTGAAGGAGGCGCTCGCCGGGGCCCGCGACATCATCGCCGAGGAGCTGGCGGAAAACGCGGGCCTCGTGGGCGACCTGCGCAGCTTCCTGCAGAAAGAGGCGCTGGTCACTGCCAAGGTGGTCAAGGGCCAGGAGGAGGCCGGCGCCAAGTTCTCGGATTATTTCGACCATGCCGAACCCTGGGCGCGGGTGCCCTCGCACCGGGCGCTGGCGATGATGCGCGCCTGGAAGGAAGGCGTCGTGCAGCTCGAGATCGGCCCCGAGCCCGAGACCGGCCAGCCGCGCTGCGAGGCGATGATCGCCGCGCGGCTCGACCTCAAGGGCGGCGGGCCGGGCGACGCCTGGCTGCGCGAGGTGGCGGCCTGGGTCTGGCGGGTGAAGCTTTCCTCGACGATGATGCTGGACCTGATGGCCGAGCTGCGCGCCCGCGCCCACGAGGAGGCCATCGCGGTCTTCGCCCGCAACCTGCGCGACCTCCTGCTGGCCGCGCCGGCGGGCGCCCGGCCGACGCTGGGGCTCGACCCGGGGATCCGCACCGGGGTCAAGGCAGCGGTGGTCGACGCCACGGGCAAGCTGGTGGCGACCGAGACGCTCTATCCTTTCCAGCCGAAACGCGACATGCGCGGCGCCCAGGCGGCGATCCTCGACATGATCGCGCGGCACGGCATCCAGCTCATCGCCATCGGCAACGGCACCGCCTCGCGCGAGACCGAGAAGATGGTCGCCGACACGCTGGCGATGCTGCCGCGCGACGTGCAGAAACCCACCAAGGTGGTGGTCAGCGAGGCCGGCGCCTCGGTCTATTCCGCCTCCGAGCTGGCGGCGCGGGAGTTCCCCGATCTCGACGTCTCGCTGCGGGGCGCGGTTTCCATCGCGCGGCGGCTGCAGGACCCCCTGGCCGAACTGGTGAAGATCGAGCCCAAGAGCATCGGCGTCGGCCAGTATCAGCACGACGTTGACCAGCACCGGCTGGCGCGCTCGCTCGCGGCCGTGGTCGAGGACGCGGTGAACGCGGTGGGGGTCGATCTCAACACCGCCTCGGCGCCGCTTCTGGCGCATGTCTCGGGGCTGGGCCCCGGGCTCGCCGAGGCCATCGTCGCCCATCGCGACAGCCACGGCGCCTTCGCCGCGCGCAAGGACCTGCTGAAGGTGACGCGGCTCGGTCCCCGGGCCTTCGAGCAATGCGCGGGCTTCCTGCGCATCCGCGACGGCGGCGAGCCGCTCGACGCCTCGGCGGTGCACCCGGAAGCCTATGACCTCGCACGCCGCATCGTCGCCGCCTGCGGCCGCGACCTGCGCGCGATCCAGTCCGACCCGAAGGCGCTGCAGGCGCTCTCGCCCGAGGAGTTCGCCGACGACCGCTTCGGCCTGCCGACGGTGCGCGACATCCTGGCGGAGCTGGAAAAGCCCGGCCGCGACCCGCGCCCCTCGTTCAAGACCGCGACCTTCGCCGAGGGCGTGGAGGAGATCACCGACCTCAAGCCCGGCATGCGGCTCGAGGGCACGGTGACCAATGTGGCGGCCTTCGGCGCCTTCGTCGACGTGGGCGTGCACCAGGACGGGCTGGTGCATGTCAGCCAGCTCGCCGACCGCTTCGTGAAGGACCCCCACGAGGTGGTGAAGGCCGGCGACGTGGTGCAGGTGCGGGTGACCGAGGTCGACGTGCCGCGCAAGCGCATCGGGCTGTCGATGCGCAAGGACGGCGGCGCCTCGGCGCGGGAGGACCGCAGCGCCCGCGAGGCGCAGCGCCCCGGCGGCGGCAAGTCCGGGCCCGGCAAGGGCAAGGGCGCGCGCGGTCCCAAGGGCGGCGGCAAATCCGGCGGGCAGCCGCGCGGCGGGTCGGATCAGACCGGTTCGCTGGGAGCTGCGCTGATGGATGCGATGAAGAAGCGCTGAGGCTTGGCCCGGGCGGCGTGACGAGGCGCCGCCCGGTGGGTTTACCGGGCAGCGGCGCGCTTCATGTGGCGCGTGAGAAAACGCCCTTAACGCTCTGATTTATATTTATTAAGGCAAAGAAACGCTCGCTCGCCGCGCTCTTCTTTGCCCTCTTTCCGCGCCCGCCAAAGCCCGCGCGCCGCGCCAATCTGGCCGCTCTCCCAAACACCCAAACCAAGAAAAAAGGGCCCCCGCGGGGGCCCTGTTCAGTCGTGCCGGTCGGGCTCACTCTTGGTCACCGCCCAAAGTTCTCTGCCTGCGGCCCGGCCGGGGTCCGAGGGCGGGTCACCCGCCCCCGGGGAGTGTGATCAGCTGCAGCCCGAGGTGCCGCCGCAGGTGTTGCACTTCATGCAGGTGCCGTTGCGGACCAGCGTGTAGTTGCCGCATTCGCCGCAGGGATCGCCTTCGAAGCCCTGCATCCGGGCCTTGGTCGAAGCGTCGATCTGCCCCGCGCCCTCGCTGCGACTCGCGACCGTGGTCGCCCCGCCGGTTTCGGGCGCGAGCGTCGCCAGCGCCGCCGAGCGGCCCTCGGGTGCGGCGAAGCCCATGGGCTGGCCGCCGCCCTGCAGCACCACCAGTTCCTGCGGCACCCGCTTGCGCAGATAGCCGGTCGAGCTGATCTGCTTCAGCACCTCGAGCGATTTCGACGCGGCGCTTTCGGTCACCTCCTGGATGTTCGAGGCGCTCTCGGCCTCGCCGCGGCCGATGTCGTCGAAGGTCGCGCCCTCGGGCTTCACATGCGCCAGGTCCGTGCGGTCGAGATAGGAGACCGCCAGTTCCCGGAAGATGTAGTCGAGGATCGAGGTCGCGTTCTTGATCGAGTCGTTGCCCTGCACCATGCCCGCGGGTTCGAACTTGGTGAAGGTGAAGGCGTCGACGAACTCCTCGAGCGGCACGCCGTATTGCAGACCCACGGACACCGCGATGGCGAAGTTGTTCATCATCGCCCGGAAGCCCGCGCCTTCCTTGTGCATGTCGATGAAGATCTCGCCCAGCGAGCCGTCGGAATATTCGCCGGTCCGCAGGTAGACCTTGTGGCCGCCGACCACCGCCTTCTGGGTGTAGCCCTTGCGGCGCTCGGGCATCTTCTCGCGCGCGGCGGCGCGTTCGACTTCCTTGACGATGATCTTCTCGACCACCTTCTCGGCCAGGACCGCGGCCTTCTCGTGGGTCGAGCCGCTCTCCAGCACCTCGGCAGCCTCGTCGTCGTCCTCGACCAGGGCAGCGGCCAGCGGCTGGCTCAGCTTCGAGCCGTCGCGATAGAGCGCATTGGCCTTCACCCCGAGCGACCAGCTCAGTTCATAGGCCTTCTGGCAATCCTCGATGGTGGCGTCATTGGGCATGTTGATCGTCTTGGAGATCGCGCCCGAGATGAAGCTCTGCGCGGCGGCCATCATGCGGATATGGCTTTCCACGCCGAGGTAGCGCTTGCCCTTCTTGCCGCAGGGGTTGGCGCAGTCGAAGACCGGGTAATGCTCTTCCTTCAGGTGCGGCGCGCCTTCGAGGGTCATGGTGCCGCAGACGTGGTCGTTGGCGGCCTCGATCTCGGCCTTGGAGAAGCCGAGGTGACGCAGCAGGTCGAAGGAGGGATCGTTGAGCTTCTCGGCCGGGATGCCGAGGACCTCGCGGCAGAACTCCTCGCCCAGGGTCCACTGGTTGAAGACGAAGCGGATGTCGAAGGCCGAGGCCAGCGCGCCGTCGATCTTCTCGAGCTGGGCCGGGCCGAAGCCATGCCCCACCAGCGAGGTGTGGTTGATGCCCGGCGCGTTGCCGATGGAGCCATGGCCCACCGCATAGGCCACGATCTCCTCGATCTGGGCCGAGGAATAGCCGAGCTTCTCCAGCGCGCCCGGGACCGAGCGGTTGATGATCTTGAAGTAGCCGCCGCCGGCGAGCTTCTTGAACTTCACCAGGGCGAAGTCCGGCTCGATGCCGGTGGTGTCGCAGTCCATCACCAGGCCGATGGTGCCCGTGGGCGCGATCACCGTGGACTGGGCGTTGCGGTAGCCGTGCGCCTCGCCGAGCTTCAGCGCATCGTCCCAGGCCTTCATCGCCAGGTCCACCAGCGTCCCGTCGGGGCAGTTGCCGTGATCGAGCGGCACCGGCTTCACCGCCAGCTCCTCGTAGCCGGTGGTCGCGCCGTAAGCGGCGTTGCGGTGATTGCGCATGACCCGCAGCATGTGGGCCTTGTTGCGCTCGTAGCCCGAGAAGGCGCCCAGCTCGCCCGCGATCTCGGCCGAGGTCGCGTAGGAGACGCCGGTCATCAGCGCGGTCAGCGCACCGCAGAGCGCGCGGCCCTCGTGGCTGTCGTAGCTGAAGCCCATGTTCATCAGGAGCCCGCCGATGTTGGCATAGCCCAGGCCCAGGGTGCGGAAGTCGTAGGAGAGCTGCGCGATCTCCTTCGAGGGGAACTGCGCCATGGTCACCGAGATTTCCAGCGTCAGCGTCCAGAGCCGAGTGGCATGCATGTAGGTCTCGGCGTCGAACTTGCCGTCCTTGAGGAAGGTCAGCAGGTTCATCGAGGCCAGGTTGCAGGCCGTGTCGTCGAGGAACATGTATTCCGAGCAGGGGTTCGAGCCGCGGATCGCGCCGTCCTCGGGGCAGGTGTGCCAGGCGTTCACGGTGTCGTGGAACTGGATGCCGGGATCGGCGCAGGCCCAGGCCGCATGGCCCACCTGCTCCCAGAGCTCGCGCGCCGAGACGGTCTTGGCGACCTTGCCGTCGGTGCGGTTCACCAGCTCCCAGGGCTTGTCCTCGCGGACCGCCTCGAGGAAGGCGTCGGTGACCCGGATCGAGTTGTTCGAGTTCTGGCCCGAGACGCTGGCGTAGGCTTCGCTGTCCCAATCGGTGTTGTAGGTCGGGAACTCGATCGAGGCATAGCCCTGCTTGGCGTAATCCAGCACGCGCTTGACGTAGGTCTCGGGGATCTGCGCGCGCTTGGCCGCCCGCACGGCGGTCTTCAGCGCGGTGTTCACCGCGGGGTCATAGGCCCCGTCCTCGGAGCCGTCGAACTCGCGGATGGCGGCGAAGATGCCGTTCAGCATCTGCTCGTGCATCTTCGAGCCCGCGACGATGGAGGCCACCTTCTGCTCCTCGCGGACCTTCCAGTTGATGAACTCCTCGATGTCCGGGTGATCCGCGTCGCAGATCACCATCTTGGCGGCGCGTCGGGTCGTTCCGCCCGACTTGATTGCGCCCGCCGCCCGGTCGCCGATCTTCAGGAAGCCCATCAGACCGGACGAACGGCCCCCGCCCGACAGGGGTTCGCCCTCAGCCCGAAGGCTGGAGAAATTGGTGCCGGTGCCCGAGCCGTATTTGAACAGCCGCGCCTCGCGGATCCAGAGATCCATGATCCCGCCTTCCTGCACCAGGTCGTCCGAGACCGACTGGATGAAGCAGGCATGGGGCTGCGGGTGCTCGTAAGCCGACTTCGACTTGGTGAGCTTTCCGGTCTTGTAATCCACGTAGTAGTGGCCCTGGCCGGGGCCATCGATGCCATAGGCCCAGTGCAGGCCGGTGTTGAACCACTGCGGCGAGTTCGGCGCCGCGGTCTGGCTGGCGAGCATGTGGCGCATCTCGTCGTAATAGGCGCGGGCGTCTTCCTCGGTGGTGAAGTAGCCGCCCTTCCAGCCCCAGTAGGCCCAGGCGCCGGCGAGCCGGTCGAAGACCTGCTTGGAGGAGGTCTCGCCCTGCCGCTCGGTGGTCTTGGCCGCCGGCTCGGAGCGCCACAGGAACTCGGGCACGTCCTTCTCGGGGACGCGCTTGAGCTCGACCGGGACGCCGGCCTTGCGGAAGTATTTCTGCGCGATCACGTCCGAGGCGACCTGGCTCCACTTGGCCGGCACCTCGACGTCGTCGAGGCGGAAGACGATCTTGCCGTCCGGGTTGCGGATCTCGGATGCGGTGGTCACGAAGTCGATGCCGGCATAGGCATCCTGACCGGCCTTGGTGTAGCGACGTTCGATTTTCATGTTCTGCCTCGTCTCGCGTAATGCCCCATCTCGTCCGGCCCGCGCGGGAGCACACAGAACCTCAGCGCGCGCCGAAGCGGCGTTCCGGGCGCGCGCCGCACGCCCCGCTGGTCTTGCTGATCTTGCCCCTGCGACGGCCCACTAAATCTTGTGGGTTCTGAGCCGGTAGACACCACACTACGTTGGCTGCTCTTCGGGTCAATCAAATTTTTGACGAAGGGCATCTATATTTTGTGTTGACCGAGAGGGGTCACCACAACGGGCGGCGTGGCCTCTCGATTCATCCACAATGGGCCCGCGCCCTCATCCGCTGGTTTTTGGGGTTATCCGTCGGGTTATCCACCTGCCCCCGGGGCCTGTGGACAAGGGCGAAAAACATGGGGAAAACTGGTGCAGGCGCGCGACATTTGCGGATGCGCCCACGCCCGGCGGGCCCGTCTTTCGGCCCTGCCCGCGAATCGCGCAGGCCCGCGAAGGCAGCGGGCCCCATATCTAGGGGGTGCCGCGCGGATGGGCCCCCTGCCCCTAAATCTGGCACATTGCGAAGGGCCCGCCGCCGGAGCGGCCCGAGACATTGGGGTCAGTGATCGCTGGGAGTGGTCGGGGCGGCGAGATTCGAACTCACGACCTTCTGTACCCAAAACAGACGCGCTACCAGGCTGCGCTACGCCCCGAACGGCGCCTGCCTACCCGCAGGCGCGAAGATTGAAAAGAGAGATTATCCCGCGCAGGACCAGGCCGCGCCGGAGATCGCGGGATGGCGCATCTCGCTGCCCGGCGCGATGCCGAGCCGGGCCGCGAGCCCGCCGTTGATCTCGAGCACATATTGCGTGTCGGGCGTGCCGGGGATCGCGGTCTCGTCATGCGGCACGGCATTGGCATGCACCTTCTGCACGACGCCCCGGGCATCGGCGAAGATCAGGTCGAGCGGGATCAGCGTGTTGCGCATCCAGAAGGCGACGGGCTGGGGGTTGTCGTAGACGAAGAGCATCCCGGCGAAACGGTCCATCTCCTCGACATGCATGAGCCCCTGGGCACGCTCGGCGGCGTCATCGGCCACCTCGACCCGGAAGCTCGCCGCGCCGAAATCGCCGCGCAGCGCCAGACGGTCCTGGCGGCAGGTCTCGGCCTGGGCCGCACCGGCCCAAAAAGCCGAGACCGTCAGAAGGGTTAAAGAGACAATGCGCTTTCCCACGCGGCGATCTCCGTTGCCATGCGGCCGCGCTTGCCCTCGACCACCCTGAGGCCGATGGCCTCTCCGGGTTGCAGGTCGGCCAGCCCCGAGCGGCGCAGCACCTCGATGTGAATGAAGACGTCCTCGGGCCGGCCGAAGACATTGGCGAAGCCGAAGCCCTTGTTCTTGTCGAACCATTTCACCCGCCCGGGCTCGAGCGGCGCGGCGCGCAGTTCCTCGGGGTCCATGCCTTCGAAATCGGCAAGCGGCGGCCCCTCGGTTTCCGCGGGCGGTTCGATGTCATGCACGGTGATCGCCTGAAATCCGCGCGGCGTTTCCTGGATGGTGATGTCGACAAGCGCGCCGTCGGCGACGGATGATTGGCCGAAATTCCGCAATACATTCGCATGAAGCAATATGTCGCGATCATCGTTATCGATGACGACGAATCCGAATCCCTTGCCGGGATCGAACCATTTGACCTTGCCGCGAACCCGTCGGCCTACATCAGCGGTCGCCATCTTGAATCTCTTTTTTGTCAGCGTTGCCGCCGAGTTGCGGCGGAGCATGGCGTCTAGATTAACACTACCCCCTCTGCAACCATCCATGTAACGCGAAATGGGTCAAGGTTAAGGCGAAAGCCGCTCTACATTCCACGTTAAATCGATTGCATCGCGTCTCCACACAAAACGGTCGTGCAGTCGGAAAGCCCCGTCGGCCCAGAACTCGATTTCCAGAGGGCGAATCCGAAATCCACCCCAGAATGGCGGACGCGGCGGATTATTGCCATAACGCGCAGTGACGCGGGCCACCTCGGCCATGAGCGCCGAGCGGCTCGACAGCGGCCGCGACTGCTCCGAGGCCCAGGCCCCCATGCGGCTCTTCAGCGAGCGCGAGGCGAAATATTCGTCGGCCTTCTCGCCTTCCTCGCGTTCGGTCAGCCCGCGCACGCGGATCTGCCGGCGCAGCGACTTCCAGTGCATCACGAAGGCGGCCTTGCCGGCCTGGTCGATCTCCTGGGCCTTGGCGCTGCCGTAGTTGGTGTAGAAGACGAAGGCATCCGCCTCGATCTCCTTCAGAAGGACCATGCGGGCGTTGGGCAGCCCCTGGGCATCCACGGTGGAGAGCGCGATGGCATTGGGGTCGTTGACCTCGTGGTCCTCGGCCTCGGCCAGCCAC
Source organism: Roseivivax sp. (assembly GCF_054552075.1). Classification (NCBI taxonomy): domain Bacteria; kingdom Pseudomonadati; phylum Pseudomonadota; class Alphaproteobacteria; order Rhodobacterales; family Roseobacteraceae; genus Roseivivax; species Roseivivax sp. The sequence goes on from NZ_JBTOLZ010000030.1 coordinate 17,450, forward strand.
TCCCGCGCAATCGCGAAGGGATCCTCGCCCGCGAATTTTCCCGTTCTGTCACTCATCGCCTGATCCTTTCGTGGGCGGAAGGCCACGCGGGCGAGATCCCGCGCGTCGCTGCCCTTGATGGTCCCTGCCCCATAACCTAAAGGACAGCGAAACAGATGTCGGGTTGGAGAGGGGCGATGTCAAACGGACTTATGGCAGGCAAACGCGGCCTCATCATGGGGCTCGCAAACGACAAATCCATCGCCTGGGGCATCGCGAAGGCCTGCGCGAACGCCGGGGCGGAGCTTGCGTTCTCCTATCAGGGCGAGTCGCTGAAGAAGCGCGTGGGGCCCCTGGCCGAGAGCCTGGGCTCTTCGATCGTGCTGCCCTGCGATGTGGGCGACGAGGCCTCGATCGACGGGCTCTTCGAGGGGCTGGCGCAGGAATGGGATCAGCTGGATTTCATCGTCCATGCGATCGGCTATTCCGACAAGACCCAGCTGCGGGGCCGCTACGTCGACACCACGCGGGACAATTTCGCAATGTCCATGGACATTTCGGTCTATTCCTTCACCGCCGTCATGCAGCGCGCGGCGCGGATGATGACGCAGGGCGGCTCGGCGGTGACGCTGACCTATTACGGCGCCGAGCGGGTCATGCCGCATTACAACGTCATGGGCGTCGCCAAGGCCGCGCTCGAGGCCTCGGTGCGCTACCTCGCCGAGGACCTCGGCAAGGACGGCATCCGCGTCAACGCGCTCTCGGCCGGGCCGATCCGCACGCTCGCGGCCTCGGGCATCGGCGACTTCCGCTACATCATGAAGTGGAATGAGCTGAACTCCCCGCTGCGGCGCAATGTCACCACCGATGACGTGGGCAATTCCGCCCTCTACCTGCTGTCCGACCTCGGCGCGGGCGTCACCGGCGAGACCCATCACGTCGACGCCGGCTATCACGTCGTCGGCATGAAGGCGGTCGACGCCCCGGATATCGAGAAGACGTGACGGAGATGGGCTGGCCCCACCTCCTCGCGTTCACCTTCACGCTTCCGGCCGCCATGGCGGCGCCTGTTCCGGCGCGCATCCCCCTCAACCATCTCGCAGGCGACCTTGTGGTCCGCGCGGGCCATCTGCGCCTCAGGCAAGCGCGCGACCGCGCCGCCGGCGCCGTCCCGGGCGCGCCCGGCCTGCGACTGCTCTTCGACCGATAGGAGACCAAGATGTCCGACCGTCTGCCCCACGAAAAAGGTTTTCACGTCAGCTGGGACCAGCTGCACCGCGACGCCCGCGCGCTGGCCTGGCGGCTGCAGGGCAACGAGCCCGAGGGCGGCTGGCGCGCCGTCGTGGCGATCACCCGCGGCGGCATGGCGCCCGCGATGATCGTCTCGCGCGAGCTCGACATCCGCACCGTCGATACGATCAGCGTGAAAAGCTACAACCACCAGACCCAGGCCGCGCCGCAGATCATCAAGAGCCCCGACGCCGAGGTGGTGGGCGACGGCACCGGCGTCTTGATCGTCGACGACCTCGTCGACACCGGCAAGACGCTCGAGGTGGTGCGCGAGGCCATGCCCAAGGCGCATGTCGCCACGGTCTACGCCAAGCCCAAGGGCCGGCCGATGGTCGACACCTTCATCACCGAGGTCAGCCAGGACACCTGGATCTTCTTCCCCTGGGACATGGCGCTGCAATACGTCAAACCCTACCACGGCACCGACGACTGAGGGCCGCGCCCTTGCGGGCTGTGACCCCCGCGTCTAGACAGCCGAACAGCTAGTTTTCACGACCAACCGGAGGGCCCGATGGCACTCAAGGCCGGCCGCCTGTCCAAAGTCTTCGTCTGGATCCTGATGGGTCTTCTCCTGGTGGGCCTCGCCGGGTTCGGGGCCACCAATCTCTCGGGCACCGCGCGCTCCGTGGGCGCCGTCGGCGACCAGGACATCGGCGTCGACGCCTATGCCCGCGCCATGCAGCAGGAGCTGCGCGCGCTCCAGGCCGAACGCGGCGGCGCGGTGAGCTTCGCCGAAGCCCAGCAGATGGGGCTCGACACCCGCGTGCTGAGCCAGCTGGTGCTGACCCGGGCGCTCGACTGGGAGGCCGAGCGCGTCGGCATCTCGGTGGATGACGACCTGGTGGCCAACGAACTGGCGCAGATCGGCTCCTTCCAGGGCCCCGACGGGCAGTTCAACCGCGAGTCCTACCGCTTCGCGCTGGAGAACGCCGGGCTGACCGAAGGCGAGTTCGAAGAGGATCTGCGCGACGAGGTGTCCCGCACCGTCTTGCAAGCGGGCGTGTTGACCGGGCTCGACATGCCCGCGGCCTATGCCGACACCATCGTGGCCTTCGCCGGCGAGCGGCGCGACCTGAGCTACGCGGTGCTGACCGGCGCCGACCTCGCGACCGGCATCCCCGCCCCGACCGAAGACGAGCTGCGCGCCTTTTACGAGGCGAACATCGACGATTACACCCGCCCCGAGACCAAGCGCGTGACCTATGCCTGGATCACGCCCGAGATGCTGCTCGACAGCGTCGAGGTCCCCGAGGAGACCCTGCGCGAGGCTTATGAAGAGCAATCCGACCGCTTCAACATGCCCGAGCGCCGGCTGGTCGAACGGCTGGTCTTCTCGGACGAGGCCGCCGCCGAAGAGGCCGCCGGGCGCATCTCCGCGGGCGAGACCAGCTTCGAGGAGGTGGTCGAGGCGCGCGGCCTGGCGCTGGCCGACACCGACCTGGGCGAAGTGACCCGCCGCGACCTGGGCGAGGCCGCCGAGCCGGTCTTCACCGCCGAGACCGGCAGTGTCGTGGGCCCCGCGCCCTCGCCGCTTGGTCCCGCGCTCTTCCGCGTCAACGCCGAGCTGGCCGCCGTGGAGACGCCCTTCGAGGAGGCCGTGCCGATGCTGCGCGACACGCTGGTTCTCGACCGCGCGCGCCGGGTGATCGAGTCGCAGGCCGAGAGCTACGACAACGAGCTAGCCGGTGGCGCCACCCTCGAGGAGCTGACCCAGGGCAGCGAGATGCAGCTCGGCCAGATCGACTGGACGCCCCGCACCGACGAGGAGATCGCGGCCTATCCCGCCTTCAACGCCACCGTGCGCGGTGCCGAGCCGGGCGACTATCCCGAGATCGCCGAACTGGGCGACGGCGGCGTCTTCGCGCTGCGCGTCGACGGCATCGACGAGCCCGCGCCGATCCCCTTCGAGGAGGTGCAGAACGCCGTCGAGACCGCCTGGGAAGAGACCCAGGTGACCGAGGGCCTCGAGGCGCTGGCAGAAGATCACGTCGCGGCGCTTGCCGATGGCGCGAGCTTCGAGGAGCTGGGCCTCAGCGCCCGCGAGCTGACCGCGCTCGACCGCAACGCGCGGCGGGACGCCCTGCCCCGCGGCGCGATCCAGGCGGCCTTCGAGACCGAGGAAGGCGGCGCGACCTACGCCAGCGGTGCAGGCCGGGTCGCGGTGCTGCGGACCGACCGGGTGCTGCCCGCCGACATGCAGGACGAGGACGCCAACCGCCTGCGCCAGCGGCTGAACCAGCAGGCACAGGGCGCGCTGGCCGAAGACCTCTTCCGCGCGCTCTCGGCCGACATCCAGTCCCGCGCCGGGGTCACGATCAACCGCGACACGCTGAACGCGGTCAATTCCAACCTGCAGTAAGACCCCAGATGGCCGAACTGACTCCCTCCTTCGCGGACTTCGTGCCGGCCTATGCCGCCGGCCAGAACCAGGTCGTCTACGCGCGGCTCGCGGCCGATCTCGACACGCCGGTCTCGCTGATGCTGAAGCTGACGGGTGCCGCCCGCGACGCCTTCGTGCTGGAATCGGTGACCGGCGGCGAGGTCCGCGGGCGCTATTCGATCATCGGCATGAAGCCCGACCTGGTTTGGCGCTGCGCGGGGGAGACCTCGGAGGTCAACCGCCAGGCGCGGTTCGATGCCGAGGCCTTCGAGCCCATGGAGGGCGCGCCGCTGACCGCGCTGCGCGCGCTTCTGGAGGAGTCGAAGATCGACCTGCCCGAGGAGCTGCCGCAGGCCTCGGCGGGGCTTTTCGGTTACTTGGGCTACGACATGATCCGCCAGGTCGAGGACCTGCCGGACGTCAATCCCGACCCGATCGGCCTGCCCGACGCGACGCTGATGCGCCCTTCGGTCATCGCGGTGCTCGACGGGGTCAAGGGCGAGGTCATCGTGGTCTCGCCGGCCTGGGTCTCCTCGGGGCAATCGGCGCGCGCGGCCTATGCGCAGGCCGCCGAACGGGTGATGGACGCGGTGCGCGACCTCGAACGCGCGCTGCCGCAGCAGGCTCGCACGCTGGGCGACGCGGCGGAGTTGGGAACGCCGGTCTCGAACTTCACCCACGAGGGCTACAAGGAGGCCGTCGCCCGCGCGAAGGAATACATCCGCGCCGGCGACATCTTCCAGGTCGTGCCCTCGCAGCGTTGGACGCAGGAATTTCCCCTGCCGCCCTTCGCGCTCTATCGCTCGCTGCGGCGGACGAACCCTTCGCCCTTCATGTTCTACTTCAACTTCGGCGGCTTCCAGGTGGTGGGCGCCAGCCCGGAAATCCTGGTCCGGGTCTTCGGCCGCGAGGTGACGATCCGCCCGATCGCGGGCACACGGCCGCGCGGCGCGACCCCCGCCGAGGACCTGGCGCTCGAGGCCGACCTCCTGGCCGACGAGAAGGAGCGCGCCGAACACCTGATGCTGCTCGACCTCGGGCGCAACGACACGGGGCGGGTGTCGAAGATCGGCACCGTGCGCCCGACCGAGCAATTCGTGATCGAGCGCTACAGCCACGTCATGCACATCGTGTCGAACGTGGTGGGCGAGCTGGCCGAGGACCAGGACGCGCTCTCGGCGCTGCTGGCGGGCCTGCCGGCGGGCACGGTCTCGGGGGCGCCCAAGGTGCGCGCCATGCAGATCATCGACGAGCTCGAGCCCGAGAAGCGCGGCGTCTACGGCGGCGGGCTGGGGTATTTCTCGGCCGGTGGCGACATGGACATGTGCATCGCGCTGCGCACGGCGGTGATCAAGGACGGCAAGCTCTATATCCAGGCCGGTGGCGGCGTGGTGCACGACAGCGACCCCGAGGCGGAATACCAGGAGACGGTGCACAAATCGAACGCCATCCGCCGGGCCGCCGCCGATGCCGCGCGCTTCACCGGGGCGGGCAACAGCTAGGCGCGGGGCGCGCAGGCGACTTTGCCGAGAACAGGACCGCGCGCGTGCTGCCTCATGCCGCGCGCTGCAGCGAACGCCTGACCATTTTCTCAGAAAAAACGGGCCCCGAAGGGCCCGCCATTCAACGGTAAATCCCGATCCCGCCTTAGCGCAGGACCCGGCGCAGGCCCCTGCCCGCCCGTTCAGGACACCTTGCTGTAACCGCGGATCCGCTCGACCATGGCGCGCAGCCCGTTCGAGCGCTGCGCCGAGAGGTGATCGTTCAGCCCCAGCCGGCCCAGCTCGGCGCGGGCGTCGACGGTCTCGACCTCCTCGACCTTCAGCCCGTCGTAGAGCCGGCGCAGGACCGCGATCAGCCCGCGCACGATCATCGCGTCGCTGTCGCCCTCGAAGTGGAAGCGCCCAGACTCGACCCGGGGGTGCAGCCAGACCTGGCTGGCGCAGCCCTCGACCTTGGTCGCGGGCACCTTCAGCGCATCGTCGAGCGGGTCCATGTCGCGGCCCATCTCGATCACCATGCGGTAGCGATCTTCCCAATCCTCGAGGAACTCGAAATCCTCGACCACCTCTTCGAAGGCCGGCTGTGCCATCCTGTCATCGTCCTTGCTGCCGGAATGTCTGTTTGATGCAGACCTATGCGCCCGCATGGCGCGCGTCCAGTGCATGGCTTGGGCTTTTCACGCGGGCGCAAACAGGCTAGTCCGTTGGAAACAGGGATCGAGGGGCCCGCCATGGCGTTCAATGCGTTGAGAAAACCGGTAATCGTCTGCCTCGTCGCGGGGCTGACGCTGAGCGCCTGCGGCACGCGGCTCAATCCCTTCAACTGGTTCGGTCCGGCGCGCTCGGTCCCCGTCGAGGCGGGCAGCGAGACCAATCCCCTGATCCCCGCGCGGCGCGCCTCGGTCTTCCGCACCGAACGCGAAGAGGTCTACCTCGGCCAGCCCATCGCGGAGCTCTCGGACCTCACCATCGAGCGCCGTCCCGGCGGCGCCATCGTGCGCGCCAGCGGCATCGCCCGGGTGCCGGGCCGCTACGAGGCGCAGCTGACGCCGATCGAGGCGGAAAGCACCGGCGGACGGCTGGTCTACGCGCTCGAGGTGCGGCTCTACCGCAGTTCGGCGGGCACCGGCCCCAAGGCGCGGCGGGTGACCGTGGCGACCTTCCTGACCGACCAGGAGCTCTCCGAGGTCGCCGAGATCGAGGTCCGCAGCGCGAGCAACGCGCTCGCGACGCGGCGCTGAGGGCGGCAGGCTTTCGGACAACGTGAAACGCGCGCCCGAGGATCGGAGCGCGCGTTTTTTGTTCTGGGGATGTCTGAGGGCGTCCGGCGGTCACGCGGCAGAGAAAAGCGACGTCCTCCGAGACCCGGCCCGCGCAGGTCCGCCAAGGCGGGCTCCCGCGCCCATCAAAGCTCGATCACGTCGATCTTGCTGCCCTTGGCGGCCAGCGCGATCTGGCCTTCGCAGAGCCGCAGCGCATCCGCCCCGAACAGCTCGCGCCGCCAGCCCTTGAGCGCGGCCACGTCGCGCTCGCCGCTGGCGATGGCGTCAAGTTCCGCCGAGGGCGCCACCAGCTTCGGGGCCACGCCCGAGCTTTCGGTCCGCGCTTTCAGGAGCACGCGCAGAAGATCCGCCAGCGCCGGGTTCACCTGGGCCTTGTCGCGGCCCTCCTGGACCTCGGGCAGCTCTTCCTTGGGCATCTCCTGGGCCTGTTTCACCGCCGCGAGGATGCCCTCGGCGATGTCGCCGCGCCGCGCCTCGCGCAGAAGCAGCCGCGAGCGGCCAAGGTCGCTGTGGCTCGCGGGCTTGGTCGCCGCCAGCTCCAGCAGCGCGTCGTCCTTGTAGACCCGGCTGCGCGGCACGTTGCGCTCCTGCGCATAGGCCTCGCGGAAGCGCGCCAGCTCGCGCACCACCGCCAGAAAGCGCGGCGAGGTGTTGCGCGTCTTGACCCGGCGCCAGGCCTCGGCGGGCCGGGTCACATAGGTCTCGGGATCGGTGAGCTGGGCCAGCTCCTCGGCGACCCAGCGGTGCCGCCCGGTGTCGCGCAGCTTTTTCTCGAGGAACTCGTAGATCTTGCGCAGATGGGTCACATCGGCCAGCGCATAGGTCTTTTGCGCCTCGGTCAGCGGGCGCCGCGACCAGTCGGTGAAGCGCGAGGACTTGTCGAGGCTCGCCCGCGCGATGCGCTTGACCAGCGTCTCGTAGCCGACCTGTTCGCCGAAGCCGCAGACCATGGCCGCGACCTGGGTGTCGAAGAGCGGCTCGGGGATCACCCCGTAGTCGACGCAGAAGATCTCGAGGTCCTGCCGCGCGGCGTGGAAGACCTTGACCACCGAGGTGTCCCGGAAGAGCGCGACCAGGGGATCGAGCGACAGGCCCTCCTCCAGCGGGTCGACCAGCACCGCGTCGCCCTCCTCCTCGCCGGGGATGGCGAGCTGCACCAGGCAGAGCTTGGAGTAATAGGTGCGTTCGCGCAGGAACTCGGTGTCGACGGTGACGTAAGGGGCGGCCTTGGCGCGATCGCAGAACGCGGCGAGGTCTTCGGTCCGGGTGATCGTCTGCATCGCGGCCTTTCTTGATCGGAGATTGCAGCGGACACTACCCTACATGGCGCCGGGCGCAATGCGCCAGCGCCGGGCGGCGCGCTGGGGGGCTCAGGGGTGCATCAGGGAAACATCACCGGGCGCCGGTCGCCCGCGGCGAAGCGGGCCAGCACCGCGGGATAAAGCCGGTGCTCCTGTTCGAGCACCCGGGCGGCCAGGTCTTCGGGCGTGTCGCCGGGGGTCACGGGCACCCGCGCCTGGCCGAGGATCGGCCCGTCGTCGAGCGCCGGCGTGACCTCGTGCACGGTGCAGCCGTGTTCGCTGTCGCCGGCGGCCAGGGCGCGGGCATGGGTTTCGAGCCCGCGATATTTCGGCAGAAGCGAGGGGTGGATGTTCAGCATCCGGCCCTGCCAGCGGCTCACGAAACCCTCGGTCAGGACCCGCATGAAGCCCGCGAGGCAGAGGATGTCCGGCGCCGCCGCCTCGAGCTTGTCCTGCAGCGCCGCCTCGAAGGCCGCCCGGTCGCCCTTGTAGGGCCGGTGGTCCACCGCGGCCGTGGGGATGCCCATGGCGCGGGCCTTCTCGAGCCCGCCCGCGGTCTCGGAATTGGCCATGACCAGAACGGGGCGCGCGGGGTGATCGCCGGACATGCTTTCGGCCAGCGCCTGCATGTTCGACCCGCCGCCCGAGATCAGGATCGCGACACGCTTCATGCAAGCTGGCCCGCGTAGCGGATGCCCGCGCCCGCGACCACGGTGCCGAGCCGGGTGACCCGCTCCTCGGCTTCCTCGAGAAGCGCGCTCAATTCCTCGGCGCGGTCGGGATCGACCACCAGCACCATGCCGATGCCGCAGTTGAAGGTCTTGAGCATCTCGGCCTGGTCCATGCGGCCCTGCGCCTGCAGCCAGGCGAAGACATCGGGCAGCGCGAAGGCGTCGAGGTTCACCTCGGCACCGAGCCCCTCGGGCAGAACGCGCGGCAGGTTCTCGGTCAGCCCGCCGCCGGTGATATGCGCGAGCCCGTGCACCCCGCCCGCGCGGACCGCCGCCAGGGCCGGGGTCACATAGAGCCGCGTCGGCGCGAGCAGCGCCGCGCCCAGCGTGCCCTCGCCCCAGGGGCAGGCCGCGCCCCAGTCGAGCCCCGAGGCCTCGACCAGCTTGCGCACCAGGCTGTAGCCGTTGGAATGCACCCCGTTCGAGGCGAGCCCCAGCAGGACGTCGCCCTCGGAGACCCCCTCTGGCAGCGCGGTGCCGCGCTCCATGGCGCCCACCGCAAAACCCGCGAGGTCGAAATCCCCGGCCGGATACATGCCCGGCATCTCGGCGGTCTCGCCGCCGATCAGCGCGGTATTGGCCGCCTCGCAGCCCTGGGCGATGCCCTCGATCACCCGCGCCGCGGCCTCGATCTCGAGCTTGCCGGTGGCGAAATAATCCAGGAAGAACAGCGGCTCGGCGCCCTGGCAGACCAGGTCGTTCACGCACATGGCGACAAGGTCGATGCCGACGCTGTCGTAATAGCCGGTGTCGATGGCGATGCGCAGCTTGGTGCCCACCCCGTCGGTCGCGGCGACAAGGACCGGATCCTCGTAGCCCGCCGCCTTCAGATCAAATAGCGCGCCGAAGCCGCCGAGCCCGGCCATGGTGCCGGGCCGATCGGTGCGCTTGGCCGCCGGTTTGATCCGTTCGACAAGCGCGTTGCCGGCGTCGATATCGACGCCCGCATCGGCATAGGTGACGCTGTTCTTGCCCTCGCTCATCGGCGGCCCCCGGGTAACGGTTCTTGTCTCGATGCCGCAGGCGATAGCCCATCGCCCCGGGCGCTGCAACGACACGCTTGACGCCCCCCGCGCGTCTGGGTAGCCCGATCCCGCTGGGGGCCTGTAGCTCAATTGGTTAGAGCAGAGCGCTCATAACGCTTTGGTTGCGGGTTCAAGTCCTGCCGGGCCTACCAGCTTTCACTGGTTATGGTGGGGCTGGAAGGCTCTTTTGCGGGTTTCGCTTGGGGTCAGTGAGCATCTTGAGAAAGGCACACAGACGGCCCGGAACAGACATTCGCAAAGAGGGGCATCGCTGCGAAGCGGCTTCTCCGAACCGGACGTTGGGGGATAGCGCAGAATTTCTACCGCCCGGATGACCGCCGTGCGGGCAGAACTGCCGTTCGTCGCATGCGCTCATGGGGACTGAAAGCGGTAACGAGCTATTCTAACGGTCCTATCGGGTCACGACTGATGTCACCAGTGAATGCCTCAACCCGCGCATTAACTGCAGAAAGGTAGTCCGTCGCAGCCCCAAGGGCCGTGGCGCAAAGGCCAAGCTGAAAGGGAGAGGGAGATTCGAACGAAATCATCTGCTCTTCTGCCCGGAGTAGACTTACAGGGTGAGAGTGGACGTGGTTTGAGAAATAGGAGTGCAGGAATTCGAAGGTGTTCAAATCGAAGCCCGCTTCCCGTACCGCGCCCCGCACCCCGTTTAAGAACGCGGTCTGTCCCTTCTTGAGCTCGTCCCGGCGTTCAGGGGCGATATTAAGTTCGTTGCACCGTTTCTCGATTACGGACAGAAGGCTGCGTTTAATCTCGTCGTAGTTCTCGAAAAAGGGCGGCTTAGGGCCCCCGCCCTGCGCCTTGCCCAACGACGTGAGGAAGCGCTTTCGGTTGGTGAGGTCATGTAAGAAAAGGATGTGGCGGCGCAGGTCCCACTGTGGAAGCGTAAGTGATGGTTCCGACAGGTATTGAGTCATTATGCCAGAGTCGACGACACATCGCGCAAGGGCGGTGACCTGCTCCCCTGAAAAATCCGCGGTTTGAAGTTAGCCTGTTCTCCAAACGAGGAGACAGACGATGCGGAAAAGCCGTTTCAGCGAAGAGCAGATCATTGGCATCCTGAAGGAGCACCAGGCCGGCATAGGGGCCAA
>NZ_JBTOLZ010000031.1:0-27067 GCF_054552075.1 Roseivivax sp.
GGCCCTTTGGGCCGGCGCTCCTTGGGGTGGTGCGCCTAGTTTGCCTCTAGTCCTGACCTTGCATGGATAAAGCGCCCCGCTCAGAGGGCAGCAGCGCCGGCCCCCGGTCCGGCGCGCGCCCTTTGTTGGTGCGGGGTGTGAGGGGGCCTGGCGGTGACCTGTGGTCTGTTGCACCGAAGGCGTCTCTGGATGACACGGTATGAAATACCGGGCTCTCGGTAATTCGGCGCCCACCCAAAAGGTCAGGCGTCAGCGGACCCGAGAACGATGTTCCGGCGCGTCGAATTACGCCGCCCCCGCACCATCCGAAACCCTCACCCCCCAAACGAACCACGCCGGGCCACCCCTCCCAGGCCGGCCCGTCGCCATACTCTAAACCCCCGCGGGATCACCCCCGCGGCAGCCTCACTTGTTCTTGTCCCACCACCAGACGTCGGTCTGCCAGGTGAACCAATCGCCGTAGATCGGCACCGTCTCGGGGTAGCTCAGCTCCTTGGCATGGGCGATGCGGCTGACGTTCCACTGGTAGACCGGGATCACGTAGCGCCCCGTGGTCAGCACCCGGTCGAGCGCCTGGGTCGCGGCGATGAAATCATCGGTCGAGCCGGCGTTCAGCATCTCGTCGATCAGCCCGTCGACCGCGGCGCTTTTCACGCCCATGAGGTTGCGCGAGCCCTCCTGGTCGGCCGCCTCGGCGCCGAAATAGAGCTTCTGCTCGTTGCCGGGCGAGAGCGACAGGCCGCGCTGGTAATAGGCCATGTCGAAGTCGAAGGCATTGAGCCGCTCGGTGTGCTGGGCGGGGTCGATCGCGGTGATCTTCGGCGTGATGCCCATGCGCTCGAGCGCCTGGACGTAGATGTCGATCACCGCCTGGTTCTCCTGGCTGCCCTGGGCGAGCAGGATCTCGAAGGTGAAGGGCTGGCCGTCGGGGCCGGTCATCACGCCGTCCTCGATGGTATAGCCCGCCTCTTCCATGAGCCCGATGGCCTTGCGGATATTGCCGCGGTTGCGCGCCGAGCCGTCGCCCTTGGGCAGCTCATAGCCCTCGAGCGCGCCGGGCAGGAGCTCATCCGCATAGGGTTCGAGATACTCCCGCACCCGGCCCTCGGCGGGCCCCGGGGTCATGCCCAGGATCGAGTTCGAGAAATAGGAGGTGATGCGCTCCTGCCGGCCGCCGGTCATGGCGTCGTTGATGAACTCGAAGTTGAAGGCATGCAGCATGGCCGAGCGCACCCGCCAGTCGTCGAACTGGTCGCGGCGGGTGTTCATCACGAAGCCGATCATGCCCGAGGGGCGCTGGTGCGGGATCACCGATTTCACGATCTCGCCGCGCTCGACGGCGGGGAAGTCGTATTGCGTCTCCCATTTGTCGGCGTTGGTCTCGCGGTGGGAGTTGATGATGCCGCCCTTCAGCGCCTCGAACATCGCCTGGGCGTCGCCGAAGAACTCCATGCGGATCTCGTCGAGATTGGCCTGGCCGTTCATGAAGGGCAGGTCGTCGCCCCAGTAGTCGCGGTTGCGGGTCAGGGTGACATGCCGCCCCGCCTCGAAATCCGAGACCACATAGGGCGCGGTGCCGAGTGGGATGGTGTCGAGCCCCGATTCGGTGAACTCGGCCTCCGCCCATTGCGCCTTCTTCAGGATCGGGCGCAGCCCGAGGATCAGGGGCAGCTCGCGGTCCTCGACGTTGAAGGTGAAGCGCAGCGAGCGCGGGCCGGTCTGCTCCATGGTCTCGACCTTGGCCCAGGCGCCGCGGTAGCGCGGGTGGCCCTCGGTGCCGAGCGTCTCGTAGGACCACATGACATCCTCGACGGTGACCGGGCTGCCGTCCGAGAAGGCGGCCTCCTCGCGCAGGGTGAACTCCACCCAGGAGCGGTCCTCGGGCACCTCGATCGATTCGGCCAGCAGACCGTAGAGCGAGAAGGGCTCGTTCCAGTTCCGCCCCATCAGGCTCTCGTAGGCCAGGAAGCGCAGCGCCCAGGGGGTGGAGCCCTTGAGGATATGCGGGTTGAGGCTGTCGAAGCTGCCGACCTCGGCGGTGACGATGCGCCCGCCCTGGGGCGCCTCGGGGTTGGCATAGGGCAGGGCCACAAAATCCGGTGGGAGCGCGGGATCGCCATACATAGCGATGCCATGCTGCGGCTCGGCAAAGGCCGGCCCGGCCAGCTCGGCGAGAAGCGCCAGCGCCGCGCCCCGGGCGAATTTGTGGAAGTGAAGTGCTGCCATGATCTGCCCGGTCCTTTTCTGCCCGCGTGCTTGTGATGCAAAAGTAACGGGGGGCCGGAGGGTTATCAAACTTTTAGCTTGGCAGTCAGGTCATTCTCGCTTATCACTAAGGCACTGCTCGATAGGTTTCTTGCCTGTATGAAACCTGCCTCAATAACTGAACGCCGGCCTCGTGCCGGCGTTTTTTTTGGTCGCACGCTTCCCCGGCGGGTGGAAGCCGCCCCCGGTCTCGGGTGATAGTCTCGCAGTTGCAGCATCGCGCCGGCACGCCCGGCGCCGCGAGAGAGCAGGAGAGACCTACCAGATGAACCTCAAGGGCAAGACCGCCGTCATCACCGGCTCCAATTCCGGCATCGGGCTGGGCGTCGCGCGGGCGCTGGCGGGCGCCGGCGCCGACGTGGTGCTGAACTCCTTCACCGATCGGGACGAGGACCACAAGCTGGCCGAGGAGATCGGCGCCGAGTTCGGCGTCACCGCGCGCTACATCTCGGCCGACATGTCGAAGGGCGAGGACTGCCGCCGGCTGATCGAGGAGGCCGGGGCCTGCGACATCCTGGTCAATAACGCCGGCATCCAGCATGTCGCGCCGATCGACGAGTTCCCGGTCGAGAAATGGGACGCGATCATCGCGATCAACATGTCCTCGGCCTTCCATTGCACCGCCGCGGCGCTGCCCTTGATGCGCAAGGCGGGCTGGGGCCGGGTGGTCAACGTGGCCTCGGCCCATGGGCTGACCGCCTCGCCCTACAAATCCGCCTATATCGCGGCCAAGCACGGGGTGGTGGGCATGACCAAGACCGTCGCGCTCGAGACCGCGCGCGAGCCGATCACCGCCAATGCGATCTGCCCGGGCTACGTGCGCACGCCGTTGGTCGAGGCGCAGATCCCCGACACCGCGAAGAAATACGACATGACCGAGGAGGAGGTGACCGAGAAGGTCATCCTCGACCGCCAGCCTTCGAAGGAGTTCGCCACGGTCGACCAGATCGGCGGCACCGCCGTGTTCCTCTGCTCGCCGGCGGCGGACCAGATCACCGGGACGACGATCTCGGTCGACGGGGGCTGGACGGCCTTGTGAGCAGGGGCGTGCCGGTGAGGGTTTGCCGGTTGTTTTGTTGGTGACTGGTCGCTGATCTGAGTGTCGGCCCCGCCCAAGTGGCGGGGCCGTCTTGTCTGGCAGGCCGATCGTGCCGATCGGCCCGCGGGCGAGGGCGCTGCCCTCGCGCTCCCGGAGTATTTTGGGCCCGGCCATGCCTCAAGGGGTGGCGCTTCTTGAGGGGGGGCGCCCAGGCGCTGTGAGGGTGGAGGCGTCAGCTTTCGCCGGCGGCGCGGGCTTCGGGCGGGAGGGTCTGCCACCAGTCTGCGTAGCTGGAGTTCTGCGGGTGTTTGCCGCCTTCGTCGGGGGCGCCGTCCTGCCACCAGACCGGACCGCGTTCGCCGAGCGCGCGTTTGGCGGCATCGACGGCGGCGCGGGCCTCGGTCTCTGCCTCGGGGGTCTGCGCCTGGCCCACGGCGCGCCGGGCCTGCATCAGGCGTTTGACTTCCGCGCGGCGGGCGGTCTCGTCGAGGCCGGGGTTGGTTTTGCGCCAGAGCCGCGATTTGGCGACGAAATAGCGCCCGTCGGGGGTGTCCGGGTGCGCCTTGCGCGCCATCAGGCGGCGTCGTCCTCGGCCTGCTGGCGGTGCCAGAGCTGGGCGTAGCGCCCGCCCTCATCGAGGAGCGCGGCATGGCTGCCTTCCTCGATCACCTGGCCCTCCTGCAGGACCACGATCCGGTCGGCATCGGCGATGGTCGAAAGCCTATGCGCGATGGTCAGCACGGTGCGGCCTTCGCCGGCGCGGGCGAGCGCGCCCTGGATGCCGGCCTCGGTGTCGGTGTCGAGCGCCGAGGTGGCCTCGTCCAGGAGCAGGATCGGCGGGTTCTTCAGGAGCGTCCGGGCGATGCCCACGCGCTGCTTCTCGCCGCCCGAGAGCTTCAGCCCGCGCTCGCCCACCTGGGTGTCGTAGCCCTGGGGCAGGGAGAGGATGAAGTCGTGGATCTGCGCGGCGCGGGCGGCCTCGATCACCTCGGCCTCGCTGGCCTCTTCGCGGCCGTAGGCGATGTTGTAGCGGATCGTGTCGTTGAAGAGCACCGTGTCCTGGGGGACCACGCCGATGGCGCCATGCAGGCTGTCGAGGGTCAGATCGCGCAGGTCCTGCCCGTCGATGCGGATTGCCCCGCCGGTGACGTCGTAGAAGCGGAAGAGCAGCCGCCCGATGGTGGATTTGCCCGAGCCCGAGGGGCCGACCAGCGCCACGCTTTCGCCCGCGCCCACCGTGATCGAGACACCCTTCAGGATGTCGCGGTCGCCGTCGTAGGAAAAGCGCACGTCCTCGAAGCTGACCGCGCCGCCTTTCACCGCGAGGGGGCGGGCGTCGGGGGCCTCGGAGACATCGGCGGGCTGTTCCAGCAGGTCGAACATCTCGCCCATGTCGACCAGCGCCTGGCGGATCTCGCGGTAGACCGTGCCGAGGAAGTTCAGGGGCGTGATGATCTGGATCATATAGGCGTTGACCATGACGAAATCGCCCACGGTCATGGCGCCGGCGGCGACGCCCCTTGCGGCCATGACCATGACCAGCACCAGCCCGGTGGTGATGATCAGCGCCTGGCCGAAGTTCAGGAAGGCCAGCGAGGTGGCGGTCTTCACCGCGGCGCGCTCGTAGCCCTCCATGGCGCCGTCGTAGCGCCGGGCCTCGCGGTCCTCGGCGCCGAAGTATTTCACCGTCTCGTAATTCAGGAGCGAATCGATCGCCTTCTGGTTCGCGTCGGTGTCCTGGTCGTTCATCTGGCGGCGCAGCTTCACCCGCCATTCGGTCACCTTGAAGGTGAACCAGACATAAGCCCCGATGGTGGCGGCCACGACCACCAGGTACCAGACGTCGAAGAGGAAGAGCAGCACCAGCCCGACCAGCGTCAGCTCGAGGATCAGCGGGCCGATGGAGAAGACCAGGAAGCGCAGCAGGAAGTCGACGCCCTTGACCCCGCGCTCGATGATCCGGCTGAGCCCGCCGGTGCGCCGGGTCAGGTGGTAGCGCAGCGAGAGCGCGTGGATGTGGCGGAAGGTGTCGAGGGCGAGCTTCCTCAGCGCGTTCTGCCCGACCCTGGCGAAGACCGCGTCGCGGAGCTGCTGGAAGCCGGTGTTGAGCAGCCGCGACATACCGTAGGCCACGGTCAGCGCCACCGCGCCCGCGCCGAGCGTCCAGGCGGCACTGGGCTCGTTCGAGAGCGCGTCGACGGCGGCCTTGTAGAAGAAGGGCGTGACCACGGCGATCAGCTTGGCCAGCACCAGGAGCCCCAGCGCCACCGAGACGCGGCGCTTCACCCAGGGCTTGTCGGCGGGCCAGAGATGCGGCGCCGCCTTGCGGATGGTGCGCAGCCCCGAGCGGCGTTCCTCGCGGGCGATCTGACGGGCCTCGGGGCCGGCTTCGGCACGGGCGTCGCTGGGCATCGTCTCTCCTGTCACGCTCTTGGCGACGGCTTAATCCCTGACGGCCCGGGATGCCAGAGGGGCGGCGTTCACTCGGCGGCGCGCAAGGGCGTGGCGCGGGCCTCGGCGGGGACGGGGGCGGCCTCTTCCCAGAGGATCGTCGGCGCGCGCACCCCCCGGGCCTCGCGGTTGAGCGCCCAGTCGCGGGCGACCCGGCTCGAGCGGCCCATGGAGAGCCGCGCGAAGGCGCGGGCGATCCAGCGGGCATAGGTGGTCACCCAGACCCGCAGCGCCAGCATCGAGGGCGTGAAGAGCAGCGTCAGGAAGGTCGCGATGCCGAGCCCGAAGACCACCGCGGTGGCAAGCTGCTTCCACCAGAGCGCGGTCGGGCTGTCGATCGAATAGCCGCCGCCGAAGAAGTCGAGCGAGAGGCCGAACATCATCGGCGCGAGGCCCGCCATGGTGGTGATCGTGGTCAGGAGCACCGGGCGGATGCGGTCCTCGGCGGTCCGGATGATCGCCTGGGTGCGCGGCATGTATCGCTCGTATTCCTGGTAGGTGTCGATCAGCACGATGTTGTTGTTCACCACGATTCCCGCGAGTGCGACGATCCCGGTGCCGGTCATGATGATCGAGAAGGTCTGGTCCATGACCAGCATGCCGATCAGCACCCCGGTGGTGGACAAGACCACCGCCAGCAGCACCAGCACGGCGTTGTAGAAGGA
The DNA here is from genome assembly GCF_054552075.1 of Roseivivax sp. Classification (NCBI taxonomy): domain Bacteria; kingdom Pseudomonadati; phylum Pseudomonadota; class Alphaproteobacteria; order Rhodobacterales; family Roseobacteraceae; genus Roseivivax; species Roseivivax sp. The sequence continues at coordinate 6,421 of NZ_JBTOLZ010000031.1, forward strand.
ATTGAACTGCGCCAGCAGGATGATGAACATCAGCCCGAGCGCCGCCGCGAAGGCCTGGCCGAGGAAGGCCTGGCTTTCGGCCTGGTCCTCCTGGTCGCCGGTCCATTCCCAGTCGAGCCCCGGGGCCAGCGGGTTGGCCTCGAGCCAGGCGGTCAGCGTGGCGATGCGCTCGTTGGGGGTGACCGGCACGAGGCTCAGATCGCCGGCCTGGAGCGCGTCGGAAACCGCCTCGGGCGAGGTCTCGGCGCCAATGTCGAGGACCGCGTAACGCGCGCCGCCCTGGGCCGCCACCACGGGGGCGCCCTCGGCGCTGGCCGCGCCCTCGAGGAGGCGCAGCGTGGCCTCGGTGGTGCCCTGGGGGCCCGGGGTGACGGCCTTGAAGAGGTTCGGCGCCACATCTGCCTTCACGTCGAAATAGCGCTTCTGCCCGACGCGGCTGATCTCGGCGAGCTTGGCGACGGGCTCGCGGGTGGTGAAGTTGGACAGCGGGATCAGCCCTTCGGCGGTGCGCACCTTCAGCGTGTCGAGGGTCGAGAGAACCCGGTCCTCCTCGGGCAGGCGCACGCGGATGTCGATCTCCTCGTCGGAGCTGTCGACCCGCATGGTGTCGAGCAGGAGCCCCCGGGTCACGAGCTGCACCATGGCGCCCACGGTGGCCACATCGGCGCCGTAGCGGCCGGCCTTCTCGACGTCGACGTCGATCTGCCAGTCGATGCCGGGCAGGGGGCGGCTGTCCTCGATCAGGCGCAGGCCCGGGGTGGCGTCGAACTGGCCGCGGACGCGGGTCGCGGCCTCCAGAAGGTCGGTCCAGCTGTCGCCGCTGATGCGCAGATGCACGGGCTTGGCCGAGGCCGGGCCCATGGCGAGGTTCAGCACCTCGGTCTGGATGCCGGGGATGACCTCCAGCGCCTCGGAAAGCTCCGCGATGACCCGGTCGCCGTCGAGCGATGGGTCGTCCTTGCGGTCCTCCCAGGGGATGGTCTCGAACTGGATCTGGCCGATGGTGTCCTTGGGCGCCTCGGCGCCGCCGGTGTTCGAGGTCAACCCGCCGTCGCCGGCGAAGGCGAAGGCGTTGCGGGTGCCGGGATGGGCCATGACGATGGCCTCGGCGCGGCGCACCAGCGCGTCCTTCTCGGCGAGGCTCAGGTTGCCGCGGGCGCGGACGTAGAGGAGCGCCTGCTCGGGCTCGCTCTCGACGAAGAATTCCACGCCGTTGTTGTTCTCGCCGAAGTAGCTGAAGGTCGAGACCACGAAGAAGCCGACCGTGGCGATGGCGACGATCGGGCCCACCGGGTTGGCGACGATGGCCGCGACGAACCAGCCGAAGGGCGAGCGGCGGTAGCCCGCGCGGACGCGCTTCTGCTGGCGGCGGATCGCGGCGGCGTCGAGGACGATGGAGGCGGCCACCGCCGAGAGGACGAAGACCACGGCACCCGGCAGACGGCCGGCCCAGCCCTCGGCCACCGGCGGGAAGAGATAGGCCGGGTTCAGCACCATCATGGCGCCGAGGAACAGCCCGAAAAGGACCACCGGCACCAGTGCGGCACGCACCACCCAGGGCAGGGCGGCGCGCAGTCCCTGGCTGGCGTTCTCCAGCGTGCGCGAGAAGCGGCCCGTGACCCCGCCCATGACCGGCAGGTAGACCAGCGCCACGACCAGCGAGGCCGAAAGGACGAAGATCAGCGTCACCGGCAGCATGCCCATGAACTCGCCCGGCACGCCGGGCCAGAAGAGCATCGGCAGGAAGGCGCAGAGCGTCGTCGCCGTGGAGGAGACCACCGGCCAGAACATGCGCTTGGCGGCCTCGACATAGGCGCGCATCGGGCCCGAGCCCTCGGAGATGCGCTTGTCGGCGTATTCGACCACCACGATGGCGCCGTCGACCAGCATGCCGACCGCGAGGATCAGCCCGAACATCACGATGTTGGAGACCGCGACCCCCATGACGGCGAGCAGCACGAAGCACAGAAGGAAGGAGGTCGGAATGGCGAAACCCACCAGGAAGGCGGGCCGGGTGCCGAGCGCGGCCAGCACCACGATCATCACCAGCGCGATGGCGGTCAGCACCGAACCCTCGAGCTGGCTGACCATGGAGGCCACCTGCCGCGACTGGTCGTTCGAGGTGCCAAGGTCCACCGCGGCGCGCAGCTCGTCGGGCCAGCCGGCCTCGGCATCGGCGATGACCGCCTCGACCTGGTCGACGGTGTCGATGATGTTGAAGCCCTTGCGCTTGACCACCTGCAGCGCGACCGAAGGCTGGCCGTCGAAGCGCGCCGTGGAGGTGCGGTCCTCGAAGGTGAGGTTGATCGTGGCCAGGTCGCCCAGCGTCACCACCCGGTCGCCGTTCACCTTCACCGGCAGGTCGTAGACGTCGCGGGCGTCGTCGAAGCTCGAGGGGATCTTCACCGCGAAGGCGCCGGTCTCGGTCTCGACCTCGCCCGCGGCGATCAGCTGGTTGTTGTTCTGCACCACGTTGATCAGGTCGCCCGCGGTGACGTTGTAGCTTTCGAGCTTCAGCGGGTCGATGATCACCTCGAGCATCTCGTCGCGGTTACCCGCGATGGCGGCCTCGAGGATCGGGTCCAGCGCCTCGAGCCGGTCCTGCAGGTCCTGCGCCACGCGCACGATGGTGCGTTCGGGCAGGTCGCCGGTGAGGTTCACGATGACGATGGGGAATTCCGAGAAGTTGATCTCGTTGATCGAATACTGCTCGGCGCCGGCCGGGAACTTGGCCTCGGCGTTGGACATGGCGTCGCGCACATCGGCCATGATCTGGGTCTTGTTCCAGCCGAACTCGAACTCCAGCGCCACGCCGGCATAACCCTCGGCGGCGGTGGCCGACATCCGGTCGAGCCCGTCGAGATCGGCCAGCTCGGTCTCCATCGGCTTCACCAGCAGCGTCTCGGCGTCCTCGGCGGAGATGCCGGGGAAGGGCACGGAGACGAAGAGCGCCGGGATCTCGATGTCCGGCTCGCCCTCTTTCGGCAGGGTGATATAGGCGAAGGCGCCGACGGCCAGCGACAGGGCGATGAAGGCCAGCACCATCCGGGCGCGGCCGGCGGCCCAGTCGACGATTCCCGTCATTGCAGGATCTCCTCGTAGGAGGGTGCCACGGGCACGCCGTCGGTCACGTATTCCTGCCCCAGAAGGATCACGTCGACCTCATCGGGCAGCCCGCCGACGAAGATGCCGCGGGCGGTGTCGCGCAGGATCTCGACCGGCAGGAAGAGCGCGGTCCGCTCCTCGGTGACGGTGCGCACGCCGATCTGGCCTTCGTCGTTCAGCGTCAGCGCCGATTGCGGCAAGAGATGCGCGGGCTCGCCCTCGGCCTCGATCACGATCTCGGCGGTCTGCCCGGCGGAGATGGCCAGGCCCGCGTTGTCGGCGGTGACCTCGACGCGGAAGGTGCGGGTCACCGGATCGGCGGAGCGCGACACGAAGGTCACCCGGCCCGCGATCTCGCCGCCCTCGGTCAGCCGCGCACCGGCGGGAGCACCGACCTCGATGCGGCCAACCTCGGTTTCGGGGACGAAGCCCACCAGCTTGATCGGGTCGAGCTGCAGGATCGTGGCGCAGGGCGCGCCGCCCATGCCGCCCGATTGCATCAGCGCGCCAAGCTCGGCGGTGTCGCTTTCCAGAAGGCCCGCGAAGGGCGCCTTGATGGTGGTCTTGGCCAGTTCGTCCTCGGCGCGGGCCACGGCGGCCTCGGCGCTTTCGATCGCGGCCTTGGTGCTTTCCACCCCGGCGCGGGCGCTTTCGAGCCCGGCGCGGGCCGAGCTGACCGCCGCTTCCGCCGAACGCACCCCCGCGGTGGTCGCCGCAACCCGGGTGTCGGAGGCGAAGCCGCTTTCCGACAGGCGGTTGGCGGCATTGGCGTTGATATTGGCTTCCTCGAGCGCGGCTTCGGCCTCGGCGACCCGGGCCTCGGCCTCGGGGATGCGGGCCTCGGCCTCGGGCACGCGCGAGCGCGCATCGGCGAGCGAGGCCTCGGCCTCGGCCAGGGAAACCTCGCGGGTGCCGGGGTCGAGCACGCAGAGCGCCTCACCGGCCTCGACGAAGGCGCCCTTGCGCAGCGGGTCCGAGATCACCCGGCCAGTGGTCTCGGCCATGACCTCGACCATGCGGGCGGCCTCGGTCTCGCCGCGCAGAAGCACCTGGGCGTCAATCTCCTGGGCGGTGCTGGCGCGCGCCATGACCTTCACCGCGCCTTTGGCCTCGGCCTCGGGTTCGGGCGCGGGCTCCGGCGTGGCCTCGGCGGCGGTCTCCTCGGGGGCGGAGGGCGCCTCGCCCGAGAGCGCCGAAGGCGCGATGTCGCGGGCAAAGTTCAGAAGGCGGTCCCGTTCGATGACGATGCCATAAAGCGCGGCAGCGACGAGGAGCGCGGTCAGGAGGGGCAAGAGGCGCATCGGGTCGTCCTGGATCTCGGCAGGCGCCGGGGGCGCACCGCCTGTGGTTGGCAACGTCTGCGTGAGATACGCTGAACCGTTCCGTTTAGATTAAGTGTCGCGCCATTGGCCTTCAAGTCAGAGGCCCCACCATGCAAGGCGCAAAATGCCGCCCACCCCCGGGTTTTGCGCGCTCTGTCGCGGGAAAAGCACGAAAATCGGGCAAATCGCCCCCGGGCGGCCCGCTTGTGAGGCCCGGAAGCTGCGTGTAAGAGGGGCCGAAACGCGGGCGAGCAGGGAGCCGGCCTTGAGCAATACCGACACCGACAGCTTCATCAACGAAGTGACCGAGGAAGTCCGCCGCGACCGGCTTTACGGCTATCTGCGGCGCTACGGCTGGATCGCGGTCCTCGTGGTCCTTCTGATCGTCGGCGGCGCGGCCTGGCGGGAATACCAGGCGGCCACCGCCCGCGCCGAGGCGCAGGGCTTCGGCTCGGCGATCCTCGCCGCGCTCGAGGCCGAGGAGCTGGCCGACCGCCGTGCGGCCTTGTCCGAGATCACCCCGCCGAACGACAGCGCGGCCGCCATGCTGCGCCTGATCGAGGCCGGCCAGAGCGCCGAGGCGGGCGAAAGCGACGCCGCCGTCGCGGCGCTGGAACAGGTCGCCACCAACGGCGAGGTGGCCGAGATCTACCGCAACATCGCGAGCTTCAAGGCGCTGACCGAGGGCGCGGCCACCATGGCCCCCGAGGAGCGCCGCCAGGGCTTCGAGGCGCTGTCCCAGCCCGGTAACCCGCTGAGACTGCTGGCCAGCGAGCAGCTCGCGCTGATCGAGATCGAGACCGGCAACCGCGAGGCGGCGCTTGAGCGGCTGACCGCGATCCTGTCGGATTCGGAGGTGACGCAGGGCTTGCGCCAGCGGGCGTCTCAGTTGATTGTTGCGCTCGGCGGAGAGCTGCAGACCGGCTGATCCCGGCGCGCCCCAAGGGGCAGGGACGGCACGACGAACACGGGCGAACGGGGGCGATAGCGTGCGGAACGGGACGATACTGGCAGGGCTCGCGGGCCTGACGCTGCTTGCGGCCTGCGGCGGACCGGAGGCGATCCTTCCGGGCGAACGCATGGGCCTGCGCGAGGTGCTCACCACCGAGGGCGCGGCCGATCCCTATCGCTACGCCGAGACCGAGAACCAGAGCCTGCCCGCGGCGCTGCCCGCCGCGCAGCGCAACGGCCAATGGGCGCAAAGCCCGGTCACCCAGGCCCTGCGGACCACCCATGCGGACCTGTCGCTGCCGGTCGCGCCGCTCTGGTCGGCGAACATCGGCGACGGCGACGGCCGCAAGGTCCGGCTGAACGTCGACCCGGTGACCGATGGCCGGGCGATCTACACGATGTCCTCGGATTTCACCGTCACCGCCACCACGCCCGACGGCGCCCAGGCCTGGAGCCATTCGGTCGTGCCGCCGCGCGACGGCGCGCGCCAGGCCCAGGGCGGCGGGCTCGCGGTGGCCGACGGGGTGCTCTACGTCTCCTCGGGCTTCGGCGTCCTGACCGCGCTCGATGCCTCGAGCGGCGCGCCGATCTGGCGCCAGGAGCTCGACGCCACGGCGACCGGGGCGCCCACCGTCTCGGGCGGGCTGGTCTATGTGACCTCGAGCGACAACATCGCCTGGGCCATCGAGACCGGCAACGGCCGCGTGCGCTGGCAGTTCGACGGGGCCGCGGGCGACGTGAACAACGTCGCGGGCGCGCCGGCCCCGGCGCTTGGCGGCGACCGGGTGATCTTCTCCTTCGGCGCGGGCACCATGCAGTCGACCTTCCAGCAGGGCGGGCTGTCGCTCTGGTCGGCGGACCTCGCCGGGCGGCGCACGGGCCGGGCGCTTTCCACCGTGGACGACATCTCGGGCGACCCGCTGATCGCCGGCGAGACCGTCTATGCGGGCAGCCACTCCGGGCGCTTCGCGGCCTTCGATCTCTATTCCGGCGAGCGCCGCTGGACCGTGCCCATGGGCGCCTTCGACATGCCCTGGGCCGCGGGCGGCTCGGTCTATGTGGTCTCCGACCTGCACGAGCTGGTGCGCATCGACGCCGAGACCGGCGAGCGCATCTGGGCGGTGGAACTGCCCGGCTGGGTCGAGAGCCGCCGCCCCATGCGGCGCCGCGACCGGGCCTATGCCAACCACGGGCCGATCCTCGTGGGCGGCCACCTGGCCGTGGCCTCCTCGGACGGGCTGATCCGGTTCTTCCGGCCCTCGGACGGGGCGCTGGCGGGCTCGGTGGAGGTGCCGGGCGGGGCGACCACGCGGCCGATCGTGGCCAATGGCACGCTTTACGTCGTCTCCAAGCGCGGCCGGCTGCACGCCTTCCGCTGAGGCCCCTTTTCACGGCAGGACAAATGGATTAGGTCGCGTGGCTCTGACGCGATCCGAAAGGCCGGTGCGCCCATGTCCTTCAAACTAGCCATTGTCGGCCGCCCCAACGTGGGCAAGTCCACGCTGTTCAACCGCCTGGTGGGCAAGCGGCTGGCGCTTGTCGACGACCAGCCGGGGGTGACCCGCGACCTGCGCGAAGGCGAGGCGCGGCTGGGCGACCTGAACTTCACCGTGGTCGATACCGCGGGGCTCGAGGATGCCACCGACGACTCGCTCGAGGGGCGGATGCGGCGGCTGACCGAACGCGCCGTGGACGAGGCCGACGTCTGCCTCTTCATGGTCGACGCGCGGACCGGCATCACCCCCACCGACGAGATCTTCGCCGACATCCTGCGCAAGCGCGCGGGCGAGGTGATCCTGGTCGCCAACAAGGCCGAGGGCCGCGCCGCCGAGGCCGGCGTGATCGAGGCCTGGAACCTCGGGCTCGGCGAGCCGCTGGCGCTGTCCTCGGAACACGGCGAGGGCATGCCGGACCTCTATTCCGCGCTGCTGCCGATCTCGGACCGCTTCGCCGAGGTCGAGGCCGAGGCCGAGGCGGCCATGCCCGAGCTGAGCCTGCCGGTCTCCGAGGAGGCCGACGAGGCCATGCCCGTGCCGACCGAGGAAAAGCCCCTGCAGGTCGCCGTGGTGGGCCGCCCGAACGCCGGCAAGTCGACGCTGATCAACGCGCTTCTGGGCGAGGACCGGCTGCTCACCGGCCCCGAGGCGGGCATCACCCGCGACGCGATCTCGCTCAGCCTCGACTGGGGCGGTACGCCGACGCGGATCTTCGACACCGCGGGCATGCGCAAGAAGTCCAAGGTGCAGGACAAGCTCGAGCGGATGTCGGTCTCCGACGGGCTGCGCGCGGTCAAGTTCGCCGAGGTCGTGGTGGTCCTGCTCGACGCCGCGATCCCCTTCGAACAGCAGGACCTGCGCATCGCCGACCTGGCCGAACGCGAAGGCCGCGCGGTGGTCGTGGCGGTGAACAAATGGGACCTCGAGCCCGAGAAGAACGCCAAGCTGTCCTCCCTGCGCGAGGCCTTCGAGCGGCTCCTGCCGCAGCTTCGCGGCGCGCCCCTCGTGACCGTCTCGGCCAAGACCGGGCGCGGCCTCGACCGGCTTCAGGCGGCGGTGATCCGCGCCCATGAGGTCTGGAACCGCCGGGTGCCGACGGCGCAGCTCAACCGCTGGCTCGGCGCCATGGTCGAGGCCCATCCGCCGCCCGCGCCGCAGGGCCGCCGGATCAAGCTGCGCTACATGACCCAGGCCAAGACCCGGCCGCCGCATTTCGTGGTGATGTGCTCGCATCCCGACCGCATCCCCGACAGCTACACGCGCTACCTGGTGAACGGGCTGCGCGCGGATTTCGACATGCCCGGCACGCCGATCCGGCTGGTGATGCGCGGACAGGGCGACAAGAACCCCTACCGGGCGCGGCGTCAGAAGAACGCCGGCGCGCTGAAGAAGCACCTGAAGAAGAACACCGGCTAGGCGGCTTGCGCCGCGCAGGGAAAGCGCGCCGGACCAAGGGGCTGGCGCGCGTTCCTCGCGCGATGGCTCAATTGTCCGGCGGGATCAGCCCGAGGCCGCGCAGGTAGACGCCGATGCCGGTCTCGAGCAGCTGGTCGGCCGGAAAGGGCGACTTGTTGCCCGGCGAGTTCCGCGCGAAGAGCTCCACCACCCCGTGGCACATCGCCCAGATATGGGCCGAGAACATCTGCGCCGGCGGGCGCCGGTCCTCGGGGATGTGCTTGGAAAGATCCGCCGCCGCGCGTTCCAAGACCGACCAGGCGCGGTTGGCGACGCTGGCAAGCGCGGGACTGTGGTTCACCGAGACCCCGGATTCGAACATCGCGATGTAATGGCCCGGGTAGCGCCGCGCGAAGGCCAAATATGCCTCGCCGGTGGCCTCGAAGGCCGCCAGCGCCGAGGGCTGGCGCGACTCGTAGGCGTATTCCATGACGTCGACGAAGATCTCGTAGCCCTGCCGGGCGGCCTCGGCGATCAGCGCCTCGCGGCCGTCGAAATGCCGGTAGATCGCCGCCGGGGTCACGCCCGCGCGCTTGGCCGCCTCCGACAGGGTAAAGCCGGTGGGGCCGCGCTCCTCGATCAGCTCCAGCGCCGCGTCGATCAGCGCCTGCTTGAGGTTGCCGTGATGATAGCCGCGTTTAGACATGCCAGATGTCGCGCCCTCCGCAGATCGCGCCGTCGGGCGTGCCCAGGGCGTCGGGGTCCTTCTGATCGTAGTCGAGCCCGGCCAGCACGTGCCGGATCGCGGCGAGCCGCGCGCGGCGCTTGTCGTCGCTGCGGATCACCGTCCAGGGGGCATGCGGGCTGTCGGAACGCTCCAGCGTCTCGCCGATGGAGGCGCCATAGGCGTCCCATTTCTTCAGGCCCTCGACGTCGATCCAGGACAGCTTCCAGTGTTTCAAGGGATCGCCCTCGCGGGCGAGGAAGCGGCGCAGCTGCTCGGCCCGGCCGACGTTCAGCCAGAACTTGGTGAGCCGGATGCCGTCGTTGACCAGCATCCGCTCGAAATCCGTGACCTGGGCGAAGAAGAGCTCGCGCTCCTCTGGCGTGCAGAAGCCGAAGACATGTTCGACCACGCCGCGGTTGTACCAGGAGCGGTCGAAGAAGACGATCTCGCCCGCGGCGGGCAGATGCTGGATGTAGCGCTGGAAATACCACTGCGAGGCCTCGGTGTCCGAGGGTTTCGGCAGGGCCGCCACCCGCGCGCCGCGGGGGTTCAGGTTCTCGCGGAAGCGCTTGATCGTGCCGCCTTTTCCCGCCGCGTCCCGGCCCTCGAAGACCACCACGACCCGCGCGCCCGTGGATTTCACCCAGGCCTGCATCTTCACCAGCTCGATCTGCAGCGCGGCGAGCTGGGCCTCGTAGGCGTCGCGGCCCATCCGACGGGCATGCGGATAGTCGGGATCGAGCATGTCCTTGCGGTCGGCCCCGGCGATGGCGCGGCGGATCTCTTCGGGGGCGCCGTCTTGGTAGAAGGCGCTGATGGCGCCGTCGAAGGGCTTGGACATGGCGGGTTCCTCGCGGGCCTCGGGGTCTCGCGAATATGGGATGTGAAAAGGATTAACGCAAACGCTCAGCGCAGCCCGGCGCGGGCCGCGGCGCGGTCGATGGCGGCGCGGACCTCGCCCGGGGCCCAGTGGTGCGGCATGTGGCCGATGCCCTCGACCAGGGTCAGATTGCCGTTGGGAACCAGGGACATGAGCGGTTCGGCATGGACCTGCGGGGGGACCACCTCGTCCTCGGCGCCATGCAGGATCTCGATCGGCACGGTGACCTCGCGGTAGCGCGGCGCCATCTCCGAGACGGCGGCATGCAGCGTGTTCACCTGCCGCGCGTTGGCGCGGATCGCGCCCAGCTCCAGCGTCAGCCCGGGGCCCACGTAATCGAGGTAACCTTCGGGGATCGGCTGCGGCTCGAAGATCGCCTCGGTCACCGTCTCGATGCGCCCGCGCGTGGCGAAGGGCCGGGCGATATAAGGCACGATGGCCCCGCCGACCGCCGAGCCCAGCACCCGGTATTGCGGGCCAAGCCCGCCCGACCAGGGGATCGTCGCCCCCGAGACCACCACCAGCGCCGCCGGATCGTGACGCAGCCCCCAGGCCATGGCCACCGCGCCGCCGTAGGAATGGCCCAGCACGACCGGGCGCTCGACCCCGAGCTTGTCGGCGGCCTCCTTCAGCATGGCGGCCTGCTCGAAGGGCGTCTCGGCCTCGGTGGTGAAGGCGCCCGCGACCTCGGGGCTGGCGCGGTCGGTATAGCCCAGCCCGGGGCGGTCGAAGATGATCACGCGGTAGTCGTCCTTCACCTCCTCGAGGAAAGAGAAGGTGAAATCCCGCACGTTGCCGCTGGCGCCGTGGATCAGCACGAGGTCCGGGCCCTCGCCGGTCACGAAGGCATGCACCCGCCGCCCGTCGTCGAGCGTCACGAAGCGCCCGATCGGCGGCCAGGTCTCCTGCGTCTTGGGCGACCGCGCGGTGCCGAGCCCGCCCGCCGCGCAGCCCGCCAGCGCCACCAGCCCGAACGCCAGTGCCAGTTTTCCCATCATCGCCACGTCAGAGACCCTTTTTCCGCAGGTCGGTCGAGGAGCGGCCGATCTCGGCCATGTCATACGGCGTGGTCAGGTAAATCTCGGAGATCCAGTTTCCATAAAGAAGATGCGCGTGGCTGCGCCAGCGGTTCTGCGGCGGCTCGGCCGGGTCGTCGCCGGGGTAGTAGTTGGCCGGCACGTTGATCGGCTGGCCCGCGGCGATGTCGCGGTCGTATTCCTCTTTCAGGGTGTGGCTGTCGTATTCGAGGTGGTTGAAGATGTAGACCGCACGGTGATCGATGTCCTCGACGAGGCAGGGGCCGGTTTCGGAGCTGTCGATCAGGATGCGCAGGCCCGCGGCCTCGATCTCCTCGCGCTTCAGCTCGGTCCAGCGCGAGACCGGGATCACCATGTCGTCGGAAAAGCCGCGCAGGTAGGGCGAGGCCGGCGCGCAGTTGCGGTGCCGGATGCAGCCGAAGGCCTTCTGGTCCAACAGGTGCTTCGGCACCCCGTGGAAATGGTTGATCATCGCCATGCCGCCCCAGCAGACGCCGAAGGTCGAATGCACGTGGTTCTGGGTCCAGTCGAAGACGCGCTGCAGCTCGTCCCAATAGGTCACCTCGGGAAACTCCAGGTGCTCGATTGGGGCGCCGGTGATGATCAGCCCGTCGAACTTCTCGCCCGAGGCCTCGACCTCGGCGAAGGGGCGGTAGAAGCTCTCCATGTGGTCGGCGGCGGTGTTGCGGGTCTGGTGCTCGGTCATGCGGATCAGCGACAGCTCGATCTGCAGGGGTGTCGCGCCGATCAGCCGGGCGAACTGGTTCTCGGTGGCGATCTTCTTCGGCATCAGGTTCAGAAGCCCGATGCGCAGGGGCCGGATGTCTTGCTGGTCCGCCGCATCCTCGCCCATGACCATGACGCCCTCGCGGTCGAGAACCTCGTAGGCGGGCAGGGTGCGGGGCAGCTTGATCGGCATGGGATCACCTTCCGGGGGGGATGCGGGCGAGGGCCAGAGATAGGCCATGGCCGGAGCGGTCTCAAGCCGCCCGGGCGGGCGGCTCATGCGACTGTGTTCGCCTCAGCCCGAGGGCGCCGCGCGGTCAAGCGCCGCGGCGATGACCTCGGTGAAGCCCGCCTCGCTGGTGACGCTGGCCATTTCCTCGGCGGTGACGGTCACGCCCCAGTTCCGCGCCATGGCCGCATAAAGCGGCTGGCGGTGCGCCAGGGCGCGGGCATAGGTCCAGCGGATGAAGGCGTCGGGGTTCACCTTGTCGGGCGCGATCTGCATCTCGGCGAGGTAGTCGGCCCAGACCGTCTCGAGGAACTCCGGCTGGTAGGCCATGGGCTTCGGCGCCCGGTCGAAGCGGCGGACAAGCTCCTCGGTATGTGCCTCGCTACCCTCGATCCAGACCATCAGGCAGCGCCGCGACAAGGCCGAGAGGATCGGGTCCTCGGGGTCCTCGGGGTCGACCCATTCGCAGATCGACCCGCCGGTATCGCAGAGGAAATGCGGATAGCCGTAAAGGTCCTGCGCCCGGTCGATGAAATAGCCGGTGTCGAGCAGCGCCTGCATCTCGGCGCGGCGGAACTGCTTCTGGCGCTGGCGGTAGGTGGCGATCTCCATGCCGCCCTGTTCGGGATCGCCGGGCTTGCCCAGGTAGGTCGAGACCGGTGCGAGGTTGTCGAAGGTGATGTTCGAGCCGATGTAGATCGAGTCGGACAGCAGGAGGTCGCGCAGGAAGGGGTTCTTCATCGCCTCGCGCTTGGCGTTGTCGGCGATGTATTCGCCCATGTAGCGGGTGCCGATGCGGTAATCGATCGAGTAGTGGAACCAGCCGCCGCCGGCCCGCAGCATGCTGCCCACATGGGTCTTGCCCAGGCCCGACATGGCAAAGAGCAGCACCCGCTTCTCGGGCGCCTGGCGCCAGTCTTCCGCTGTCTCGTAGATCCGTCGCATCTGCCTCGCCCCCTTGCGTTCCGGAGGCCTAGCCAGAGCGCGCATCGGCGTCAAACCCTTGTGACGCCTCGCCGCGCGAGCCGGGCCCAGACGCGACCGTCGAGCACCAGGAGCCCCAGCGCCAGGAGCCCGAAACCGGCCCAGGCATTGGGCGGCAGCGTCTCGCCGCGGACCAGCGCGCCAAGCGCGATGGCCATGGGCGGGATCATCAGCGTGACCAGCATCAGGTTCGAGGCGCCCGCCATGGCGAGGATGCGGTAATAGAGCAGGTAGGCGAAGGCCGTGGCGATCACCGCGTAGTAGAGGACCGCCGTCAGGGTGATGGGGGCGAGTTGCAGCGGCGGCAGGCCCTCGACGGCCAGCATCAAGGGCAGGATCAACGCGCTGGCGCCGGTGAGCATCAAGGCGGCCGCCACCTCGGGGCGCAGGTTCGACAGGTGCCGCCGCCCCCAGACGCCCGCCAGCGCGTAGGAGAGCGTGCCCGCGATCACCGCGAACTGCCCGAGGTTGGCCAGCTCCAGCCCGCCAAGCGCGCCCGGCCCGATGGCCATGGCGACGCCCGCGAAGCCCAGGGCGATGCCCAGGGCCCGGCGCGGCGTGAGCCGCTCGTCGGCGAAGGCGAGGCTCGCCACCAGCGCGCCCCAGATCGCCGTCGTGGCGTTCAGGATCGAGGTCAGCCCGGTGGTGATATGCAGCTGCCCCCAGGCCATGAGGGTGAAGGGCAGGACGTTGTTCAGAAGTCCCATGACCAGCCCCGCCCGCCAGAGCGCGGCGCCCTTGGGCAGCGGCAGCCCGCGCAGCCAGATCCAGCCCCAGAGGACCACCGCCGCGATGCCGACGCGGAAGAAGACGACGGTCAAAGGTCCGATCTCGTCAAGCGCGGTGCGGATCGCCAGGAAGGAGGCGCCCCAGATGATCGCGAGCAGCGTGAGCTCGATCCAGGCGCGGGCGGAGATGCTGGTTTGCGGTGCCATGGCACAGGCTTAGCCGAGGGCGCGGGGGCGCGCGATCCGAATCCTGCGGGTTGGTGGGAGTGGGCGTGGTGAGGGTGGTGGCCCGTCGGCGGGTCCTGGGGCTGTGGAGCCGTTGTGGCTGGCTTCGGGGGTGTGGCCGAAGCTGCGAAGAAGGGCAGTCGCGCTCTGCCAACGACAGGCCGAAGGCCCCGATCCGCTCAAAACCCACGCAGCACCAAAGAAAACGGCCCGGTCACCACCAAGGCAACCGGGCCGTCCTCAACTCGCAAGACCCGCGTCGGATCAGAAGGTCACGCCGACCTTCACACCCACGCCAAGCGCGTTGTTGTCCTCGAACTCGGCGGCGGGGTTCGCCACGGCGTTCTGGGTCTCGGCGTCGCCGATCCAGACGTAGCGCATGCCGGCCGAGATCTCGACGCCCTCGTAGGTATAGGCGCCGCCCAGGCCGAGCGACCAGTAGCCGTCGGTCGGGCCGAGGTTGGAGGCGATGCCGCCCTGCTGCTCTTCGTAGCCGACCGAGATCGACCCGGCCCAGGCCTCCGAGAAGCGGCGGCCGACGCCCAGCGTGTAGCTGTAGGTGTCGTCGTCATAGGAGACGAGCGAGGCACCGGTCGCGTTCTGGTAGCCGATGGGCGTGATGTCGAACTCGCTCCAGTCGACCCAGCGCACACCGCCGAAGACCAGCGTGTCCTTGGCCACGCCCGACTGGAAGGTCAGGTTGACCGACTGCGGGGTGGTGATCTCGGTGGAGGAGCTCACCGCCGCGCCGTTCACGTTCTCCGGCGAATCGTGGTCGGTGGTGATCTCGGAGTTGTAGGTCAGCGCCAGGCGCAGGGCGATGTCGGGGATCTCGTAGGCCGCGCCCACCGAGTAGCCGAAGGCGCCGTCCTTCTCGAGGTCGCCCTCGTAGTTCAGGACCTGGGCCGGGCCGACGAAGTTGTCGATCTCGACCTTGCCCGCCAGCGTCTGGTAGCGCACGCCGCCGTGCACGCTGAAGTTCTCGTTCAGCATGTAGCGGCCGATCAGCGACATCGCGTGCGAGTTCAGCTCGGCGTTCGAGCCGGCGGCGTAGTAGCCGGTGCCGGTCGGGTAATCGACGTCAGCGCCGAAAGGCTGGTCGTAGATCAGGCTGAGCGAGAAATCCTCGGTGATCTGGCGCTTGTAGGCCAGGCCGAGCTGCAGATAGCCGGTGGCCATGTCGTCCGAGCCGGAGCCGCCCTGGCCGAGGCCGGGCAGTTCCGAACCCGAAACGCTCGGGTTCACCGAACCGAAGCTCAGTTCGACGTAGTTTCCGTCTTCGAAGATCGGATCGAGGCTTTGGCCCGAGCGATCAACACCGCCGGCCTGCGCCGATGCGGCGGCCATGGCGAGAGCCGAGGCGCCGAGTAGTGCGTATTTCATGGTGTCCCTCTTCCCTGGGTAACTCCTCCTGGCGCCTCAATACCGCCAGGGGGTGCGTCGCAGCAATTTTGACCCGGCGTCAGCTACCGGGGGAGGGTCGTAACGTCACTTTTCTGTCACAGCTTTTGCGCGAGCGCCGCCGCGGGTCTCGGACCAGATGTTGAAGTAGTTGGCCGCGAAGATCACCGCCGCGCCCAGAAGCACGAAAGGATCGAGCGGCTCGGCGTAAAGCAGCATGCCGACCACGGCGATCAGCGGCAGGCGGGTGAAATCGATCGGCATGACCACGGTCGCGGGCGCGAGGCTGAGCGCGGTGGTCAGGCAGAAATGCGCCACGAGTCCCGCGAAAGCAATCAAGGCCACCCAGGGCCAGCTCGCCGCCGAGGGCAGCGCGATGTCGAGGTCGGCGCCCGCGCAGATCAGCCCGAGGCCCGCCTGCATGACCGTCAGCCAGAACAGGATCGACACGATGCTCTCGCTGCGCGTCAGCCGCCGGGTGAAGACCGCCGAGCCCGCGAAGCCCAGCGCGGCCAGCGCCGCGGCGATCAACCCAAAGTGGAACGTCTCGGGCGAGGGGCGGGCCACCACCAGCACCCCGATGAAGCCCGCGAAGGCGGCGATGCCGCGCGTCTTGGTCAGCTTCTCGCCCAGGATCAGCGGAGAAAGCAGCATCACCCAGATCGGCGAGGTGAACTCCAGCGCGAAGACCTGCGCGAGCGGGATCACGGTGATCGCGTAGAACCAGAAGTTCTGGCCCGCGAAATGGCTGATGTTGCGCACCAGATGCAGCCCCATGCGGGCGCGGCGGATCTCATGCGCGCGCCCGAAGAGCCGCGCCAGCCCCCAGACGATGAAAATGCCGATCAGGCTGCGGAAGAGCATGATCTCGAAGGTGTCGAGCTCGATGCTGACCGCGCGCCCGGCGATGGCCATGGAGATGAAGGACACGATCGCGCCGATCATCCAGATCGCCGCGCGGATCGTGTCGCTCCGGGGCTGGGCGGGCAGGGTGCGGCTCTGGTCAGTCACGCGCGAAGGCCCGCTTCTCGCGCATCCAGGTCAGCCCCGACTTCTCGCCCATCTCCTTGAAGGCGCGGTCGAGGCGGCGGTTGTTCAGACGCCGGTTCCAGGACTTCAGCGGCAGCAGCGCGCGGTCGCCGAAGCCGTCGACCAGCACGTAACGCGCCTGCGGGCCGTTCCAGACGATGTTCTTGGGGCTGAGGTCATGCGCCACGACATGCCAGTCGTAGAGCTGCGCCACGAAGCTGTTGAGCGCGCCGATCTGCGCCTCGGTCACCGAGTCGCCCTGCAACTGGTCGTGCAGGCTCGGGGCGACGCCGCCGTTTTCGTCGGCGATCATCTCGACGATCTGGCCCAGGCCCTTTTCGGTCAGGATGTAGCCGCGGAAGCCCATGACCGGGGGCATCTCCTCGCGGATGGCGGCGCGCAGCATCACGTCGCCCAGCGCCTTCTGCTCGCGCCGGAAAAGCGCATAGGCGCGGCGCACCTTCAGCCAGCCCAGCAGCGTCCGGTCGTCGGCCATGCGCAGGCTGCGCAGGTATTTCGACCGCATGACCTTGACCACCACGTCGGTCCGCCCCTCGATGCGGAAGACGTGGCGCTCCGACCCGCCGGCCAGGCGCTGGGTGTCCCTGAGATTGAGCAAAAGCGCGTGCGGCATGACGCCCTCACTCCCACTCGATGGTGCCCGGAGGTTTCGAGGTCACGTCATAGGTGACGCGGTTGATGCCCTTCACCTCGTTGATGATCCGGGTCGCGGTTTCGCCCAGGAAGTCGTGGCTGAAAGGGTAGTAATCCGCCGTCATGCCGTCGACCGAGGTCACCGCGCGCAGGGCGCAGGCGTAGTCGTAGGTCCGCCCGTCGCCCATGACGCCCACGGTGCGCACCGGCAGGATCGCCACGAAGGCCTGCCAGATCTCGTCATAGAGGCCGTGCTTGCGGATCTGGTCGATATAGACCGCGTCGGCTTTGCGCAGGATCTCGAGCTTGTCGGTGCTGATCTCGCCGGGGCAGCGGATCGCGAGGCCGGGCCCGGGGAAGGGATGGCGGCCGATGAAACTGTCGGGCAGGCCCAGCTCGCGGCCGAGCGCGCGGACCTCGTCCTTGAAGAGCTCGCGCAGTGGCTCCACCAGCTTCAGGCCCATCTTCTCGGGCAGGCCGCCGACGTTGTGGTGCGACTTGATCGTGACCGAGGGGCCGCCGGAGAAGCTGACGCTTTCGATCACGTCGGGATAAAGCGTGCCCTGGGCCAGGAACTCGGCGCCGCCGACCTCGCCCGCGTGTTTCTGGAAGACGTCGATGAAGAGCCGCCCGATGGTCTTGCGCTTCTCTTCGGGGTCGCTGACGCCTTCGAGCTCGCCCAGGAACAGGTCGCTCTCGTCGGCGTGGATCAGCGGGATGTTGTAGTGGTCGCGGAACATCGAGACCACCTCGTCGGCCTCGTTCAGGCGCAGGAGCCCGTGGTCGACGAAGACGCAGGTCAGCTGGTCGCCGATGGCCTCGTGGATGAGGATCGCCGCGACCGAGCTGTCGACCCCGCCCGAGAGCCCGCAGATCACCTTGGCGTCGCCGACCTGTTCGCGGATCTTGCGGATCGCCTCTTCGCGGTAGGCGCCCATGGTCCAGTCACCCGAAAAGCCCGCGTCGCGCACGAAGTTCTCGTAGAGCGTCCGGCCGTTCGGGGTGTGATGCACCTCAGGGTGGAACTGCACCGCGTAGAAGCGCCGCTCGAGGTCGGCGGTCACCGCGAAGGGCGCGCCGGGCGAGGTGCCGTAGGGCTTGAAGCCGGGCGCGATGGCGGCGACGTGGTCGCCGTGGCTCATCCAGACCTGCTCGCGGTGTGAGCCGTCGAGGAACCAGCCGTTCAGAAGGTCGATGCGCTCTTCGGTGGGCTCCACGAAGGCGCGGCCGAACTCCGAGGTGCCCTCGCCGCCCTTCACCGCGCCGCCGAGGTCCTGCATCATGACCTGCTGGCCGTAGCAGATGCCGAGGATCGGCACGCCGAGGTCGTAGACCCGGGCCGGCGGGCGCGGAGAGCCCTCGCGGGTCACCGAGTCGGGCCCGCCCGAGAAGATCACCGCCTTGGGCGCGAAGTCCTCGAGAAAGGCATCGGTCACCTTCTGGTAGGGGTGGATCTCGCAATAGACCTTCAGCTCGCGCAGGCGGCGCGCGATGAGCTGCGTGACCTGGCTGCCGAAGTCGATGATGAGCAGGCGCTCGTGGTGGCGGGCATGTTCTTCCATATCTGTCGCTTAAGCCCGACGTTCCCGCTCCGCAAGGGCCGCTCTGTGCCGCGGTGCGCAGCTGTGGCCCTGCCCGGGGATGCGGGGCGGGATCCGGGCCCGCGAGGCGGCCCGGGACGCCGAATGTCGCTTTTCCACCTGGAGCGGCGCAATCGGGACAGGGCAGGGCGCTCCGGCTGGGCTAGACAGCAGCAAAACGGGCGGGACGACCGCCCCGGGACAGATCGGAGAGCTGGGGTCATGAGCGAAGCAGCGGCACGCAGGCGCGGACGGGGAGGCGGCGGCGGCGCGGCGCGCCGGGCGGAACGGACCGCCACCACCATCGAGACCGCCCGCTACATCGAGCGCAACATCCCCAATTTCGAGGTGCTGAACGAAGAAGCCCTCGCCATCATCGAGGAGAACGCCGAGACGGTCCTGCAGGAGATCGGCGTCAACTTCGTGAACAACCCCGCCGCGCTGGAGCGCTGGCGCGCCGCGGGCGCCGATGTCACCGGCGAACGCGTCCGCATCCCGCGCGGGTTGGCGCGCCAGCTTTGCGCCACCGCGCCCAGCCAGTTCACCCAGCACGCCCGCAACCCCGAGAAGAACGTCGAGATCGGCGGCCGCAACCTGGTGCTGGCCCCGGTCTATGGCCCGCCCTTCGTGCATGACCTCGAAGGCGGGCGGCGCTACGCCACCATCGAGGACTTCCGCAACTTCGTGAAGCTCGGCCACATGTCGAAATGGCTGCACCATTCCGGCGGCACGGTCTGCGAGCCGACCGACGTGCCGGTGAACAAGCGCCACCTCGACATGCTGCACGCCCATATGACGCTGACCGACAAGCCCTTCATGGGCTCGGTCACCGACCCCGGCCGCGCCGCCGACTCGGTCGAGATGTGCAAGCTGCTCTTCGGGGCGGATTTCATCGCCGAGAACACGGTGATGACCAGCCTGATCAACATCAACTCGCCCCTGACCTTCGACGACGTGATGATGGGCGCGCTCGAGACCTATGCCGCGGCGAACCAGGCGGCGATCATCTCGCCCTTCATCGTCGGCGGGGCCATGGCGCCGGTCTCGGTGGCGGGCACGCTGACCCAGGTGCTGGCCGAGGTGCTGGCGGGCGTCGCCTATTCGCAGCTCGTGCGCCCCGGCGCGCCGGTGATCATGGGCGCCTTCGTGACCTCGATCGACATGAACTCCGGGGCGCCGACCTTCGGCACGCCCGAGGCCGCGCATATCACCTATGGCGCGGGGCAGCTCGCCCGGCGGCTGGGGCTGCCCTACCGCTCCTCGGGCAGTTTCTGCGGCTCGAAGATCCCCGACGCCCAGGCCGCCTACGAGACGGCGAACTCGCTCAACATGGGGCTTCTGTCGGGGGTGAACTTCATGCTGCACGCCTGCGGCTGGCTCGAGGGCGGGCTGGTGTCCTCCTACGAGAAATTCGTGCTCGACGCCGATCAGCTCGGCGCGCTGCACCAGCTCGCCAAGGGCGTGATGATCGACGAGGAGCACCAGGCGATGGACGCCATCCGCGAGGTCGGCCCCGGCGGGCACTACCTGGGCTGCGCGCATACCCAGCGCAACTTCAAGAACGCCTTCTGGCGCTCGGAGGTGCTGGACTACAAACCCTTCGAGACCTGGTCCGAGGAGGGCGCCCGCGACAGCGCGAGCCTGGCGCAGATCAAGGTGCGCCAGAAGCTCGACGCCTATGTGACGCCCATGCTCGATCCCGGCATCGCCGAGGCGCTGTCGGACTTCGTCGCGCGCCGCAAATCCGAGATGTCCGACGCCTATTCCTGAGGACCGGGCGCGCGGGGCGTCTCCTGCGCCGCGCGCCGCATCTCGCCGAGGAGCGCGCCCAGAAGCGCCACGTGCCGGGTGGCGCGGTAGCCCGCCGCGCCGGCGCGGCGGCTGGTCTCCTCGGCCTCTTCGAGCGCGCGCAGGATGCCCAGCGGGGCGGTGTTCTCGGCGCTCTCGCCGCCCAGAAGCCCGCGCAGGTGTTGCTCGCGCCGGTAGCGCGCGGCGCTGATCCGCGCCGTCTCCACCAGGAGCCGCGGGCGCTTCAGCCTGACCTGCTCCCCGTAGAGTCCGCGTTCTTTAGTTCGCTCTGTTCAGGTTTTGGTCCCCTTTCGACCGTTGGTGATATTCCCACGGGGTGAGCCCGTCGAGGCTCGTGTGGGGGCGGTGGTGATTATAGTCGGTGCGCCA
>NZ_JBTOLZ010000032.1:0-24537 GCF_054552075.1 Roseivivax sp.
AGGTCTCAGGTCTCAGGTCTCAGGTCTCAGGTCTCAGGTCTCAGGTCTCAGGTCTCAGGTCTCAGGTCTCAGGTCTCAGGTCTCAGGTCTCAGGTCTCAGGTCTCAGGACTTGGCTCTCGGGATTTGTGCTTCGGCTATCCGGCCTCGTGCTCCAGCTCTCCGGCATCACCACCTCACCTTCCACCCCGGTCCGCTCCCGCAACCTCAGCCGTCCCCTCTCACCCCCAACCACCCCCACTTCCACTTGCCCCCGACCTCCCGGAATGCCACACCCGCGCCCATGCTGGACCTGCAGGACATCGAAGCCCTCTTCACCCGCACCGACGGGCATTATTTCTTCGCCCGCTGGGGCCGTCCCATCGCGCCGATCGTCTTCGGGGTCGAGGACCAGACCCTCTCGACCGTCAAGGGCGCCTTCGAGGCGGTCACCGCGCTCGCAGGCCACCAGATGGCCGAGACCGACCTGGAGCTTGGCGCCAACACCATGGTCTTCTTCCTGCGCGACTGGGAGGAGCTGCGCGAGGTGCCCGACCTCGACCGGCTGATCGACGGGCTGGGCCCGCTCCTCGACCGGCTGCAGGAAGCCGAGGCCAACCAGTACCGGGTCTTCCGCTTCGACGCCGAGGGCGCGATCCGGGCCTGCTTCATCTTCCTGCGCATGGATGCGGAGCTCTCGAAGGTGCCGGCCGAGACGCTGGCGCTCTCGCAGGTGGCGCAGTCGATCCTGCTCTGGTCCGACCAGGCCTTCCGCGAACGCGCGCCGCTCGGCCGGCTCGAGGATGGCCGCGTGGTCCTGCGCCCCGAGATCGCGGGCCTGATCCGCGCCGCCTACGACCCGGTGATGCCGGCGGTGGCGCAGGATGCCTCGCATGCGCTGCGCCTGCACGCCCGGCTGAGCGCCGAGCCGCCGCAAAGCTGAGCGCGCCCGCGCCGGCCAGAGCCGACCAGCCAGACCCCAAGCCCAGGAGAGCCCCATGGACCACAGCTTCCCGATCCGGGTCTACTACGAAGACACCGACATGGCGGGCATCGTCTATTACGCCAACTACCTGCGCTACATCGAACGCGCGCGCTCGGACTGGGTGCGGGCGCTGGGCGTGGACCAGAACGCCATGCGCGAGCGCGACGGCGTGGTCTTCGTCGTCCGCCGGGTCGAGGCCGATTACCTCGCGCCCGCGAAGTTCGACGACGAGCTGACGGTGCGGACCTCCACGACCTCGGTCAGCGGCGCGCGGCTCAACATGCACCAGGAGGTCTGGCGCGGCGAGACGCTCCTGTTCCAGGCCGAGGTGCTGGTGGTCTGCGTCACCGAAGCGGGCGGGCCGGCGCGGCTGCCGGCGAATATCCGCCAAAAACTGCACTGAGGCGCGGCGAAGCCCTGCTTTCACCCTAATGTGTTGGCCTCGACAGGCGACATGGCGTATTCCTGCCTGTAAAGGCGGCCCGGACAAGAGGCCGCACGGCAGAGAAGAGCAGGCTAATGGAAACGGAAACTCTCGCGCTGGCGCAGGAGATTGATTTCTCCATGTGGGCGCTTTTCGCTCGGGCCACCCTGACGGTGAAGCTGGTCATGCTGGCGCTGATCATCGCCAGCTTCTGGTCCTGGTCGATCATCATCCAGCGGGTGATCTCCTACCGCGCCGCCCGGCGCGAGGCGGATCGCTTCGACCGCGCCTTCTGGTCGGGGGAGCCCCTCGACGAATTGTTCGACAAGATCGGCATGGACCCCTCGGGCCGCTCCGAGCGGGTCTTCGCAGCGGGCATGATGGAATGGCGCCGCTCGCACCGCGACGACGGCAACCTGATCGCCGGGGCCCAGGCGCGGATCGACCGCTCCATGGACGTGGCCATCCAGAAGGAATCCGAAGAGCTGCAGGGCGGCCTCGGGGTGCTGGCCACGGTCGGCTCGGTCTCGCCCTTCGTGGGGCTTTTCGGCACGGTCTGGGGCATCATGCATGCCTTCATCGAGATCGCCCAGCAGCAGAACACCAACCTCGCGGTGGTCGCGCCGGGCATCGCCGAGGCGCTTCTCGCGACCGGGCTGGGCCTGCTCGCGGCGATCCCGGCGGTGATCTACTACAACAAGCTCTCGGCCGATGCCGAGCGGCTGATCTCGGGCTACGAGGCCTTCGCCGACGAGTTCTCGACCATCCTGTCGCGCCAGCTGGACAGCTGACCCATGGCCGGCGGGATCATGAAACAGGGTGGCGGAAGCGGCGGCAGCCGCAGGCGGCGGCGCCGCTCGGGCCGCGCCCAGCCGATGTCCGAGATCAACATCACGCCTTTCGTCGACGTGATGCTGGTGCTGCTGATCATCTTCATGGTCGCGGCCCCGCTGCTGACCGTGGGCGTGCCGGTGGAACTGCCGAAGACCGCGGCCACGGCGCTGCCCTCGGACAACGAGGAGCCGCTGACCGTGACCATCGACGCCGAGGGCGGCGTTACCATCCAGACCACCGAGGTGCCGCGCGACGAGCTGGTCGGCCGGCTGCGCGCCATCGCCGAGGAGCGCGCCGACGACCGCGTCTACCTGCGCGCCGACGGCGGGGTCTCCTACGAGACGGTGGCCCAGGTCATGGGGGCGCTGAACGCCGGCGGTTTCGGCTCGATCGGTCTGGTGACCGACATCGGCGGGCCGGGGCTCGACAGGGCGGGGAACTGAGGGGCGGCGCGTGAACACGGGTCAGGTCATCTCGGGTACGGCGCATCTGGCTTTGGTGCTCTGGGTGCTGTTCGGCGGGGTCTTCCGGCCGAACCCGGACCCGGTGCGCTTCCAGGACGTGGCGGTCCTTTCCGAAGAGGATTTCGCCGCGCTGAGCCGGCCCTCGCAGCCGCCAGAGGCGGCCGAGGACGTCGCCGCGCCGCCCGCGCCCGAGACCGGTGAGGCGCCGCCGCCGAGCCCCGCGCCCGAGCGCGCGCCGAGCCCGCAGTCGCGCCCCGAGCCCGCGCCGGCCCCCGAGCCCGCGCCCGAGACGGCGCCCGCGCCGGTCCCCGAGCCGCCCGCGCCCGAGGCCGAGGTCAGCGACGGTGCGCCCGAGTTGACCCCGCCGGCGCCCGAGACGCCCGCCCCCGAGATCGCCGAGACCCCGACGCCGGACCCCGCGCCGCGGGTCGCGCCCGAGCCCGTGGCCCCGCCCGAGCCCGACACCACCATCGCCGAGGAGGCCCAGGAAAGCGTCGCGCCGGACGCCGAGGCGCCCGAGACCTCGGAGAGCGAGGCGCGCGAGGCCACCGCCCCCGAGGCGGCCTCGACCGAGATCGTGACCGAGGCCGAGGAGCCCGCCCGAGCCCCCGATGCCTCGATGCGGCCGCGCACCCGTCCGAACCGGCCCGCGCCGGTCAGCGAGCCCGAGCCCGAGGTCGAGACGGCACAGGCCGATCCCGCGCCCGAGCCCGAGCCGCAGCCGGACCCGCAGCCCGAACCGGAGCCGGAACCGGCCCCCGAGCCGGAGCCCGAGCCCGAACCCGCCCCGGAGCCCGAGCCCGCCCCTGAACCCGAACCCGAGACCTCCAGCCCCTCGGGCGTCGAGGACGCCCTGGCCGAGGCGCTCGGCGGCGGCACCACCGATCCCGACCCCGCGCTGCCCACCGGCCCGCCGCTCACCGGCGGCGAGAAGGACGCCCTGCGCGTCGCCGTGCAGCAATGCTGGGTCGTCGACGTCGGCAGCCAGGCCGCCAATGTCACCGTGGTCGTCGGCATGCGCATGGAGGAAAGCGGCCGCGTGGTCAGCGACTCGCTGCGCATGATCGAGGCCTCGGGCGGCGACGGCCAGGCCGCGCAGACCGCCTTCCAGGCCGCCCGCCGCGCGATCCTGCGCTGCCAGGGCGACGGCTTCCCGCTGCCGGTCGAGAAATACGCCCAGTGGCGCGAGATCGAGATGGTCTTCGACCCCTCCGGCATGAGGCTGCGGTAATGGGCGGCCTCGCGTCTTTGTCTGTTTTGTGTGGGGAGCGGGGCGGCTATGGTCGCCCCGACCCCGGTTCCCCGAGGAAAGGCACGCTGATGAACCCGCTTCTCTCCTGCCTCGTCGCGCTGGCGCTGGCGCTATTCGTCGCCCCGGCCACGGCCCAGGCCCAGGACGGGCCGCTGAGGATCGAGATCACCGAAGGGGTGGTCGAACCCTTGCCCTTCGCCGCGCCGACCTTCGTCGCCGAAAGCGGCGCCGCGCAGCAATACGCCCAGGAAATCACCCAGGTGGTGCGCGACGACCTGACCGGCACGGGGTTGTTCCGGCAGATCTCCTCGGATGCCTTCATCAGCCAGATCACCAGCTTCGAAAGCCCGGTGCAGTTCGCCGACTGGCGGGCGATCAACGCCCAGGCGCTGATCACCGGGGCGGTCTCGGTCGACGGGGCGGGGCGCGTGGTGGTGAAGTTCCGCGTCTACGACGTCTTCGCGGGCACCGAGCTCGGCCAGGGCATGCAGTTCGCCGGCCAGACCGACGGGCTGCGCCGCATGGGCCACAAGGTCGCCGACCAGGTCTACAGCCGGATCACCGGCGAGGGCGGCTATTTCGACAGCCGCGTGGTCTTCGTCTCGGAGAGCGGGCCCAAGGGCAACCGCGCCAAGCGGCTGGCGATCATGGATTACGACGGGGCGAACCTGCAGTATCTGACCGACAGCTCGGCGCTGGTCCTGGCGCCGCGCTTCTCGCCCTCGGGCGACCGGGTGATCTACACCAGCTACGCCACCGGCGACCCGCGGGTGCACGTCCTCGACGTGGGCTCGGTGCAAAGCCGCATCCTGCCCGCGCAATCGGGCACCATGAGCTTCGCGCCGCGCTTCTCGCCGAACGGGCAGCGGCTGCTCTACTCGGCGACCAATGGCGCCAATACCGACATCTACGCCTCCGAGATCGCCACCGGGCAGACCACGCAGCTGACCTCGGCGCCCTCGATCGAGACCGCGCCCTCCTTCTCGCCGGACGGCAGCCAGATCGTCTTCGAGAGCGACCGCTCGGGAACCCAGCAGCTTTACGTGATGCCCGCGGGCGGCGGCGAGGCGACGCGCATCTCCTTCGGCGAGGGGCGCTACGGCACGCCCGTCTGGTCGCCGCGCGGCGATCTCATCGCCTTCACCAAGCAGAACGCCGGGCGCTTCCACATCGGCGTGATGCGCACCGACGGCTCCGAGGAGCGGCTGCTGACGGCCTCCTTCCTCGACGAGAGCCCGACCTGGGCGCCGAACGGCCGGGTCCTGATGTTCAGCCGCGAGACCCAGGGCGAAAGCGGCGCCTCGGCGCTTTATTCGGTCGACATCTCGGGGCGCAACCTCAAGCGGGTCTCGACGCCCGCGGGCGGCTCGGACCCCAACTGGGGCCCGCTGCAATAGACCGGACGCGGCCTCTGGCCGCGGCGATTCACCCGTGCCGCGCTTTGTGTTAGCGTCGGCGCAACCAAGAGCAGGACGAGAGACATGGGCAAGATCACGACAGTCATGATGCTGGTGGGGGCGCTCGCCGTGGCGGGCTGCACCAATGCCAACCGCTTCGGCGATGGCGGCGCAGGCGGCGCGGGCGGCATGGGCGCCGGTGCGGGCGCCGGCGCCGTGGTGCCGGGCAGCGCCAACGATCCGGCCTCGCCGGCCTATTTCAACCAGACCATCGGCGACCGGGTGCTGTTCGCCGTCGACCAGTCGACGCTGAGCCCCGAGGCGCAGCAGACCCTGCAGCAGCAGGCGCAATGGCTGATGTCGAACCCCGCCTACCAGGGCCGTATCGAAGGCCATGCCGACGAACAGGGCACCCGCGAATACAACCTCGCGCTCGGCGCGCGCCGCGCCAACGCGGTGATGGAATACCTGGTGGCCCAGGGCGTCGCCCAGAGCCGGCTGACCTTCGTCTCCTACGGCAAGGAGCGCCCGATCGAGATCTGCTCGACCGAGGCCTGCTACATGAAGAACCGCCGGGCGGTGACCGTCATCGCGGCGGCCGGGGTGAGCTGATCCGATGATCCGCGCGACGCTGCTTTCCCTCGCCCTCCTGGCCGCGCCCATGGCCGGCCAGGCGCAGGGCGCCGACACGCTGGCCGACATCCGCCAGGACATCCAGGTGCTCACGGTCGAGCTGCAGAAGCTCAAGCGCGAGCTCTCGACGACCTCCGGTTCGGACGTGCAGGTCGGCGGCGGCACCATCGACCGGGTGAACGCCATCGAGGCCGAGCTGCAGCGGCTGACCTCGCGCACCGAGGAACTGACCAACCGCATCGACCGGGTGGTCTCGGACGGCTCGAACCGGATCGGCGATCTGCAGTTCCGGCTTTGCGAGCTGGAAGAGGGCTGCGACATCGGCGCGCTGGGCGACACCCCGCCCCTGGGCGGCACCGCGCCCGCGACCGGTGGCGCGGGTTCGGACTCGGGTGGCCTCAGCGGCGTGCCCACCGACGGCACCGCCACGCCCGAGGACATCGAGGCCGGGCCGTCAGACAGCGCCGGTGCCGAGGCCGGGCAGGGCGCGGGCGAGGGCGGCCTGCCGGTGACCGGCGGCGCCCAGCTCGCCGCCGCCGAGGAGGCTGATTTCCGCGCCGCCCAGGCGCAGCTCGAAGAGGGCGACTGGCAGGGTGCGGCCCAGGCCTTCGCCGACTTCCGCCAGACCTATCCCGGCGGGCCGCTCGACAGCGCGGCGCTGCTGGGCCGGGGCCGCGCGCTCGAGGAGATGGGCGACACCCGCGAGGCCTCGCGCGCCTATCTCGACGCCTGGAACCTCTATCCCGAGGCCCGCACCGCGCCCGAGGCGCTGTTCCTCCTGGGCCGCGGGCTCGGGCGGCTCGGCTCCACCCAGGAGGCCTGCGTGACCCTGGCTGAGGTTTCGACCCGCTATCCCGGCTCCGAGGCGGTGACCCGCGCCTCCGAGGAACGCGCCGCGCTCGGCTGCCAGTGACCGAGACACCCGCGCTCGACGCCCGTTTCGCTGCCGCGATGGGGCAGCTTCTCGGCCCGGACTTCCCCGCGGAGATCGGGCTGGCGGTGTCGGGCGGGGGCGACAGCATGGCCATGCTGGCCCTGGCGCACAACTGGACCCGCGCCTGGGGCGTCGGGCTGCGGGTGGTCACCGTGGATCACGGGCTGCGCCCCGAGGCCGCCGACGAGGCGCGGCTCGTGGCCGAGGAATGCCGCCAGCTCGGCTGGCCGCACGACATCCTGCGCTGGGACGGCTGGGACGGCCAGGGCAACCTGCAGGACGCCGCCCGCCGCGCCCGGCTGGGCCTCATCGACCAGTGGCGCGGACGGATGCGCGACGTGCTGTTTGCCCATACCGCCGACGACCAGGCCGAGACGCTGCTGATGCGGCTGCGGCGCGGCTCTGGGGTGGACGGGCTTTCGGCCATGGCGCCCGCGCGGCAGGTCGGCGGCATGCGCATCCTGCGCCCGCTCCTGCAGGAACGCCGCGAGACGCTGCGCTTTCACCTGCGGGTGCTGCGGGTGCCTTTCGCCGAGGATCCGTCCAACGAGGATCAGCGCTTCGAACGGGTGCGGATGCGGCGGCTGCTCACCGAGCTCGAGGCCGAGGGCCTGAGCCCCGAGGGCCTGAACGCCACCGCCGCCCGCATGGCGCGGGCGCGCCAGGCGCTGAGGGCCCGGGCGGCGGATGTCGCCGACCGCATCGGCGCCGAGACCTGGGGGCAGGTCACGCTCGACCGCGACGGCTTCGCGGCGGTGGAACGCGAAACCCAGATGCGGCTTCTCGCGGGTGCCCTGCAATATGTCGCGGGCGCGGGCTACCGGCCCCGCGCCGAGGCGCTGGAGGCGCTGCTCGACGGCTGCCTCGGCGGCAAGGGCGGCACGCTCGGCGGCGCGGCGGTGCGGGTCGAGGACGACACCCTGCGCATCCTGCGCGAGGCCGCCGCGCTGGAAGGCGTCACCGCCGAGGTCGGCGACGGCAGCCTTTGGGACGGGCGCTGGCACCTCGAGGGCGCGGGGCTCGAGGGGCTCACCGTGCGGATGCTCGGCCCGCGCGGCTGGGCGCAGATCACCGACAAACCCGCCGGGGGCCCGCGCTTTCACGACGCATTGGCCCTGCCGGCGATCTTCGACAAGGAGCGGCTGGTCGCCTGCGCCGCTCTCAACCATGGACCCGCCCATGCCTGCCGGCTGGAAGGCCCGGCCCGGGACCTCCCGGCGTTCCTTCTGTCGCATTGAACGGCGGGGTCACAACCTTATGTAACTCGGGGCGCGGCCGTGCTACAGCCGCGCAAACGTTTCACAGGAGATGTTCCTTTGGGCAACGCGCGTAATATCGCTTTCTGGGTCGTGCTCTTTCTGCTCGTCCTGGCGCTCTTCAACCTGTTCTCCGGCGGCAACGCGACGCTGCAGAGCCGCGAGTCGACCTACACGGAGTTCGTGCAGGCCGTGGAGGACCAGTCGGTCGCCTCGGTGACGATCGACGGCGAGCAGGTCCGCTACCGGACCAGCGAGGGCACCGACTTCGTGACGGTCAAGCCCGAGGACGCCGAGGTCACCGGCCTGTTGATCGAGAACAACGTGCCGGTGCGCGCCGAGCCGCAGGAACAATCGGGCTTCCAGTCCTTCCTGATCTCGCTCCTGCCCTTCCTGCTGCTGATCGGCGTCTGGATCTACTTCATGAACCGGATGCAGGGCGGCGGCCGCGGCGGCGCCATGGGCTTCGGCAAGTCCAAGGCCAAGATGCTGACCGAGAAGCATGGCCGGGTCACCTTCGACGACGTCGCGGGCATCGACGAGGCCAAGGAAGAGCTCGAGGAAATCGTCGAGTTCCTGCGCAACCCGCAGAAGTTCTCGCGCCTCGGCGGCAAGATCCCCAAGGGCGCGCTGCTGGTCGGCCCCCCGGGCACCGGTAAGACGCTTCTGGCGCGCGCCATCGCGGGCGAGGCGGGCGTGCCCTTCTTCACCATCTCGGGCTCGGACTTCGTGGAGATGTTCGTGGGTGTAGGCGCCTCCCGGGTGCGCGACATGTTCGAACAGGCCAAGAAGAACGCCCCCTGCATCGTCTTCATCGACGAGATCGACGCCGTGGGCCGCAACCGCGGCTCGGGCTACGGCGGCGGCAACGACGAACGCGAGCAGACGCTGAACCAGCTCCTGGTCGAGATGGACGGCTTCGAATCGAACGAGGGCGTGATCATCATCGCCGCGACCAACCGGCGCGACGTGCTCGACCCCGCGCTCCTGCGTCCGGGCCGCTTCGACCGGCAGATCACCGTGCCGAACCCCGACATCAAGGGCCGCGAGAAGATCCTCGGCGTGCATGCCCGCAAGACCCCGCTCGGCCCCGACGTGGATCTGCGCATCATCGCGCGCGGCACGCCCGGCTTCTCGGGCGCGGATCTCGCCAACCTCGTCAACGAGGCGGCGCTCATGGCCGCGCGTGTCGGCCGGCGTTTCGTGACCATGGTCGATTTCGAGAACGCCAAGGACAAGGTGATGATGGGCTCGGAGCGCCGCTCCATGGTGCTCACCGGCGAGCAGAAGGAAAAGACCGCCTACCACGAGGCGGGCCATGCCATCGTCGGCCTGACGCTGCCGCAGTGCGACCCGGTCTACAAGGCGACGATCATCCCGCGCGGCGGGGCGCTGGGCATGGTGGTCTCGCTGCCCGAGATCGACCGGCTGAACTGGCACAAGTCCGAATGCGAGGAAAAGCTCGCCATGACCATGGCCGGCAAGGCGGCCGAGATCATCAAGTATGGCGAAGGCAACGTCTCGAACGGCCCGGCGGGCGACATCCAGCAGGCCAGCGCGCTGGCCCGCGCCATGGTGCTGCGCTGGGGCATGTCGGACAAGATCGGCAACATCGACTACTCCGAGGCCCACGAAGGCTACCAGGGCAATACCGCCGGTCTCTCGGTCTCGGCCCATACCAAGGAGCTGATCGAGGACGAGGTGCGCCGCTTCATCCAGGAAGCCTATGAGCGCGCCTACCAGATCCTCACCGACCGCAACGAGGAATGGGACCGCCTGGCGCAGGGGCTTCTCGAGTACGAGACCCTCACCGGCGAGGAGATCCAGCGCGTGATCAAGGGCGAGCCGCCGCATTCCAGCGACGACGACGCCGGAAACGCGCCGCAGGAGGACAAACCATCGGTGGTGGCGATTCCCAAGACCAAGCCCAAGTCCAAGCCCTCGGGCGACATGGAGCCTGAGCCCTCGGCATGAGCTCGACGCGGACCACGGCGGATTGGGACCCCGGGACCTACCACAGGTTCCGGGGTCATCGTCTCCGCCCCGCGCTGGACCTCTTGCGCGCCATCGGGCCTTTGCCCGCGGGCGATGTGATCGACCTGGGCTGCGGCTCGGGCACCGTCGGCCCGGCACTCGGGCAATTGCGCCGCCGCCTGGTCGGCGTCGACACCAGCCCGGCCATGCTGGACTACGCCGAGCGCACCGGCTCCTACGCCTCGACCGAGGAGCTGGACCTGGCGAACTGGCGGGCCGAGACCCCGCCGGCGCTGATCTTCTCCAACGCCGCGCTGCACTGGGTGGGCGACCATGCCACGCTCCTGCCGCGGCTTGCGGAAATGCTGGCCCCGGGCGGCGTCCTCGCGGTGCAGATGCCGAACCAGAACCGCGCGCCCTCGCATCGGCTCTGGCTGCAGATCGCCGACGAGCTCTTCCCCAACCGCATCGACCGCAGCCGCCTGCCGGGCGTCATGCTGCCCGCCGAATACCACCGGCTCCTGCGCGGGCTGGGGCAGGTGACGCTCTGGGAGACCGAGTATTACCAGGACCTCGCCCCCGACGCCGAGGGCCACCCGGTGCGGCGCTTCACCGAGGCGACCTTTGCCCGGCCGATCCTCGCGGCGCTCTCCAGCGACGAACAGAACCGGCTGATCGCGGAATACGAACGCGCCATCGGCAAGGCCTATCCCGAGGCTGCGGACGGGGCGGTGCTCTTTCCCTTCCGGCGGCTCTTCTTCACCCTGCAGGTCTAGGCGCATGCCCGCGCTGCTGCCCACCGGGCTGTCGGCCCGCATCACCTGGCTTGGCCGCGTCACCGCGGAGACCCGGCGCATCCGCTCGGAGCCTGTGCAAGAGATCGCGCTGGGCTGGGAGGGCATCCCCGGCGACACCCATGCCGGCTTCAACCGGCCCTCCTGCTCGCGGCTGAAGGCGCAATATCCGCGCGGCACCGAGATCCGCAACGTCCGCCAGCTCTCGCTCCTTTCCGCCGAGGAGATCGCCGAGACCGCCGCCGAAATGGGGCTGCCCGCGCTCGACCCCGAATGGCTCGGGGCCTCGTTGGTCGTGGAGGGGCTGTCGGACCTGTCGCATCTGCCGCCCTCGTCGCGGCTGCAGCTCGAGGACGGCGGCATGCTGGTCGTGGACATGCAGAACCGGCCCTGCCAGCTGCCCGCCCGCGAGATCGCCGAGGACCACCCCGAGGAGGCCAAGGCCTTCCGCCGGGCGGCCTCGGGCCGGCGTGGCGTCACCGCCTGGGTCGAGCGGCCGGGCTGCCTGCGCCTCGGCGGCGCGCTGACGCTGCATGTGCCCGACCAGCGCGCCTGGCGCGGGGGCGCGCCGGGGGCGGAGCGCGGGGCCTAGCGCGATTGGCGCTGGGCGCGGGCCAGAGCCCGGAGCCTGGTCCGCCCAGGCCCGCGCCTTAACGGGTCGGAACCGGCGTCTCGCCCCGGTAGTCGTAGAAGCCGCGCTGGGTCTTGCGGCCGAGCCAGCCCGCCTCGACGTATTTCGACAGGAGCGGGCAGGGGCGATACTTGCTGTCGCCGAGCCCGTCGTGCAGCACGTTCATGATCGCCAGGCAGGTGTCGAGCCCGATGAAATCCGCCAGCGCCAGCGGCCCCATCGGGTGGTTGGCGCCGAGCTTCATCGCCTCATCGATGGAGCTGACGTTGCCGACGCCCTCGAGCAGCGTGTAGACCGCCTCGTTGATCATCGGCATCAGGATGCGGTTCACGATGAAGGCGGGGAAATCCTCGGCCGAGGCGGCGGTCTTGCCCAGCTTCTCGACCACCGCGAGGCAGGCCTCGTAGGTCTCGCGGTCGGTGGCGATGCCGCGGATCAGCTCCACCAGGCTCATCACCGGCACCGGGTTCATGAAGTGGAAGCCCATGAACTTCTCGGGCCGGTCGGTGCGGCTCGCAAGCCGGGTGATCGAGATCGAGGAGGTGTTCGAGGTCAGGATGGTGTCGGGCCCCAGCGCCGGCACCAGGGTCTCGAAGATCTTGGTCTTGATCTCCTCGCGCTCGGTCGCGGCCTCGATCACCAGGTCGGTGCGGCCGAGGTCGGTCAGCGTCTCGGTGGTGGCGATCCGGCTCAGCGCGGCGTCGCGGTCCTCGGCGCTGATCTTCTCGCGGCTGACCTGCCGGTCGAGGTTGCGGGTGATCGTCGCGACGGCCTGTTCGAGCGCCTCGCCGCTGATGTCGTTGAGCAGCACGTCATAGCCGGCCACCGCCATCACATGCGCGATGCCGTTGCCCATCTGTCCCGCGCCGACGACGCCGACGGTCTTGATTTCCATGGCCTGCCTTTCCGTTGTCCGGGCGAAGATACGCCCCGTCATCACCGGATCACAAGGCGTGCGCAACCCGGATTCCCGCGCCCCGGCCGGCATTAACCGATCGGAAAGGCGAATCGGTCAGCCTCGGTGCCGGGTGAGCTTGTTTTGGGGATGAAAATGGACAACACCGTTTTTCGGTGCGGGCTGGATTATGCGCCGTGCCATTATGGAACTAGCCGCGTCGCCTTTCGCGGACCGAAACCTGCGCTGACGGGGGGCTATGTCGCCTGCCTCGGCGGATCCGAGACCTTCGGACGCTTCCTGGCGCGGCCCTTCGCCGCCCAGCTCTCGGACCGGCTGGGCCGGCCCTGCCTGAACCTCGGTCAGATCAATGCCGGCCTGGACCTCTATCTCGGCGATGCCGAGGTGCAGCGCCTCGCCGACGGGGCCGAGGCCGTGGTCCTGCAGGTTGTCGGCGCGGCCAACCTCTCGAACCGCTACTACCGGGTGCATCCGCGCCGGAACGACCGGTTCCTGACCGCCTCGCCGGAGCTGCGCGCGCTTTATCCCGAGGTGGATTTCGCGCTGATCAGCTTCGTCGGCGCGCTGATCGCCAAGCTGATCGAGACCGACGCCGCGCGTTTCGCGCTGGTGCAGGCCGAGCTGCAGGCGGTCTGGGCGCGGCGCATGGCGCGGCTCATCGCCCGCATCGCGGCACCGGTCTGGCTGCTCTGGCTCTCCGAGGCCCCGCCGCCCGAGCGCGCCCGCGCAGGTATGGCCGGGCTCTGCGAGCCGGCCTTTGTGACCCGCTCGATGCTCGAGGCGCTGGCCCCGGGCGTGGCCGGGATGATCGAGGTGCTCGAGCCCGCCGCGGCCCATGACACCGCCGGCATGGTCTTCTCCGCCGCCGAGATGCCGCTGGCACGGCGTTCCTTCAGCCTCGGCGCCCACGCCCGCTCCGCCCAGGCGCTGGCCGGGGCGATCGACATGGCGATGGCGGCCTGAGGACAGGGCAGGTCTGGACGGGGGAGGGCGCCGGGAGGCGCCCTTTTTCGTGCAGGGTGCGGCGTTTTTTGGGGAGTGCTGGGTGGAGCCCTTAGGGCTCCCACCTCCACCCCTCGCAACAGAGGGCGCGCGGCGGACCGGGGGCCGGCGCTGCTGACCTCTGAGCAGGGCGCTTTATCCACGCAAGGTCTGGATTAGAGGGGAGCTAAGCACGCCATCCGAAGGAGCGCCGGCCCATCGGGCCGGTCCGGCGCGCGCCCGGCACCTTCGGTGCTGTTCGGGCGCAAGAAGGGACGGCTGTGCTGGGTGGTTCTGCGAGTTCCGGTGCGGGGGCGCTGGCGGAATTGTCAGGCCGGGGGAGAGCCAACGGCGGGCACCTCACGGCCTGCCTATGAACCTCACTGTCCCACAAGCGCACCTCACCGGCCCGCCTATGAACCTCTCTGACCCACAAGCGCACCTCACCGGCCTGCCTATGAACCTCACTGTCCCACAAACGCACCTCACCCCTCGCCAACCAACCTCACCGACGCGCCAACCAACCTCACCACTCCCCCAACAAAAAAGGCCCGCCGTTCCCCGGCGGGCCTCTCTCATTCGTCCCAAACGAACGCCCTTCAGCGCCCGCGGAACCCTCACAGCTTCTCGGTCAGCTCCGGGACCAGCTCGAAGAGGTCGCCCACCAGGCCGTAGTCGGCGACCTGGAAGATCGGCGCTTCCTCGTCCTTGTTGATCGCCACGATGACCTTGCTGTCCTTCATCCCCGCGAGGTGCTGGATCGCGCCGGAGATGCCGACGGCGACATAAAGGTCGGGCGCCACCACCTTGCCGGTCTGGCCGACCTGCCAGTCGTTCGGCGCGAAGCCCGAATCGACCGCGGCGCGGGAGGCGCCGACCGCCGCGCCGAGCTTGTCGGCGAGCTTCTCGATGATCGCGAAGTTCTCCTCGGAGCCGACGCCGCGGCCGCCGGAGACCACGATGCCCGCCGAGGTCAGCTCGGGCCGGTCGCTCTCGGCCATCTTGTCCTCGACCCATTCGGAGACCGCCGGGTCCTCGCCCTTGGCGACATCCTCGAGCGCGGCCGCGGCCTGGTCGCCCGCCGCCTCGAAGGTCGAGGTCCGGATCGTCAGAACCTTGGTCGCATCGGCGGATTTCACCGTCTGCACGGCGTTGCCGGCGTAGATCGGGCGCTCAAAGGTGTCGGCGTCGACCACGCCGGTCACATCGGTCAGCACCATGACATCCAGGAGTGCGGCGACCCGCGGCAGGATGTTCTTGGCATCGGTCGTCGCCGGTGCCGCGATATGGCTGTAATCGCCCGCGAGCGACACGATCAGCGCCGCGACCGGCTCGGCCAGGCGGTGGCCGTAAAGCGCATCCTCGGCGACCAGCACCTTGGCGACGCCCTCGATGGTGGCGGCTTCCTCGGCGGCGGCCTTGGCCGATGCGCCCACGGCCAGCAGCGTCACGTCACCCAGGTCACGGGCGGAGGTCACGGCCTTGGCGGTCGCGTCGCGCGACAGGTGTCCGTCGTTGATTTCGGCAAGCAGAAGAACGGCCATTACACGACCCCCTTGTCTTTCAGCTTCGTCACCAGCTCGTCAACCGAGCCCACCATCTCGCCGGCGGCGCGCTCCGGCGGCTCGGAGGTCTTCACCACCTCGAGGCGCGGGCTGGCGTCGACGCCGTAGTCCTCGGGGGTCTTCTCCTCGAGCGGCTTCTTCTTCGCCTTCATGATGTTCGGCAGCGAGGCGTAGCGCGGCTCGTTGAGGCGCAGGTCGGTGGTCACGATGGCGGGCAGCTTGACCTTGATGGTCTGCAGGCCGCCGTCGACCTCGCGCGCCACGGTGGCGTGGTCGCCCTCGATGTCGAGCGTGTTGGCATTGGTCGCCTGCGCCCAGCCGGTCAGCGCCGCCAGCATCTGGCCGGTGGCGTTGAGATCGTTGTCGATGGCCTGCTTGCCGCAGATCACCAGGCCGGGCTCTTCCTCGGCGATCACCTTGGAGAGGATCTTGGCCACGGCGAGCGGCTCGATGTCCTGGTGCACGTCGTCGGCGGCGGTCACCAGGATGGCGCGGTCGGCGCCCATGGCGAGGCCGGTGCGCAGGGTTTCCTGCGCCTGCTTCACGCCGATCGAGACCACAATGACCTCCTCGGCCTTGCCGGCCTCCTTCAGGCGGATCGCCTCTTCCACGGCGATCTCGTCGAAGGGGTTCATCGACATCTTGACGTTGGCGAGGTCGACACCCGTGCCATCCGCCTTCACGCGGACCTTCACGTTGTAGTCGATCACCCGTTTGACAGGCACGAGTACCTTCATCGGCGTGCTCTCCCTTGGATCGGGCATGCCGCGGGGGACATGCCTTGATGAATTTCATCAGAGGTGTAGCGTGCCGATGCCGCCTTCAACAGGGGGAAATCGACGCATCTCCTGCGCGGAACGTCGCGTTTTTCGGCCCTGTTGGGCGCTAACCTTGCGTCAGACGCAAGAATCAATCGCAGATGCGCCTGAGCGCCCGCCACTCAGCCTGGCTCAGGAGCGGGCGCGGGGAATAGCCCCCGGGCACTGCCGCCTCGGCCGCGGCGATGCGGTCGGCGAGGTCGGGATGGGACATGAAATGCGCCATGATCTCGGGCGGCTCGCCGTCGAGATCGCGGAAGGTGTCGAACATCCGCCCCAGCGCCGCGGGCGAGAGCCCGGCGTTCAAGAGCATCTCGTGGGCATAGGCATCGGCTCCGGTCTCGGCGGCCTGGCTGTATTGCGCCTCGATCAGCTGATTGGCGAGAAACAGCACCGCGGCCCCCCCGGCGAAATCGCCGAAGATCAACCCCAGGACCCCGATCGAGCCCGCCGAGCGCAGGGCGTGGCGGGTCGGGTCGCGGCTGACCACATGGCCGACCTCATGGGCGAGGACGGCGGCGACCTCCTCGGCGCTGCCGGCCTCTTCGAGGAGCCCGCGGAACAGCACCACGAAGCCGCCGGGCAGGGCGAAGGCATTGACCATCTCGTGGTCGAGCACATGCACCGAGAGCTCCTGCGGCAGCTCGGTGCCCAAGGCCAGCCGGTCGCGGATGGTGTCGAGCGCGTCCCGGCCCTCGGGGGCCTCGCAGAAGGCGACGGGCTCGAAATCCTCCGACAGCGCGCCGCGGATCTGCTCGAGCGTGACCTCGCCCAGGGCGCGCTCGCCCTCGGGCGGGATGAACCGCGCGAGCTGGTCGGCCATGAGCGGCACCAGGACGAAGATGATCAGCGCGACCGAGGCCAGCGCGCCCGCGGCCCAGGCGGCGATCACCTTGCGGTTGCCCACCGGCGCGCGGCGGCGGCGGTCGGGCAGATGCGGCACCAGGCTGCGGTCGGTCATTACCAGCCGCGCCAGGGGATCGTCGGCGCGGTGGAAGATCACCAGGTCGCCGCCGGCGGTGTCCGGCAGCTCGCGGATCTCGGACAGGGGCCAGCGCAGGGTGCGCCCCGCGACCTCGAAGACCAGCGCCTTGAGCGGCAGGTCGATGGCGAGGGTGACGGGATGCGGCATCGCCGTCTCGCCGTCGTAATAGGTGGCGGGGGCGGAGAAGGGCTCGGGCTCGGGGCCGACGCGGATGATCGTGTCGCGGCTCATGGGCGGGCCCTCCGGGTGGCGGGATGCGCCCGGCGGGGAGCGGGGCAGGGGCTTGGGGCGGCGTCATGGGCACTTTGGGCGATCGGGCAGGCGCCTTGCTTGGTGCGGGAGGCCCTCAAGGTGGCGGAGCGGGTCCGGTGCGCCGTGGGGCGGGCCGCCCCAGCGGCACGACCGACCGCCGTCACAACGGCGGGGCGGAAGGCCCGGGCCCACCTCACAGCGAGGCCCCCACGTCCAGCGCCTCGGCAAAGCCCTCGGCCTGATGCGCCTCGTCGCGCGGGCGCTGGCGCACGGCCGAAAGCCCTTGCGGCTCGGCCACGCCCAGGTGCAGCGCGTAGTGGCGCAGGATCGGCAGGGTCACGAAGACCTGCCGGAAGGCGC
The DNA here is from genome assembly GCF_054552075.1 of Roseivivax sp. Classification (NCBI taxonomy): domain Bacteria; kingdom Pseudomonadati; phylum Pseudomonadota; class Alphaproteobacteria; order Rhodobacterales; family Roseobacteraceae; genus Roseivivax; species Roseivivax sp. The sequence goes on from NZ_JBTOLZ010000032.1 coordinate 17,433, forward strand.
CCCAGAGCAAGAAGATCGAGAAATAGAGCGCCACCGACAGCGCGATCAGTGCCGCGTCGGGCAGGCCGGTCAGCAGCGTCGCGGCCTCGCCCAGTTCCAGCTCGTCGATCAGCGCCAGGGCCTGCACGCCGAGGAGCGCCGCGCCCAGCAGCGCCAAGGGCACCGAGACCAGCACCACGGTGACCAGGTAGCCGAGCCCGGTGATCACCATGACCCGGAAGGCGCTGGGATCGAAGGTCAGCCGCGCCCCGCCGAGGCGCTTGTGCTCGGTCAGGCGGCGCAGCGTCTCGACCCGGTAGTAGACCAGCCCGTAGAGCCCCGCGACCAGCGCTCCGACCATCAGCGGCGCGCCGAGCGGCAGCCCGGAATAGAGGCTCGCGGTGGCGCAGAGCCCCAGGACAAGCGCCAGCACGATCCAGCGCAGCGCCGGCAGAAGCATGGTCCAGCGGCCCTCCTGGACCATGCGCTCATCGCCGAAGAAGGTCCGGTCGGTCTTGTATTTCTCGAGCCAGAAGGTCATCCGCGGCCAGAGAAGGCCAAGGCTCAGAAGCGTCAGGAGCCAGTGCCAGAGCGCCCGTGCCGCATAGCCCCAGGCGCCGGGTTCGAGCCCGAAGCGCAAGCCGCGCCAGCGGGTGCGCGCCAGGATGTAGCGCCGCGCGCGATACTGGGCGTAGAACCACAGCGGCACCACGCCCAGAAGGCTCAGGGCATAGGCCGCGGCATTGCCCTGGAAGAGTGAGAAGCTGAGGAACATCAGCACCAGGTTCACCAGCCCGATGTAGAAGGCCAGGATCACCACCGCCACGAGGAAGCCAAGAAGCTTCTCCCAGGGGTCGCCGACATATTCGAGGGGGTGGCCGCCGGGCCGGATCGCCGACCAGTACCAGCGGCGCAGGCGGGTCTTCATCCAGAAGCGGTAAAGCCCGAGGGTCAGGACGGTCAGCGCGCCGGTGCGGAGCGCCAACCAGAAGAGCGCCCCGCGCCGGCCCGAGAAGCCGGTCGCGAGGGCGGGGTCGCCGTCAGTTGAAGCGGTTGTCGCGGGGGAAGCCCCGGGGGGCCATCCGTCCGGCGCTGGCCCGCTTGGCGATCCATTCGTCAAGCTCGGGGCGTTCGACGCTGCGAGTGCGGCCTGCGGGGTCGAACCACGAGAGGCCCTGCGCCAGGGTGAAGGTCTTCGCATCCGACAATCCCCCGTCCTTGTATTTCTGCAGCCGCACGCCCTTGCCGCGGGCCATCTCGGGCAGCTCCTCGAGCGCGAAGACCAGGACCTTGCGGTTCTCGCCCACGACCGCGACCGCATCGCCCGAGACCGGGGTCACGACCCGGGCCGAGACCTCGCCGCGCAGGTTCAGCACCTGCTTGCCGGCGCGGGTCTGGGCGACGATCTCCTCTTCGGGCACGACGAAGCCGTCGCCTGCCGAGGAGGCCACCAGCAGTTTCTGGCCGGGGCGGTGAATGCGGATGTCGAGGATCTCGGCCTCGTTCGGCAGATCCACCGAAAGGCGCAGGGGCTCGCCCATGCCGCGCCCGCCGGGCAGGTTGGCGGCGGCGAGCGTGTAGACCCGTCCGTTGGTCGCGAAGACCAGGAGCCGGTCGGTCGTCTCGGCGTGGAAGGTGAAGCGCGGGCCGTCGCCGTCCTTGAACTTCAGCTCGCGGTTCAGGTCGATATGGCCGGTCAGGGCGCGGATCCAGCCCATCTGCGAGCAGACCACGGTGATCGGCTCGCGGTCGATCATCGCCTCGATCGGCACGTCCTCGACGGTGCCGGCCTCGGCGAAATCGCTGCGTCGGGCGCCGCCGGCGTAATCCTTGCCGAAGGTCTTCTTGGTCTCGCGCAGCTGGTCGGCGATGCGGCCCCATTGCAGGCTCTCGCTGTCGAGCAGGTCCTCGAGGCCGGCGCGCTCTTCCATCAGCCGGTCGCGTTCGGCCACCAGCTCCAGCTCCTCGAGGCGGCGCAGGGAGCGCAGGCGCATGTTGAGGATCGCCTCGGCCTGCACCTCGGTCAGCCCGACCTCGGCATCGCCGCGGGCCGGCGCCGGCGAGACGTAATCCGACTCGTCGTTGGCGCGGACATGGTCGCGGCCCCAGTCCTCGCGGCACAGCGCGGCCTTGGGGTCGGCGTCGTAGCGGATGATGTCGATCACCCGGTCGAGGTTGAGGAAGGCCACGATCAGCCCCTCGAGCACCTCGAGCCGGTGGTCGATCTTCTCCATCCGGTGCTGCGAGCGCCGGATCAGCACCTCGCGGCGGAAGTCGAGGAAGGCGCGCAGCACCTCCTTGAGCGAGCAGACCTGCGGCGTCACCCCGTCGATCAGCACGTTCATGTTGAGGCTGAACTTCACCTCCAGGTCGGAGTTCTTGAACAGCATCCCCATGAGGATCTCGGGGTCGACGTTCTTCGACCGCGGCTCGAGGACCATGCGGATGTCCTCGGCGCTCTCGTCGCGGATGTCGGCGAGGATCGGCACCTTCTTGGTCTGGATCAGCTCGGCCAGCCGTTCGACCAGCTTGGACTTCTGCACCTGGTAGGGGATCTCGGTCACCACCACCTGCCACTGGCCACGGTCGAGCTTCTCGACCTGCCACTTGGCGCGCAGCCGGAAGGAGCCGCGTCCGGTGCGATAGGCCTCGGCGATGCTCTCGCGCGGCTCGACGATGGTGCCGCCGGTGGGGAAGTCGGGCCCGGGGATGTAATTCAGAAGCGTGTCGTCGCGGGCGTCCGGCGTCTTGATCAGATGCAGGCAGGCGTCGACCAGCTCGGAGATGTTGTGCGGCGGGATATTGGTCGCCATGCCCACCGCGATACCGCTCGCGCCATTGGCCAGCAGGTTCGGGAAGGTCGCGGGCAGCACCACCGGCTCGGTCAGCGTGCCGTCGTAATTCGCCCGGTAGTCCACCGCGTTCTCGTTCAGCCCGTCGAGCATGGCCTCGGCCACCACGGTCAGCCGCGCCTCGGTGTAGCGCGAGGCCGCCGGGTTGTCGCCGTCGATATTGCCGAAGTTGCCCTGGCCGTCGACCAGCGGGTAGCGCACCGCGAAGTCCTGCGCGAGCCGCGCCATGGCGTCGTAGATCGCCGCGTCGCCATGGGGGTGATAATTGCCCATCACGTCGCCCGAGATCTTCGCCGATTTGCGGAAGCCCCCCGAGGAGGAAAGGCGAAGTTCCCGCATGGCAAAGAGAATCCGCCGATGCACCGGCTTCAGCCCGTCGCGCGCATCCGGCAGGGCGCGGTTCATGATCGTCGAGAGCGCATAGGTCAGGTAGCGCTCGCCGATCGCCCGCCTCAGCGGTTCGGCCACGTTTCTGTCGTTCATATTGGGGTCGAGCGCGTCGTCATCCATAAATCCTGTGATACCGCCGCCAAGCGGCACCGGCAAGCAAGGAGCGGCCCGCAGCGCGGAACCTTTTTGATGTCTTTCTGGTTAAGGAATTGCTCTCAGCGGGATCTCGCCGACATCTGCCGACGGCGGTGATCTCAAAATTTCAAACCATCTGGGGAGGGTCCCGTGACCCGGTTCATTCTGCTGACATTCGCTTTTCTTGGTTGGACCTATTGGGAGATGTCCGGGGGCGCGGACTTCCAGCCCGGAGACCGCCAGCTGGCCCAGCAGCAGACAAGCGCGGGCGGGATGATCGCAGCCGCCGAGGCCGGCGCGCCCGAGGTGTCGCGCGCCGCGACCGGCGCGGCGGAGCTGACGCGGATTTCCGCCTCGGCCGCGCAGGCCAGCGCCGAGCCCGCCGTGGCGCGGACCTCTGATGCCGCGGAGGCCGGCGGCACCGCCGAGGTGCAATTCGCGAGCTTCGAGATGCCCGCTGAGCCTGCGCCCGCGCCGCGCCCGCGCGCCGAGGAAGGCTGGACCCAGACCGACGCGCTGGCGCTGACCCGCCGCGACCCGAGCCGCGCCCTGCCGGGCCCGAGCGCCGGCACCCGCGTGACCTCGACCGAGGAGATGACCCCCAGCCGCGACCTGCGCCGCGTTGACGGCAGCCGCGTGAACCTGCGCCAGGGCCCGGGCACCCGCCATTCGGTGCTAACCCAGCTTTCCGAGGGCCAGGAGGTCGAGGTCCTGCGCCAGGAGGGCGGCTGGCTGAAGCTGCGCGTGGTCGAGACCAGCCGCATCGGCTGGATGGCGGACTACCTGGTGACCGCCGCGCGCTGAGCGCGGCACCGCCCGGACGGCCCCCAAGCCCCGTTGTCTCCGCGCCGCCGAGCCGCCAGAAGGGAGCCATGTCACAGCCCCGCTCGCTTCTCATCACCGGCGCCTCCAGCGGCATCGGTCTCGACGCCGCCCGGCGCCTCGCCGCCGAGGGCTGGCAGGTCTTCGCCGCCTGCCGCAAACCCGAGGATTGCGCCGCCCGCGAGGCCGAGGGGCTCGCCGCCCCGCGCATCGACTACGAGGACCCCGCGACCTTCGCCCCGGCGCTGAAAGAGGTGCTCGCCGCCACCGGCGGCACCCTCGACGCGGTCTTCCACAACGGCGCCTATGCGATTCCCGCCCCGCTCGAGGACGTGCCGCAGGCGGGCATGGAGGCGATCTTCCAGGCCAATTTCCTTGGCTGGCACGGGCTCACCCGCGAGATCCTGCCCGTCATGCGGGCGCAGGGGCACGGGCGCATCGTGCTCAATTCCTCGGTCCTGGGGCTGGTGGGCGTGAAATGGCGCGGCGCCTATTGCGCGACCAAGTTCGCGCTCGAAGGCTGGGCCGACGTGCTGCGCCTCGAGATGGCGCCCGAGAACATCCACGTCAGCCTGATCGAGCCCGGCCCGATCCGCAGCCGCTTCCGCGAGAACGCGATCCGCGAGTTCGAACGCTGGGTCGACTGGCGCGCCTCGCCGCGCGCCGGGCAATACCGCGAAAGCCTGCTCGACCAGCTCTACAAGGGCTCGGGCGGCAACCGCTTCGAGCTCGGCCCCGAGGCGGTCACCGAGAAGCTGCGCGCCGCGCTGACCCAGTCCCGGCCGAAACCGCGCTATTATGTCACCACGCCGACCCATGCCATGGGCGCGCTCCGGCGGTTCCTGCCCACGCGGGCGCTGGACCGGGTGCTCGACAAGGGGTGAGGGCTCGGCGCAGTGTGGACATCGCGGCGCGCGGGCCTAGGTCTCGGCGCCGAGAAGTTCCGCCGTCCGAACCGCGAGGGGTGCCCCATGCTCAACGATCCGCTTTTCATCATTACCGCCATCGTCATGCTTGCCGTGGTGGTGATCCTGCTGGTCGGCATCGGCGGTTTCGCCAAGGGCGGAGAGTTCAACCGGAAACATGCCAACAAGGTCATGCGTCTGAGGATCGCCGCGCAGTTCGTGGCGGTGCTCCTGATCCTGCTCTTCGTCTGGCTGCAACGCGGAGGCTGAGCCCCATGGTCGTGCTGAACAAGATCTACACCCGCACCGGCGACGCCGGGGAAACCGCGCTGGGCGACGGCAGCCGGATCGCCAAGCATTCGCCGCGCGTGGCGGCCTACGGCACGGTCGACGAGCTGAACGCCGTGGTCGGCGTGGCGCGTCTGCACGCCGAGGACGCGCTCTCCGAACAGCTCTCGCGCATCCAGAACGACCTTTTCGACCTGGGCGCCGATCTCTGCCGGCCCGACATGCACCGCGACGAGGAGGCGGGCCACCCGGTCCTGCGCATGATGCCCTCGCAGACCGAGCGGCTCGAGACCGAGATCGACGCGATGAACCAGCGGCTGGAGCCGCTGCGGAGCTTCATCCTGCCCGGCGGCACGCCGCTCGCCGCGCATCTGCACCAGTGCCGCACCGTGGCCCGCCGCGCCGAGCGCAAGGCCATCGAGCTGGCCGCCGTGGAGGGCGTGAACGAGGCGGCGGTGACCTATCTCAACCGGCTCTCCGACTGGTTCTTCGTCGCCGCACGGATCGCCAATGACGAGGGCCGCGCCGACGTGCTCTGGAAGCCCGGCGCCAACCGGTAAGAACGGCGGCGCGCTGGCCCGCGCCGGGGCGTGCCGCATCGGGCGGGCTGAGGTCCGCCCGGTTCGACCATTCAGCCGTATGTCGCGCATCGATCCGACCCCGCCCCGCGACGACCCAGACGGCACGCGCCTCACGGCTCGAACGCCCCTCGAAGCCCATGTGCCCGGCGACACCCGAGCCCCCCGTCATTGCCCCCTCCCGGCCCATTCGCTAAGGATCGTGCGGAGCACAATCCGAGAGGTCCGCGCGCCGTGACGATCCGTTTCCTTCCCGCATTCGCCCTCTGCGCCCTCCTGGCCGCCTGCGCCGACGGGGCGCGCGAGCTGCGCCAGCCGGTGGAGCCGATCGGCGATTTCAAGATGGGCCATGGCATCGTGGTCGCCCCGAACATCGTGAAGGGCCCGGCCTCGCGCGACGCCATCGACGAGGAGTGGATCGAGGCCGTCGACGCCGCCATCGAGGAGCGCTTCCGCCGCTATCAGGGCGACGCCTTCTATCACCTCGGCATCTCGGTCGAGGGCTATGTCCTCGCGCAGCCAGGCATCCCGCTGGTCTTCTCGCCCAAATCGGTGCTGATCGTGAACGTGACGGTCTTCGAGGACGCCACGGGCCGCAAGCTTAACGAGGAGGCCAAGCAACTCACCGCGCTCGAGGCGCCCTCGGCCGAGACCATCGTCGGCTCGGGCGTGACCCAGAGCAAGGCCGAGCAGATGGAGAATCTCTCCAAGAACATCGCGCTGGTGATCGAAAGCTGGATGCGCAAGGAGATGCGCGCGCAGGGCTGGTTCGGCGGCCCCGAGGCGGGCCGCCCGGTGAGCCCTGCCGCCCCCGCCGACGCCCCCGAGGCCCCGGCAGAGCAGGGCTCGGACCCCGCCGCCGCGGCGGTCTTCGCGCCCGCCGATGAGCCGGAGGTCACCGCTCCCGGCGGCTGAGCCGAACATCGGCTTGATTTTCCCGCGCCGAGACAATATCCCGCCCGCGATGCGAACCGGGCCGGTTCTGGCCCCTTTGAAACACGAGGCGTCTGACAAGATGGCAAAGGAAAAGTTCGACCGCTCGAAGCCGCACTGCAACATCGGCACGATTGGTCACGTTGACCACGGCAAGACCACGCTGACCGCGGCGATCACCAAGTATTTCGGCGACTTCCGCGCCTATGACCAGATCGACGGC
>NZ_JBTOLZ010000033.1:0-21627 GCF_054552075.1 Roseivivax sp.
GGGGGTCCGGGGGCAGACAGCCCCCGGCCTCGCCTCCCCGCGCGCGCTCAAAGCGACGCGCGCGCCCCCCCCACAAAAAAGACCCCGGCCACCCCCGACACGCCAGCACACAGGCCTGACCGGGCCTCAAATACCTCTCGGGGGTCCGGGGGGCAGACAGCCCCCCGGCCTCTCCGCCCCGCGCGCGCTCAAAGCGACGCGCCCACCCCCCCTCACAACAATGACCCCGGCCACCCCCGACGCGCCACCACGCAGGCATGACCGGGCCTCAAATACCTCTCGGGGGTCCGGGGGCAGACAGCCCCCGGCCTCGCCGCCCCGCGCGCGCTCAAAGCGACGCGCCCGCCCCCCTCACAACAAAAAACCCGGCCACCCCCAACGCGCCAACGCGCAGGCATGACCGGGCCCAAAATACTCTCGGGGGGTCCGGGGGGCAGACAGCCCCCCGGCCTCTCAATCAGGCACTGTCAGTCGAGGTAATCCGACCGCTGCAGCCCGTATTTCGCCATCTTCTCGTTCAGCGTCCGGCGCGGCAGGCAGAGCTCGTCCATCACGCTCGAGATCGAGCCCTTGTGGCGGCGCATGGTGTTGTCGATCAGCATGCGTTCGAAGGCTTCCACGTATTCCTTCAGCGGCTTGCCCTCGGTGGTCATCACCGGCTGCATGTCCTCGTGGTCGTTCATCAGGAGCGAGGAGATCGTGCCTGTCCCGCGGCGCGACTGCAGCACCGCGCGTTCGGCGAGGTTGATGAGCTGGCGCACGTTGCCCGGCCAGGGCGCCTGCAGGAGCTGCGCGGCCTCCTGGGCCGAGACCTGGGGCGCCTCGCAGCCGTATTCCTCGGCATAGCTTTCAGACAGCCGGGTGAAGAGCGTCAGGATGTCCTCGCCGCGCTGGCGCAGGGGCGGCACGGTGATCCGCAGCGCCGCGAGCCGGTAGAAGAGGTCCGAGCGCAGCGCCGTCTCGCAGGTCTTGCCCTCGTCCTGCAGGTTGCAGATCGCCACGATCCGGGTCTCCGGCGGATTGCCCTGGTCGTTGATCACCGACAGGAGCCGCGCCTGGGCGCCGTCCGAGAGGCTCTCGATGTCCTCGAGGACCAGCGTGCCGCCGCGGGCCTCCTCGATGGCCGGCAGGCGGCTGTCGTCGGGGTCCATCGGCCCGAAGAGCCGCTTGGTCAGCGCCGCCTCGTCCATGGCCGCGCAGGGCAGGAGCACGAAGCGCTTGCCCGCCCGGCTGCCGACCGCGTGCAGGGCGTGGGCGACCAGCGTCTTGCCGGTGCCGGTCTCGCCCTCGATCAGCACATGGCCGTCGGCCTGGCCGAGATCGAGGATGTCCTCGCGCAGCCGCTCCATGGCCGGGGCCTGGCCGATGAGCTTCTGCATGATCTGCCCGCCGTCCGAGAGCTCGCGGCGGAGCTGCCGGTTATCCAGCGTCAGTCGCCGGGCGTTGGTGGCCTTCTTGGCCAGGTCCGACATGCGTTCGGGGTTGAAGGGCTTCTCCAGGAAGTCGAAAGCGCCAATGCGCATGGCTTCCACCGCCATGGGCACATCCCCATGGCCGGTGATCATGATCACCGGCAGCGAGCTGTCGAGCCCCATGAGCTTCTTCAGAAGCTGAATGCCGTCCATGCCCGGCATCTTGATGTCGGTGATGACGATGCCCGGATAATCCGCTCCGACGGTCTTCAGCGCCTCCTCGGCGCTGCCGAAGCTTTCGGTGTCATAGCCCGAGAGCGCCAGCCACTGACTGATCGATTGGCGCATATCCTTCTCGTCGTCGACGATCGCGATTTTCATAGCCTTTGCCATTGTTCTCTTATTCCGCGGCTTGAGTGTCTTCGGTCATGATCGGCAGTTGCATCTCGAAAACGGCCCCACCGCCCTCGGCGTTCCGCGCGGTGAGCCGTCCGCCGAGGTCGCTGACGATTCCCGAGGAAATCGCCAGCCCCAGTCCGGTGCCGTCTCCGGGCTGCTTGGTGGTGTAGAATGGCTCGAACAGCGCATCGAGATCCTCGATGCCATGGCCGTTGTCGCGCACGCTCAGGGTTGCCGTCTCGCCATGGGCGAGCAGGATCTCGATCTCGGGGTTGCGCACCGATTTGGTCGCGTCGAGCGCGTTGCGCAAGAGGTTGATCAGCACCTGTTCGATGCGCATCCGGTCGCCCATGACATGCACCTTCTCGTCGGGCAGCACCCGGCTGATGCGCACCTGGCGGGCGCGGAGCTGCGGCTCCATCATCGCCAGCGCCGAGGTCACCGCCTCGCCCATCTCCACCGGCGAGAACTCCTCCTGGCCCTTGCGGGCATAGGATTTGAGCTGCCGGGTGATGGCGCCCATGCGTTCGATCAGGTCGTCGATGCGGTGGAAGGCGCTCAGCGCCTCGTCGGGGCGGTTGCGGCGCAGCAGAAGCCGGGCGCCGGCGAGATAGGTCTTCATCGCGGCAAGCGGCTGGTTCAGCTCGTGGCTGACCGCCGCCGACATCTCGCCCAGGGCGGCGAGCTTGGAGCTTTGCGCCAGGGTCTGTTCCGCGACCGCGAGGTTTTCCTGCACGCGCTCGCGCTCGGCGATCTCGCGCTGGAGGCGCAGGTTGAGCTGGCGCAGCTCGCGGCTTTCGCGCTGGAAGAGCGCCATGCGCAGCGCGGTCTTGCGGCTGAGCGCGTAGAAGGCCAGCGCCGCCAGGAGCGCGAAGCCCATGATCTCGAGCGCGAGCACCGCGTTCACCCGTTCGCGCACGCTTTGGTAGGTGGTGAAGGAGGTGATCGACCAGCCCCGGAAGGGGATGCGCCCGTCGATCCGCATCACCGCCTGGCCGCCGACATAGGCGTCGGCGGGCAGCGCGGTCCAGTCGGTGGTGGCCTGGATCGCGCGCTCGATGGCGCTGTCGGGAGGCTGGCGCGCCAGCGCCGCCTCGACCGTCAGCCCGCGCCAGCGCGGCTCGGTCGCCAGGATGATCCGGCCTTCGCTGTCGGTAACCAGCACCGCGTCCGAGATGCCCGCCCAGGCGCGTTCGAATTTCGCCAGATCCGCCTCGACGACGATGACGCCAAGCGCGTTGCCCTGGCTCTCGACCCGGCGGGAATAGGTGAAGGTGTAATTGCCGACCTCGTTGGGGATCGAGGTGAAGACCGTCGAGGACGAGCGCATGGCCTCCACGAAATAGGGCGCGTTGCGATGCGCCGCGCCGAGCCGGGCGCGATCGGTCGCGGCCACGGTCCGGCCTTCCTCGTCGAGCAGCATGAGCGAGGCCGCGCCGATCTCCTCGACGAAGGAGATCAGCCGCTGGGTCGATTGGCTGTAATCGTCGGTGTTGAGCGCGTTGATCAGTGCGGGGTCGCGCGCCAGGAGCTGCGGCACGATGGCGTTGCGGCGCAGCTCGGACAACAGGTTGCCGCTGTAGAGCGCCAGCCGCAGCTCGGCGCGATTGCGCGTGGTCTCGGTGAACCGGTCGGTCAGAAGCGCGTTCGTCACCCAGACCGTCGCCACCGCGGCGGCGAACAGGGCGACCAGCGCGGCGCGCACGCGCCACGACAATGGCCCGGGCCCGGGGCGGGATGTGTCTTCGGACGGCGTCTCCGACATGGATATGTCATAGGCCCCGAGAGGCCCCGCCACAAGTCAGGCGGCCGCCAGGGCCCCGCTCAGATGGGCGAAAAGACGCTGACCGTCGGTGCCGCCATGGCCCGGATCGGCGGCGCGCTCGGGATGCGGCATCATGCCGAGCACCCGGCGGTTGGCCGAGAGAATGCCCGCGATGTCGCGCTGCGAGCCGTTGGGATTGCGGCCGTAGCGGAAGGCCACGCGGCCCTCGCCCTCGAGCCGGTCCAGCGTCTCGGCATCGGCGTAATAATTGCCGTCGTGATGGGCGATGGGGATCATGATCTCCTCGCCCGCGCTGTAGCCCTGGGTGAAGACGCTGTCGGTCTCGCCCACCAGGAGCGGCTCGGTGCGGCAGATGTATTTCAGCCCGGCGTTGCGCAGGAGCGCCCCGGGCAGAAGGCCGGTCTCGGTCAGGATCTGGAAGCCGTTGCAGGGACCGAAGACATAGCCGCCCCGGCCCGCGTGATCGACCAGCGCCCGGCAGATCGGCGAATTGGCGGCGATGGCGCCGCAGCGCAGGTAGTCGCCGTAGGAGAAGCCGCCCGGCACGCCGACGATGTCGGTGCCCTCGGGCAGCGCTGTCTCCTTGTGCCAGACCATCTGGGTCTCGAAGCCCGCGGCGCGGAAGGCCTGCGCTAGGTCGCGGTCGCAGTTGGAGCCGGGGAAGACCAGGACGGCGGCGCGCATCACAGCACCTCGACCCGGTAGCTTTCGATCACCGTGTTGGCGAGCAGCTTCTCGCACATCTCGCCGACCTGCGCCTCGGTGGTGCCCGGGGCCAGGTCGAGCTCGATCACCTTGCCCTGGCGGACGCCCTCGACGCCCTCGAACCCCAGCGCGCCGAGCGCGTGGCGGACCGCCTCGCCCTGCGGGTCGAGAACGCCGTCCTTCAGCATCACATGAACCCGTGCCTTCATCGCATCTGCCCCTTGTCGTTACCGCGCCGCCCCGGGCCCGGGCTTCTTTCAGTTGATCAGCGTCGGCTTGGTGACCGGCTGGTTGTTCTTGGGCATCACGCCCAGGCGCCGCGCCACCTCGGTGTAGGCATCGGCCAGGTTGCCGAGATCGCGGCGGAACACGTCCTTGTCGAGCTTCTGCCCGGTCTCGATGTCCCAGAGCCGGCAGCTGTCGGGCGAGATCTCGTCGGCCACGATGAGCCGCTGGAAGTCGCCCTCGAAGACGCGGCCGATCTCGATCTTGAAATCGACGAGCCGGATGCCGACCGCCATCATCACGCCCGAGAGGAAGTCGTTGACCCTGAGCGCGAGGCTCAGGATGTCGTCCATGTCCTGCTGGCTGGCCCAGCCAAAGGCGGCGATATGTTCCTCGGTGACCAGCGGATCGCCGAGCGCGTCGTCCTTGTAGTAGTATTCCACCACCGGCCGGGTGAGCGGCGTGCCCTCCTCCATGCCTAGGCGCTTGGCCATGGAACCCGCCACCACGTTGCGCACCACCACCTCGAGGGGGATGATCTCGCAGGAGCGCACGAGCTGCTCGCGCATGTTCAGCCGCTCGATGAAATGGGTCGGCACGCCGATCTGGTTCAGCCCGGACATGAAGAACTCCGACAGGCGGTTGTTCAACACGCCCTTGCCGTCGATCACATCCTTCTTCTCGGCGTTGTAGGCGGTGGCGTCGTCCTTGAAATACTGGACGATCGTGCCCGGACGCGGGCCTTCGTAGAGAACCTTCGCCTTGCCTTCGTAGATCTTCTTGCGGCGTGCCATGCGGCCCCTTTCCCAAGATACAGGAATCGGCACGGGGGAAGCCCCCGCGCCCGTTGCGCGACCTTTAGTCGAAGCCCCGAAAACCCGCAAGCTGCGCAGGCGCACGCTTGCCCGAAGCCCCTGATTGACCGTATCATAACCGAACAGACGCATTTGTCGGGAGGCCCGGAATGACCACCTTCGACGACCGCGAAGCCGCGTTCGAGAACAAGTTCGCCCACGATCAGGAAATGCTGTTTCGTGCAGAGGCCAGGCGCAACAAGCTTCTGGGGCTCTGGGCGGCGGAGCGCCTGGGCCTCTCGGGGCCCGAGGCGGAAGCCTATGCGCGCGATGTCATCAAGGCCGATTTCGCCCATGCCGGCCACGAGGACGTGCTGCGCAAGGTGGCCGATGATCTCGGCACCGGCTCCAGCGACGACGAGATCCGCGTGAAGATGCATGAGCTCCTGGCGCTGGCCAAGGCGCAGCTGATCGACGAGCATTGAACCGGCGCTCCGGCTCATCATCTTCTTGAACATTATGAATTTGCGTCATGGCGCGCCTTCGGGCATTGCGCGGGGACACCTTTCCCGCGACTCGCACGGAGACCGCCCGACATGTCCAATGCCCTGACCGACCTGCTGCAAAGCCGCGACTGGCTGCTCGCCGACGGGGCCACCGGGACCAATCTGTTCAACATGGGGCTCTCCTCGGGCGATGCGCCGGAGTTCTGGAACATCGACGAGCCCGAGAAGATCCGCGCGCTCTACCGGGGCTCGGTCGATGCGGGATCGGACCTGTTTCTCACCAATTCCTTCGGCGCCAACGCCTCGCGGCTGAAGCTGCACGACGCCGCCCATCGCGCCCGCGAGCTGTCGCGGGTCTCGGCCGAGCTCGGCCGCGAGGTGGCCGATGCCTCGGGCCGCAAGGTCGTGGTCGCGGGCTCGGTCGGCCCCACCGGCGAGATCATGCAGCCCGTGGGCGAACTGACACATGAGGCTGCCGTGGAGATGTTCCACGAACAGGCCGAGGGCCTGAAGGAAGGCGGCGCAGACGTGCTCTGGGTCGAGACGATCAGTGCGCCCGAGGAGTTCCGCGCCGCCGCCGAGGCCTTCGCGCTGGCGGACATGCCCTGGTGCGGCACCATGAGCTTCGACACCGCCGGGCGCACCATGATGGGCGTCACCTCCGAGGATATGGTCAAGCTCGTCGAGGGGCTGTCGAACCCGCCGCTGGCCTTCGGGGCGAACTGCGGCGTCGGCGCCTCGGACCTGTTGCGCACCGTCCTGGGCTTCACCGCCGCGGGCCCCACCCGGCCCGTCGTGGCCAAGGGCAACGCAGGTATCCCGCGCTTCGAGGATGGCCATATCCACTACGACGGCACGCCGGACCTCATGGCCGAATACGCCGTGCTGGCCCGCGATTCCGGCGCCACGATCATCGGCGGCTGCTGCGGCACCATGCCCGAGCACCTCGAGAAGATGCGCGCCGCGCTGGAGACCCGCCCCCGGGGCGAGCGTCCCTCGCTCGAGACCATCGCCGAGAAGATCGGCGGCTTCTCCTCCGAGAGCGACGGCACCGGCGAGAACGAAGGCGGCCAGCGCCGCGCCGGCGGACGCCGCCGCCGCCGGGGCTGATGACCCTAGAGAAGCGTCAGCTGATCGCCCCTCCGCGGCGGCGGGCGGAAGAGGTCGCAGCGCAGCGGCGGCACGCTCCGGTCGAGGCCGAGGCGCCGCGCCGCCAGCTTGAAGCGGCTGGCGATGATCTCGGCGTAATGGCCTTCGCCGCGCATCCGGTGGTGCCACTGGGCGGAATACTCCTTGCCGCCGTGCATCTCGCGCAGCCGCGCCATGACGCGGGCCGCGCGGTCGGGGTAATGGGTCTCGAGCCAGTCCTGCCAGAGCGGCGAGACCTCGCGCGGGAGCCGCAGCATGATCCAGCTCGCCGCATCCGCGCCCGCCTCGGCGCCGGCCTCGAGGATCGCCTCGAGCTCGGGATCGGTCAGCGCCGGCACAACCGGAGAGACCATGAGCCGCACCGGGATGCCCGCCTCGCTGAGGCGCCGGACCGTCGCCAGCCGTCGCGCGGGCGCGGGCACCCGCGGCTCCATCCGGCGCGAGAGCTGCGCATCGAGCGTGGTCACCGAGATGCCGACGCGGGTCAGCCCCTCTGCGGCCAGGTCCGAAAGGATGTCGATGTCGCGCTCGATCAGCGTGCCCTTGGTCACGATGCCCACCGGGTGCCGGAAGTCGCGCAGCACCTCGAGCAGGCCGCGCATGACGCCCTGGTCGCGCTCGATCGGCTGGTAGGGGTCGGTGTTGGTGCCGATGGCGATGGGCGCCACGCTGTAGCGCCGCGCGCGCAGCTCGCGGGCCAGGACCTCGGGCGCCTCGGGCCGGGCCACCAGCCGGGTCTCGAAATCGAGCCCGGGCGAGAGCCCGAGATAGGCGTGGCTCGGCCGCGCGAAACAGTAGATGCAGCCGTGCTCGCAGCCCCGGTAGGGGTTGATCGTGCGGTCGAAGGGCAGATCGGGCGAGCGGGTGTAGTTGATCACGCTGCGCGGCGTCTCGACCGAGACCTCGGTGCGCAGGAGGCGCATCTCCTCGGGGATCTCCCAGCCGTCGTGGTCGTCGGCGCGGGAGAACCGTTCGAACCGCCCCGCGTCGCGGCTGGCGGCGCCGCGCCCGCGGCGGGCCTCGGGGGCGATATCGGTCTGATGACGGCGCATGCCGTCAGACTAGAACGGAAGAAGAACATTCACAAGCGCCCCCGCAGGGGCCCGGGCCGCGCGCATCGCGCGTCGGTCGCGGGACGGCGCATGTCGCAATCCGGCGATTGCTGTGCGGTGAAAAGCCACATAGCTGCCGATCAAGGCGGCGCCCGTGACGGCGCCCGAACCAGAGGACGTGCCTAATGTCTGACGAAGAAGACGATCTGATCCTGTCCGAACTGCCCGACGAGGAGCTCGTGCCGCAGATGCACGACGACCTCTACGACGGGCTCAAGGAAGAGATCGAGGAAGGCGTGAACATCCTGCTCGAGCGCGGATGGCAGCCCTACGAGATCTTGACCGAGGCGCTGGTCGCCGGCATGACCATCGTCGGCCGCGACTTCCGCGACGGGATCCTCTTCGTGCCCGAGGTGCTCTTGGCGGCCAACGCGATGAAGGCCGGCATGGCGATCCTGAAGCCGCTCCTGGCCGAGACCGGCGCGCCGCCGATGGGCAAGATGGTGATCGGCACGGTCAAGGGCGACATCCACGACATCGGCAAGAACCTCGTCTCGATGATGATGGAGGGCGCGGGCTTCGAGGTGGTGGACCTCGGCATCAACAACGCCGTGGAGGCCTATCTCGAGGCGATCGAGCGCGAGAAGCCCGACATCCTCGGCATGTCGGCGCTGCTGACCACCACCATGCCCTACATGAAGGTCGTGATCGACACGCTGAAGGAACAGGGCATCCGCGACGATTTCATCGTGCTGGTGGGCGGCGCCCCCCTGAACGAGGACTTCGGCCGGGCGATCGGCGCCGATGCCTACTGCCGCGACGCCGCGGTCGCGGTCGACACCGCCAAGGAACTGGTGGCGCGTCGGCACAACCAGGCGGCCGCGCAGTAATCCGCCAAAGGCGGGTGACCTTCCGTCACATCGGGCCCCCTCTCGCGCCGAGGGGGCTTTTTCTTTCCACGACTGTGCCCCATATTATTGGCAGGGAAAGGAGAAATCATGCCCGTGACATCCTTCGCACTCACAATCCTTCTGGTCGTGGCCGCAGCGGCGCTGACCGTCTGGGCCATGAGCGCGTTCGGCGTCCTGGCGGTGATGCCCGTCCTGCTGGTGGTCGCGCTCATCGCGCGCTGGGGGCTTGGACATGTCCCCTATGACGACAGCCACACCTGACGACGCCACACTTCGCGACAAGGGCTACGCCGAGGGCGGCTCCGGACGCATCCTGCTGATCGCCTGCGGGGCGCTCGCGCGGGAGATCCTCGACCTGCGCGCCGCCAATGGCTGGGATCACCTCGATCTCACCTGCCTGCCCGCGATCCTGCACAACACGCCCGAGAAGATCACGCCCGCCGTGCGCCAGGCCGTTGAGAAGGCCCGCGGGGACTACGCACGCATTTACGTGGTCTACGGCGACTGCGGCACCGGCGGCGGGCTGGCGGCGGCCTGCGAGGAGATGGGCGTGGAGATGGTGCCCGGCCCCCATTGCTACAGCTTCTTCGAGGGCAACGCGGGGTTCGCCGCCCGCGAGGAATGCACCGCCTTCTACCTCACCGATTTCCTCGTGCGCCAGTTCGAGGCTTTCGTCTGGCGC
Organism: Roseivivax sp.; assembly: GCF_054552075.1. NCBI lineage: Bacteria > Pseudomonadati > Pseudomonadota > Alphaproteobacteria > Rhodobacterales > Roseobacteraceae > Roseivivax > Roseivivax sp. Next base: position 9,622 of record NZ_JBTOLZ010000033.1, read on the forward strand.
CCGCTCGGCCTCGACCGCCACCCCGAGCTGCGCGAGATGTATTTCGGCAATTACGAGACGCTCGTCTACCAGGCCCAGACCGACGACCCGGCGCTGACCGAGCGCGCCCGCGACTGCGCCGCGCGCCTTGGGCTCGCCTTCGAGCGGCGGATGACGGGCTACGGCGACCTCGGCGCGACGCTGGCGCATTGGGCGGAAAGCGGCACGGCGCGGGGGTGACGGTGGCACTTGCTGTGCCGGGAGGCGGCGGGTGAGCGGTGCTGGGAGGCGGTCGGCCCCGGGTCTTTAATGCTTGGAAAGCTGGCACGTCCCTGTGGGCCCAGGCCTTCGACGCCCACGCGCCCTGCCCCGCTCATCCGCCTAACCCGCTACTCCCCCTGCGCCGCCAGCACCGCCGAGACCGGCACCAGCGCGAGGTCGTTGGTGCGGTCCTGCAGCCCCCAAAGCAGCAGCGCCGAAACGGTGTCCGCCGTCAGCCGGCCAAGCGCGATGACCGCGCCGTCCTGCCGGGCGCGCAGCGCCACGCGGTCGAGCATCCGGCGCTGCATCGTCGGGTCCTGCCCGTCGCCGTCGAAGTCGCGGAAGACCGCGCCCGCGGGCACGCCGCCGCGCCGCGCGAGGTCGGTCGCGGTGTTCAGCCCCTGCCCCTGCATCACCAGCGCATGGCCCGAGGCGGCGAGGTAATCGGCCACCTGTTCGGAGACATCGCGCGAACCCTGAAGCCCGCCCTCGGGGGCCTCGAGCACGCCCACCACCTCGGGAAGCGCGCCAAGCGCGGCCTCGAGCGTGACCTCGACGTCGCGGGCCGCGGCGCCTTCGGGCAGCGCGGTCAGCGCCAGCACCTCGAAGCCGCGTTCGCGGTAGCCCCGCATGCGCGCCGCCGCGTCCGGCGCGGTCGGGTCGACGGCGAAGGAGAGCGGGAAGGGAAAGGCCTCGAGCGCCGCGGGCCCGAGCGGCCCGGTGCCCGGGTCCATCAGGATCACCGCGAGGCGCGGCTGGCCCGCCTCGGCCTCATGCGGGACGGCGTAGCGCTGATAAGGCGGCGCGTCGGGGTCGAGGCCCTTGGTGCCCTCCGCCACGCTGGCCGGGGTATCCTCCGGCGCGGGCGTGACGTCCTCGGGCGTCTCGCCGATGCGCGGCAGACGGGTGCTGCGCGCGGCATCCGCGCGCTCGGTCGGAGATGTCGCGGGCCGGCCCACCTGCGGGCGGCCGGCCTCGCTGTCGGGCGGACTGAGCACCGCCACCTCGTCCTGCGCCTGCGGCGCGGGGTTTTCAGGCGGGGTGGTCTCTGCGTTCGGGGCCTCGGGGGCGTCCTCCGGGGCCGCTGCCATGGCGTCGGGGGTCGGGGTGGTCTGGGCGGTGCTCTCTTGGGTGGTGCTCTCGCCCGCTTCGGATGCGTCTGCGTTGGCCGCCGGGTCGGCGGGCTGGCCACTGTCGGCGGCGCTGTCTTCTGCGGCACTATCTTCAGCGACACTCTCAGGGGCCACGGCCTCGCCAGCGTCACCACCCTCGGCCCCTTCATCCTTCGGACCCGGAGAGCTCCCCTCGGCATCATCCGAAGCAGCCTCTGATCCCTCGCCTGTCTCAGCCATCGCAGCCGCCCCTTCCGGCGCTTCCGGCGCGACATCCGCCCCCTCCGGCGCGGCCAGCGCCATGCCATCGCCCTCGGGCGCGGCCTCATCGGCTCGGGCTGGATCGGCCAGCGCGACCTCCATGTCCGGCGCAGAGCCCGCCTCGGGCGCCGCGCCACGGGCGGGTGCCTCGGCGCTCTGCGTCTCGGGGGCCGGGCCGCTGTCGGGGCTTTGCGTGGTCAGGCTCTCGGGCCCCGGCGCTGCGCGAGGGGCGTCGCCCGTGACGGGCTGGTCCGGGGCCGCGCCCTCCGAGGGCGCCGCGGCAAAACCGGCCTCGCCGTCCGAGACCTCGGGCCGAGGCGGCTCCGCCGGGGCCTCGGCCGCCTCTGGCGCGCGCTCGCTCGCGGGTGCCTCAAGACCCGCGCCACCCGGAGCGGCGCTGACCGGCGCATCCGCGCCCGGCGCGACCAGACCCGCCGCACCCGGCTCCGGCGCCTCCGAAAGGCCCTCCGCAGGCGCCGTCACCTCGGGGGCCGCGGCGGAGCGCCTGTCCGCGCCGTCGGCCAGCGGAGCATCCGGCGCGGGCGCGACCAGCCCGCCGGACGAACGGCCCGGCGCGGGCGCCGCATCGGCCCCGGGCGCATCCGTCCCGGCCTGTCCCGGCTCGGGCGCGGCCCCGGCCTCGCGATCCTCGCCCGCGACCTGCGGCTCGGGCATCAGCCCCGCCGGCGGCTCGGGATAGCCCTGGGTCAGCGACAGAACCGCCGCGCCCCCCGCCGCGATCACAACGCCCGTCATCGTGCCTGCCAGAAATCCGCGCGCCATGGCCCGTCCTTACCCTTGCGCCCCGGTCCCGGGGCCTGCCTGAAGTCTCGCGGCCTTCTCCCGGCGAAGCGCGCGGGCCGCGGCGCCGCCCTGCGCCCTTGACCTCCTCGGGCCGCTCGGACCATCTATACCGGAATTCGCCCCGCCCGGACCAGCCCCCGCGGCCCCACAAACCGTCGGAAACAGGCCAGAACATGCTGCTGCTCATCGATAATTACGACAGCTTCACCTATAACCTCGTGCACTACCTGGGCGAGCTCGGCACCGAGGTGACCGTGCGCCGCAACGACGCGCTCGACGTGCAGGAGGCCATGGCGATGAAGCCCGCGGGCATCCTGCTCTCGCCCGGACCCTGCGACCCGGACCAGGCGGGCATCTGTCTCGCGCTGACCGAGGCCGCCGCCGAGACCGGAACGCCGCTCCTGGGCGTCTGCCTCGGCCATCAGACCATCGGCCAGGCTTTCGGCGGCAGAGTCCAACGCCACAGCGACATCGTGCACGGCAAGATGGGCCAGATCCGCCACGAGGGCGGCGGCGTCTTCGCCGGGCTGCCCTCGCCCTTCGCCGCGACGCGCTACCACAGCCTGGTCGTTGCCCGCGAGGGCCTGCCCGACTGCCTCGAGGTGACCGCCGCGCTCGAGGACGGGACGATCATGGGGCTCTCGCACAAAAGCCTGCCGATCCACGGGGTGCAGTTCCACCCTGAAAGCATCGCCTCGGAACACGGGCACAAGCTTTTGAAAAACTTCACCAACCTGCTTCCGGTACCGGCATGAGCGAGAGCCTGAAACCGCTGATCTCGGCCGCTGCCGAACGCCCGCTGACGCCCGAGGAGGCCACCCGCGCCTTCACGTTGCTCTTCGAGGGCGAAGCCACGCCGAGCCAGATCGGCGGCTTCCTCATGGCACTGCGCACCCGCGGCGAAAGCGTCGCGGAATATGCCGCCGCAGCCTCGGTCATGCGCGCCAAGTGCCACAAGGTCGCCGCGCCCGCGGGCGCCATGGACATCGTCGGCACCGGCGGCGACGGCAAAGGCACGCTGAACATCTCGACCGCGACGGCCTTCGTGGTGGCGGGCGCCGGGGTGACGGTGGCGAAACACGGCAACCGCAACCTGTCGTCGAAGTCCGGCTCGGCCGATGCGCTGACGCAGATGGGCGTCAAGGTGATGATCGAGGCGGGCCGGGTCGAGGCGATCCTGCGCGAGGCGGGCATCTGCTTCATGATGGCGCCGATGCACCATCCGGCCATGGCCCATGTCGGCCCGACGCGCCAGGAGCTTGGCACAAGAACGATCTTCAACATATTGGGGCCGCTGACGAATCCGGCCTCGGTGACGCGGCAGCTCACCGGCGCCTTCTCGCGCGCGATGATCCGGCCCATGGCCGAGACGCTGCAGGCCCTGGGCTCCGAGCGGGCCTGGCTGGTGCATGGCGGCGACGGCACCGACGAGCTGTCGATCGCGGGTGTGAGCCATGTCGCGGCGCTGGAAGACGGCGCGATCCGCGAGTTCGAGGTGCACCCCGAGGACGCGGGCCTGCCCGAGCATCCCTTCGAGGCGATCCTCGGCGGCACGCCCGAGGAGAACGGCCGCGCCTTCCGCGCGGTCCTGGGTGGCGCGCCCGGCGCCTACCGCGACGCGGTGTTGCTGAACGCCGCCGCAGCGCTGGTGGTCGCGGGCCGTGCGGGTGATCTGAAGGAGGGCGCGGCGCTCGGGGCCGAGAGCCTCGACAGCGGCGCGGCCATGGCCCGGATCGAGGCGCTGGCGCGGCTGTCCCAGGCGTGACGCCGCCCAGCCCGCCCGCCGCCTGGGCGCATCTGCCCTTTTTCGCGACCCATTGGCCGCGCATCGCCGCGCGGCTGGCCGCCGAACAGCGCTTGATCCTGCCGCCCGCGCCGCAGGTCTTCGCCGCGCTCGAAGCGGCCGACCCGGCGGATGTGCGGGTGGTGATCCTGGGCCAGGACCCTTACCCAACGCCCGGCCATGCCAATGGCTTCGCCTTCTCCACCGCCCCGGAGACGCGGCCCCTGCCCCGGAGCTTGTCCAACATATACAAAGAGTTGCAGGCCGACCTTGAGGTGACGCGCAGCGACGGCGACCTCTCCGACTGGGCCGCGCAGGGCGTGCTTTTGCTGAACACCGCGCTGACCGTTCCGGCCGGCGAGGCTGGCGGCCACGCCCGGCTCGGCTGGCAGCGGCTCACCGAAGAGGTGCTGGACGCGCTCTCGGACCGGCCGCGGGCTTTCCTTTTGTGGGGTGCCAAGGCGCAGGCCTTTCGCCCCTTCATTCGCGGCGCCGAGCACCTTATCCTGAGCGCGCCGCATCCGTCGCCCCTGTCGGCGCGCCGGGGGTTTTTCGGCTCCCGGCCCTTTTCGCGGATCAACGCTTGGCTTAGGTCACAGGCTGATTGCGACATCAACTGGTGAGGACATGACAGAGACCATTCTTGACAAGATCAAAGCCTACAAGCTCCAGGAAATCGCCGCGGACAAGGCCACCATGCCGATCGACCTGATCGAGGAGGCCGCGAAGAACGCATCCGACCTGCGCCCCTTCGCCGACAGCCTGAAGCGCGCGCAATCCTCGGGCTACGGGCTGATCGCCGAGGTCAAGAAGGCGTCTCCCTCCAAGGGCATCATCCGCGAGGATTTCGACCCCGCTGGTCTGGCCCAGGCCTATGAGCGCGGCGGCGCGACCTGCCTGTCGATCCTGACCGACATGCCCAGCTTCAAGGGCGCGAAGCCCTACCTCAGCCAGGCGCGCAACGCCACGCGGCTGCCGGCGATCCGCAAGGATTTCATCTACGATCCCTACCAGGTGATCGAGGCCCGGTCGCTGCATGCCGATTGCATCCTGCTGATCATGGCGACCCTCGAGGACGACCAGGCCGCCGAGCTGGAATCTGTCGCCCATGACTGGGGCATGGATGTGCTGGTCGAGGTCCACAACGAGGCCGAGCTCGAGCGCGCGCTCAAGCTGAAGTCGCGACTGATCGGGGTGAACAACCGCGACCTGCACAGCTTCGAGACCTCGCTCGAGACCACCAAGCGGCTCGCGGCGCTGATGCCGGACGATGCGCTGGTCGTCTCGGAATCGGGCCTCGCGGCGCCCTCCGACCTGGCAGAGATCGCCGAGGCCGGGGTGCGCAGCTTCCTCATCGGCGAGAGCCTGATGCGCGAGGACAACGTCGAGGCCGCCACGGCCAAGATCCTCGCCGATCCGGTGGCCTGAGCGCATGGCGGGCGGGCTCACCCATTTCGACGCCAAGGGCGACGCGCATATGGTCGATGTCTCCGACAAGGCGGTGACCGCGCGCGTCGCCGTGGCGCGGGGCTGGGTCCGCATGTTGCCCGAGACCCTGGAGATGACCCGCGAGGGCCGCGCCAAGAAGGGCGACGTGATCGGCGTGGCCCGGCTCGCGGGGATCATGGGCGCGAAGAAGACACCCGAGCTGATCCCGCTTTGCCATCCGCTGCCAGTGACCAAGGTCGCGGTCGAGGTGACCCCCGATGCCGAGCTGCCCGGGCTGCGGATCGAGGCCACGGTCAAGACCACGGGCCAAACCGGCGTCGAGATGGAGGCGCTGACCGCCGTCTCGACCACGGCGCTGACCGTCTACGACATGCTCAAGGCCGTGGATAAGGGTATGCAGATCGGCGGCATCGAGGTGGCGCTCAAGGACGGCGGCAAGTCCGGCCGCTACGAGGCGCCGTGATCTCGGTCGAGGCGGCGCTCGAGGCGCTCTTTGCCCTGACGCCCGAGCTCGAGGCCGAGCGCGTGCCGCTGCGGCAGGCCTCAGGGCGGGTGCTGCGCGCGCCGGTCACCGCCCTCCGCGACCAGCCGCCTTTTGCCGCCGCCGCCATGGATGGCTATGCGGTCGCCGAGGCCGCGCCGGGCGCCCGGCTGCGGGTCCTCGGTGAAAGCGCTGCCGGTCATCGCTTCGAAGGCCCCGTGGGCCCGGGCGAAGCGGTGCGGATCTTCACCGGCGCGCCGCTGCCCGAAGGCGCGATGCGGGTGGTGATCCAGGAGGATGTGACCCGCGAGGGCGATCAGATCACCCTGGGCGACAACCTCGATGCCGGGACGCATATCCGCGCCGCCGGCGTGGATTTCCGCGCGGGCGACCGGGTCGCGGCGCCGCGGCAGCTGGGGCCCAATGACATCGCGCTTCTGGCGGCGATGAATGCGGCCGAGCTGAGCGTCGCGCGCCGCCCGCGCATCGCGCTGATCGCCACCGGCGACGAGCTGGTCAGCCCCGGAGAGACGCCGGGCCCGGACCAGATCGTCGCGTCCAACACCTATGGGCTGGCCGCGCTGTTCGAGAGGCTGGGCGCCGAGGTGCGGCTTCTGCCCATCGCGCGCGACAGCCGCGCGGCCCTGGGCGCGGTCCTGGGGCTGGTGGCCGATGCGGACCTGGTGATCACCGTGGGCGGCGCTTCGGTTGGCGATCACGACCTGGTCGGCGAGGTCACCGAGACCCATGGGCTCGAGCGCGCCTTCTACAAGGTCGCGATGCGGCCGGGCAAACCGCTCATGGCCGGGCGATTGGGCGCGGCGATGATGATCGGCCTGCCGGGCAACCCGGTCTCTGCCATGGTCTGCGGCCATGTCTTCGTGGCGCCCGTGTTGCGCGCCATGCAGGGGCTCGGCGCCGCGCCCGCGCCACGGCAGCGGGGGCGTCTGGCCCATGACCTGCCCGCCAACGGGCCGCGCGCGCACTACATGCGAGCGGCGCGGGGGGCTGAGGGGCTGCGTGTCTTCGAGCGCCAGGATTCGAGCCTCCTGTCGGTCCTGGGAGAGGCCGATGCGCTGGTGGTCCGCCCGCCGGAAGACCCGGCGCGCCGCGCGGGCGAGACGGTGGAATATATCGCGATCTGAGAAACGCGGCGGGGTGTGGCGGCGCAGAAACGCGCGGGCAGCTCGGTTTGGAATGCCGCGAAACGGTTTTGCCCTTCCAAACGCGCGGCGTAGCGCAGCTACGATTTTTCCGAGCAAAGGTCCTGCAATTTTCTTAGAAATAATCATGAGGCCGGGGCTTCCCGGGCTTTGGGTTGGGCGCTGCCTCCCTCTGGCGCGTCGGAGCTTCCCTTCGTCCCAGACTCGCTTGATGGCTCCGCAGCCGCCCCACCTTCTGCCGCTCCGTCCGCAGGTGGCTTCGGCTTTCGGCGCGGCAGGTAGGTGTCGATGTCGATGCCCAGCGTCTCGTCGACCAGGTCGGTCAACTCGTTGAGCGAAAAGGGTTTCGGCAGGAAGGCCGCGTCGGCCAGCTCGGGGCCGGAGCGGTCGAGCGCCTCTTCGGCGTAGCCCGACATGAAAATCACCGGTGTGCCGGAATGTTGGGCGCGCGCCTCGGTGATCCAGCTGGGGCCATCGCGGCCGGGCATGATCACGTCGGAGATGAAGAGATCCACCGCCATGCCGCTGCCCGAGAGCAGCTCCAGCGCGGCCTCGGCGCTGGCGGCCTCCGTGACCTTGTAGCCGCGCAAAGTAAGCGCGCGGCTGGCAAAGGCGCGGACCGGGGCCTCGTCCTCGACCAGCAAGATGTTGCCCCGGGCGCGGCCGCGAAGCCGGCCGCGCGGGACCTCGCGCGGGGCGGGGTCGGGCTGTGGCAGCGGTCCGTCGTGGGCGGGCACATAGATCGAGAAGGTGGTGCCTGCGCCCGGCGCGCTTTCGACGAAGATGAAGCCGCCGGTCTGTTTCACGATGCCATAGGCGGTGGAGAGGCCGAGGCCCGTGCCCTCGCCTTGGCGCTTGGTGGTGAAGAAAGGCTCGAAGACCTTGCCGAGCTGGTCCTGCGGGATACCCTGCCCGCCGTCGATCACCCGGATGCGCACGTAGGAGCCCGCGGGCAGCCGCGCGCGGTCGCGGCGCAGCGGTTCCTCGAGGGTGACATGTTCGGTCTCGATGCGGATCTCGCCGCCCTCGGGCATGGCGTCTCGGGCGTTGACCACGAGGTTCATCACCACCTGTTCGAGCTGCCTGCGGTCGCCGCGCACCGGCGGCAGATGGGGGTCATGGGTCAGGATCAACCGCGTGCGTTCGCCGACCAGCCGGTTCAAGAGATGGGTCAGGTCCGAGAGCGTCTCGCGCATGTCGAAGATGCTGGGGCGCAGGGTCTGCTTGCGTGAGAAGGCCAGGAGCTGGCCGACCAGGCTGGCGGCGCGGTTGGCGTTCTGGCTGATCTGCACCAGGTCGGCGTAGTTCGGATCGGCGGCGTCGTGGCGCAGCAGCATGAGGTCGCAATGGCCGGTGATCGCGGTCAGCAAGTTGTTGAAATCATGGGCAACGCCGCCGGCGAGCTGGCCGATGGCCTGCATCTTCTGGCTTTGCACGAATTGCGCCTCGAGCGTCTTGAGCTCGGTCGCGTCGTTCAGGACAGCAATCAGGATGCGGCGCCCGGCTTCGGTCGTGGGGGTCAGCGTCACCTGCACGAATGCCTCGCGGTCGTCGCGGACGAGGCGCAGGAATTCCGAGCGGTTGAGGCCGCGGCCCTCGGCCGCCTCGGAGAGCCAGTCGGCGATCGAACGGCCCAAGCCTTCCATGTAGCGCGGCAGGCGCGCGCCCTCGAGCTTTTCCGCGCCGAGGAGCTGGCGGGCGGTTTCCGTGGCAAACAGGATCGTGCCGTCGCCCGCCACCTTCAGGACCGCCACGGGCAGTTCCGAGAGGCTCTGGTCCGCGCCCACCTTCGGCAGTTCGGCGGGGATCACCGCCAGTTCGCGGCAGCCGGGCCGGTCCTCGAGCGCGGCGACATGCGCCTCGCGCGGGCCCTGGGCGGTCTTCAGCCGGTAGATCCGATCCTCGGCGATGGGACCATCGGCCACCAGTTGATCGGCGCGACACGGGCGCTGGCCGATCAGCCGCCGCCCGGCGGCGTTCATCGACAGGACCTTGCCGTCCTGGCCCAGGGTGACCAGCGGGATCGCGGTTTCCGCGTCTGGCCCCAGCCGTTCGATCCGCCAGAGCATCCATTTGCCGAGCGGCCTGAGCGACAGGAGATGCGCCGCGCCGGCCAGCCGGGTTTCGCGGGTGGCGTGGCCTTCGGCCCGGGCGCAGGCCAGGAGCATGTCGGGATCGACCGGCGGATCGGCCCCGGCCAGCCCGGTCCGCAGCGGCGTGTCGGCCCCGAGCGCCAGCGCGGCGCAGGCGGCGGGATTGGCGTAGACCAGCCGCCCCGTGCCATCGGTCACGCAGCCCGGGACCGGGTCGTCGCGGATCAACGCCACGAGCCCGCGCCGCGCCCCGGGCAGGAGCAGCCAGCGCAAAAAGAGCCCCAGCGCCAGCGCGCCGCCAAGCGCCGCAAGCGTCAGCCCCGGGTCGGGATCGAGCGCCGTCAGCCGGGCCAGCGCCAGCCCGGCCAGGATCAGAAGAACGCCCAGGATCGGCAGCCAAAGCTCCCTCCCGCGCCGCGCGCCCTGCCCCGTATCGCCCGTCATGCCGCAAGTTCCCGGACCGTTCGCTCCGGTCAATCTCTAGGGCAAAGACCTTAACAAAGGCTGAAAGGCGGGGATCAGGCCCCGGCGCGCTGCAGGACCGCGTGGTAGAAGCCGTCGCCCTCGGCGTCGGGCAGCGCAAGCGCCTCGCGCGACAGGGAAAACTCCGGGTGCTCCGCCAGGAAGGCCGCGACCTGGGCCACGTTTTCGCGCGTGAGCACCGAGCAGGTCGCATAGGCCAGCACCCCGCCCGGGCGCACCAGGGGCGCCACCTCGCGCAGGATCGCGGCCTGGGTCGCGCAGAGGTCAGCCAGCGCCTCGGGCGTCAGGCGCCACTTGGCCTCGGGCGCGCGCCGCCAGGTGCCGCTGCCGGAACAGGGCACATCGGTCAGCACCAGGTCGAAAGGCCCCTTAGGGCGCTCGGTCACCCGCAGATCGGCGCCGGCGCGGGCCGCCCGATCGGGCAGGTCGCGCATCCGGCGGGGATCGGCGTCATGGGCCCAGACCGGGCCGCCGCCGAGCCGGGCGGCCAGCGCCAGGCTCTTGCCGCCGCCGCCTGCGCAGTAGTCGAGGACGCGGTCCCCCGGGGAGAGCGGCAAATCCGCGACGGCGACCTGGCTCGCGGCGTCCTGCAGCTCGACCAGGCCCGCGCGAAAGGCGCGGGAGCCGGCGACGCGGCGGGGGTTCTCGGTGACGCTCAGCGCGGTCTCGGCGCGGGGGTTGGGCCTGGTGGCGATGCCCTCTTCCGCCAGCGCCTCCGCCGCGACATCGCGGTTTGTTTTCAAAAGGTTGACCCGCAGGGTGATCGGCGCGCGGGCACGCAGGGTCTGGGCGATCTCCCGGGCTTGATCAGCCCCGTGATCGGTGCTGAGCGCCTCGAAGAGCCAGTCGGGCAGATCGCGCGCCTCGGCCTCGGGCACCTCGGGCGCCAGCGCCTCCGCGTCGCTCAGCGGCGCGGGCGCATGGCCTTCTCCGGTGAAGAGCTCCTCGGGCGCGAGGCCCTGTTGCCGCAGAAGCCCGATCATCCGGGCACGGCCGGTGGTCCCACCGCCCGCCGCCGCCGCGGAGCGCCACATCCGCAGCGCGTCGAAGACGTGATCGCGCACCGCCGCGCGGTCTTTCGAGCCGGCGAAGCGCGCGCCCCGCGCCCAGCGGGTCAGCGCCTGTTCCGCCGCCATGCCCCCGGCCACGCGGTCGAGGATCTCGGCCGCCGCCTGCACCCTTGCGCCTGGCGTCATATCCGGGCTCAGCCGATCCGGTAGTTCGGCGACTCCCGCGTGATTGCCACGCCGTGCAGGTGCGTCACAATTACCTGATGCGCATTGTTTTTAATGGTCATTTTCGATCTCCCGCATCAGTGAACATCAGTGAATTTCACCCTGTCGTCACCTTTACCTGCGTATGAGGCTGGATGGAAGGCCACCACTCCTCTTCCAGAACTGTGGCGACTTCGAGTATTGGGCCGAGCTTGCGGCGCTTGTATGCCAGGGTCATAGGGCTACCCTGGTCGAAGAGCTGCCGCCGGGTCTTCGATGAGATGTCGAAGTGCCCCATCACCGATGAGATCGCAGCATCGCTTACTCGCTCATCGAGCCAGTCTGCAAATGTCCGCCGGATGCTGTACCAGTTCGCGCGGGCTTCACCAGGCTTGAGACGGTCGTCGATGCCAGCCCTCGCGACAAGACGCTGGATCATCTGCGTCCAATTCCTGGCCCCCTCTGCAATCGGGCCGCCCTTCTCCCAGATGAGATACCCGTCGCCGTGCTGCTCGATCAGTCTGTTCAGGATGCGCGGCATCGGGCCTGTTATCGGGCGCGGTGGTGCCGGAGATGTACGGCATCCGAGGTGGGATATGTGTCGTCACGCCGTCCGACTTTGCCGTTGCGCAGACCTCTGCCGCGCTTCCAACGATGTCGGCGACCGTGTTCGGGTGGAGCCGAGGAGTGCCGCCTTCCGTCTTCGTTCTAAGCTTCGCCTTGTTGTGGGTTGGCCTGATCTTGCCGGATTCCATGCCCATCACCAGATCGCGCAGCGCTGACTGACCTGCTCCCCGTAGAGTCCGCGTTCTTTAGTTCGCTCTGTTCAGGTTTTGGTCCCCTTTCGACCGTTGGTGATATTCCCACGGGGTGAGCCCGTCGAGGCTCGTGTGGGGGCGGTGGTGATTATAGTCGGTGCGCCA
>NZ_JBTOLZ010000034.1:0-16190 GCF_054552075.1 Roseivivax sp.
CGTCTCTCGTCTCTCGTCTCTCGTCTCTCGTCTCTCGTCTCTCGTCTCTCGTCTCTCGTCTCTCGTCTCTCGTCTCTCGTCTCTCGTCTCTCGTCTCTCGTCTCTCGTCTCTCGTCTCTCGTCTCTCGTCTCTCGTGAAAGCTGGCGTCGCGGCGGGCGAGGGTGCAAGCGAAAGGCAAAGGTTGCGCTCTGACCGCGGCCAAACGCCCCTTCGCCCTCTCCACCAGCACACCAGAGGGCGCGCGCCGGACCGGGGGCCTGCGCTGCTGCCCTCTGAGCAAGGCGCTTTATGGCAGCAAGGTCAGGACTGGCGTTGAGCCAAGCACGCCACCCCAAGGAGCGCCGGCCCATCGGGCCGGTCCGGCGCGCGCCCGGCACCTTCGGTGCTATTCGGGCGCAAGAAGGGGTGGTTTGGAGGGGTGTGTTTTGGGTGGGTGTTGGGTGTGATTTTGTATTTGGGAGGCGGTGCGGGGCCTTAGAGTGGTGTGCCTCTCAGGCGCTAGCTGGGCTTTGGCGGTAGGCGGGAGGGCTCGTCCGCTTCGCTTGGGATCAGCCCGCTTGTGCCGCGTGCAAGTCCGGCCGCGCGCCGCGCACCAAGTCCGAGTTCTTGCAGACCCGCATCCGCGCAATACGCTCGGTTCGCACTTCTTCCTCAGCAGCCTCCTTGCAGCAGGTCCTGCCAGGACATCAGCACAAACAGATCGTCACTTCAAAGACCCCATCACTCACAAAAAAGCCGCCCCCGGAGCCCCGGGAGCGGCAAATCCAGCCTCACTGCTGGTGCACGTAGACCGACTTGATGTTGACGAATTCCTTCATCCCGAAGCCGCCGTGCTCGCGGCCGTAGCCGGAGTTCTTCACCCCGCCAAAGGGCATGTTCGGCACCGCGGCGTTGAAGCCGTTCACGCAGACCATGCCGGTGTCGAAATGCGTCGCGGCCAGCTCGCGGGCATGCGCCTCGTCCTTGCAGAAGATGCCGCCGCCGAGGCCGTAACGGCTGTCGTTGGCGATCCGCATGGCGTCCTCGTCGTCGCGCGCCTTGATCACCGAGGCGACCGGGCCGAAGAGCTCGTCGTCATAGGCCGGCTGGCCGGGCTTCACGTCGACCAGCACGGTGGCGGGGTAGAAGGCGCCCTTGCCCTCGGGGGTCTCGCCGCCGACCAGCACGCGGGCGCCCTTCTCGACGCTCTTGTCGACCTGGGAGGCCAGCGTGTCGCGCAGGTCCTCGCGGGCGAGCGGGCCGAGGCGGGTGCCCTCCTCGGTCGGATCGCCCATCTCGAGCCGGCCCATCTTCTCGGCGAACTTCTCGACGAAGGCGTCGTAGTTCTTCTCGGTCACGATGAAGCGCTTGGCGTTCACGCAGGTCTGGCCGTTGTTGTAAGTCCGGCCCACCACGCAGGTCTTCACCGCGAGATCGAGGTCGGCCTCGTCGAGCACCAGGTAGGCGTCGTTCGAGCCCAGCTCGAGCACCGATTTCTTGATCTGCTCGGCGGCCTTCTGGCCGACCTTGCGGCCCGCCACGTCCGAGCCGGTCAGCGTCACGCCGCGCACCAGGTCGTTCTCGATCACCCGATCGGACTGGTCGTGGTCGATCAGGAGCACGGTGAAGAGATGCTTCGGCAGCCCCGCCTTCTCCATCAGGTCGCGCAGGAAGAGGCCCGAGCCGGTGGTGTTCTCGGCGTGCTTCAGAAGCACCCCGTTGCCCGCCATGAGGTTGGCGATGGCGTAGCGGATCACCTGGTAGCAGGGGAAGTTCCAGGGCTGGATGCCGTAGATCACGCCGAGTGGTGCGTAGCGCACGAGGCCGGTGCCCTGCGGGATGTCGCGGGTCTCGTCGGCGAGCTCCTCGGGGCCGTGCTTGGCAGTGAAGTCGCAGATCGCCGCGCAGGCGTCGATCTCGTCGCGGCTGGCCTGCAGGAGCTTGCCCATCTCGCGGGTCATGAGCCGGGCGAAGTCCTCCTTGTTGTCGCGCAGCGCCTGGGCGATGGCGCCGACGATCTCGGCGCGGTCGGCAGCCGGGCGCATCCGCCAGTCGAGGAAGGCCTCGTGGCAGGCCGCGACCGCGGTCTCGACCTCGGCGTCGGACATATAGGCGTAGCTGGCGATCTCTTCCTCGGTGGCGGGGTTGATGGTCACGATGTCGCGGCTCATGGCGTCCTCTGCTCTTGTTGCGTCGTTCGAAGGAGAGGCAGGAACGCGGACCCGGCGGGATGTTTCCATGCCCATCGCGCTGACGTGACTGAAGGGTGATGGGGGATGGGGCGTTACGGTGGTTCGGCGTTACGGTGGGGAGACGGTGGGCGTGGCTGCAGCTGGATGGCACGGCCCGGGCGGGCGGTGACGCAGATGAGGCACGGCAAGACCCTCCCGGTGCGTCGGCACACCCCGGTGGACCGGCACGAGGTGGGGCCGGGCGCCCCCCCTGGCCCTCACCAAGGCGCCCCCGCCCTCACCCAAGAGCGCCCGCCAACATCTCCACCACTTGCACCAGAGGGCGCGCGCCGGACCGGGGGCCGGCGCTGCTGACATCCGGGCTATGCGCTTTATCCCAGCGAGGTCATTGCTCGCTGTGAGCTAATCACGCCACCCCAAGGAGCGCCGGCCCAAGGGGCCGGTCCGGCGCGCGCTCGGCATCTTCGATGCTGTTCGGGCGCAAGGGGGTGCGAGAGGGGCGAGGGACGGGAAGCGGGACCACGAATGTCGGTGAGAGCTTTGAAACCGGTGCCTTCAATGAAGCCGAAGACGCTGCCGCCGATTTCTCCCCTCACCCACCAAAGAGCGACCGCCCCCGTCGAAACCCTTCGAACCAGAGGGCGCGCGCCGGACCGGGGGCCGGCGCTACCGACCTCTGAGCTATGCACTTTATCCCAGCAAGGTCGGGGCTAGAGGTGAGCTAATCACGCCACCCCAAGGAGCGCCGGCCCATCGGGCCGGTCCGGCGCGCGCCCGGCACCTTCGGTGCTGTTCGGGCGCAAGGGGGTGCGCGGGGTTATTGGCGTGAGGAGGCGGTGGGAGCGTGCGTGGGTGCGAGGTGAAGTCCACGCGCCCGGAAGGTCGCATGAAACCCGGACCAGAGACGGGGTGAAGTCCACAAACGCAAAGCTCTTGCAGACTCACGCGTCACTCCACTCCCCCCCTCCCCCACACGCAAACCACTTGCAGACTCACGCCGCGCTGCGTATATGCCTTTCAACAGCGGCGCGCTGGGGTCCACGCCCGGTGCTCCACCGGAACCAAGTGACGGGCCGCGGGCCCGTTTTTTTGTTTCCGCCACAGACAACCGCACAGCCTTGGGGTCACATGACCGACCTGATCGCAAAGACATCCATGGACCAGCGCATCGCCGAGATCGCCCGCCCGGTGATCGAGGACATGGGATTCGAACTTGTCCGCGTGCGCCTGCAGGGGGGCAAGTCCCCGCTCCTGCAGGTCATGGCCGAACGCGCCGAAGGCGGCATCGAGGTCGACGAATGCGCCGAGATCTCGACCGCGCTCTCGGCGGTCTTCGACGTCGAGGACCCGATCCTCGATGCCTATACGCTCGAGGTCTCCTCGCCCGGCATCGACCGGCCGCTGACCCGGCTGAAGGACTTCGAGACCTTCGAGGGCTACGAGGCCAAGCTCGAGACCCATGAGCTGATCGACGGCCGCAAGCGCTTCAAGGGCGTCCTGGCCGGGGTCGAGGGCTCCGAGGTGCTGGTCAATATCGACGAGGGCACCGTGGGGCTCGAGTTCGACTGGCTCGCCGACGCCAAGCTGGTGCTGACCGACGAGCTGATCCGCGAGATGCTGAAGGCCCGCAAGGCGCAAGGCCTCGACGAAACCCAATACGACGATATCGAGGCCGAGGACGGCCAAAGCGAGGAGTAACAAGAGATGGCCATCACATCCGCCAACCAGCTCGAGCTTCTGCAGACCGCCGAAGCGGTGGCGCGCGAGAAGATGATCGACCCCGCGCTCGTGGTCGAGGCGATGGAGGAAAGCCTCGCCCGGGCCGCGAAGTCGCGCTACGGCGCCGAGATGGACATCCGCGTCAAGATCGACCGCCGCACCGGCCGGGCGACCTTCACACGCGTGCGCACCGTGGTCGAAGAGGAAGAGCTCGAGAACTACCAGGCCGAGTTCACCGTCGAACAGGCCAAGCAGTATCTCGAGGACCCCAAGATCGGCGACCAGTTCGTCGAAGAAGTCCCGCCGGTCGAACTGGGCCGGATCGCCGCGCAATCGGCCAAGCAGGTGATCCTGCAGAAGGTCCGCGAGGCCGAGCGCGACCGCCAGTTCGAGGAGTTCAAGGATCGCGCCGGCACCATCATCAACGGTGTCGTCAAGCGCGAGGAATACGGCAACGTCATCGTCGACATCGGCCGCGGCGAGGGCATCCTGCGCCGCAACGAGAAGATCGGCCGCGAGGCCTACCGCCCGAACGACCGGATCCGCTGCTACATCAAGGACGTGCGCCGCGAGACCCGCGGCCCGCAGATCTTCCTGTCGCGCACCGCGCCGGAGTTCATGGCCGAGCTCTTCAAGATGGAAGTGCCGGAAATCTACGACGGCATCATCGAGATCAAGGCCGTCGCCCGCGACCCGGGCAGCCGCGCCAAGATCGCGGTGATCTCCTATGACGGCTCGATCGACCCGGTCGGCGCCTGCGTCGGCATGCGGGGCTCCCGCGTGCAGGCCGTGGTCAACGAGCTGCAGGGCGAGAAGATCGACATTATCCCGTGGAACGAGGACGTCCCGACCTTCCTCGTCAACGCGCTGCAGCCCGCCGAGGTCTCCAAGGTGGTCCTCGACGAGGACGCCGAGCGCATCGAGGTCGTGGTGCCCGACGAGCAGCTCAGCCTGGCCATCGGCCGGCGCGGCCAGAACGTGCGCCTCGCCTCGCAGCTCACCGCCCTCGACATCGACATCATGACCGAGGAAGAGGAATCGGCGCGCCGCCAGAAGGAATTCGAGGAGCGCACCAAGCTCTTCGTCGACACGCTGGACCTCGACGAGTTCTTCGCCCAGCTCCTGGTCTCGGAAGGCTTCACCAACCTCGAGGAGGTGGCCTATGTCGACCTCGACGAGCTGACGGTGATCGACGGCGTCGACGAGGAGACCGCCGAGGAGCTGCAGGCCCGTGCCCGCGACGTGCTCGAGGCGCAGGCCGCCGAGGCCCTGGAACGCGCCAAGGCGCTCGGTGCCGAGGAGAGCCTCATTGAATTCGAGGGCCTGACACCCCAGATGGTCGAGGCGCTCGCCAAGGACGACATCAAGACGCTCGAGGATTTCGCCACCTGCGCCGACTGGGAGCTCGCCGGGGGCTGGACCACCGTCGACGGCCAGCGCGTCAAGGACGACGGCCTGCTGGAGCCCTTCGAGGTGAGCCTCGAGGAAGCGCAGAACATGGTGATGACCGCGCGCGTCCTGCTTGGCTGGGTCGATCCGACCGAGCTCGAGGAAGACGAGACCGCCGAAGGCGAGGACGCCGAGGGCGGTGACGACGGCGAGGCCGGCGACGACCCGCAAGTGACCGAGGAGGCATGAGCCACACGTGACGCGCGGAGGCCGCATAAAGGACCGTGAGACCGGGCCGGACCGGCGCTGCATCGCCTCGGGCGAGGTGCGCCCCGCCGAAGGGCTGATCCGCTTCGTGGTCGGTCCCGAGGCCCAGATCGTGCCGGATATCGCCGGCAAACTGCCGGGCCGCGGCATCTGGGTGACGGCAAGCCGCGCGGCGATCGAGAAGGCGACGGGCAAGAATCTCTTTGCCCGCGCCGCCAAGGCCAAGGTATCCGTGCCCGCGGATCTGGCCGATCAGGTCGAGTCTCTTCTGGCCGACCGGGTGATCAACCTGGTCAGCCTGGCGCGGAAATCGGGCCTGGCGGTCGCCGGCTACGAAAAGGTCAAGGACCTGCTTCAAAAGGAAGAAGCCGAGGTCCTGATCCAGGCCGAGGACGGCTCTCAGCGGGGCAAGTCGAAACTCTCGACCCCGCACTACGGGACCTATATCGGATGGCTCGCTGCCTCCGAACTGGGTCGGGCCTTCGGCCGTGATAAAGTGATACACGCCGCGCTGGGCGCTGGCGGTCTCACGAATCGTGTTGTAGAGGATGCCCGACGATTGAAGGGTATGCGCGCCATGGGCGTGGCGCAGGACGCGGCGGCAGGGGCCGCCGGAAAGGATAAGAGAGCTTCATGAGCGAAAACGACGGCAAGAAGACTTTGGGTGTACGCGGCGGTCCCCGTTCGGGATCTGTGAAGCAGAGCTTCAGCCACGGACGCACCAAGAACGTCGTGGTGGAGACCAAGCGCAAGCGCGTCGTGGTGCCGAAATCCGGCGGCGGCGCCTCTGCGTCGAAATCCTCCGGCGGCGGCGAGAAAACGGCCGCGCAGAAGGCCGCCGCTTCGGCGAAGCGTCCTGCCGGCATCTCCGACGCGGAAATGGAGCGCCGCCTGAAGGCGCTGCAGGCCGCCAAGGCACGCGAGGCGGAAGAGACCGCCAAGCGCGAGGCCGAGGAAAAGGCCCGCGCCGAAGAGCGCGAGCGCCTGCGCGCCGAGAAGGAACAGAAAGAGCGCGAACAGCGCGAGGCCGAGGAACGGGCCCGCCAGAAGGCCGAGGACGAAGAGCGCAAGAAGCGCGAGGACGCCGAGGCGGCCGAACGCGCGAAATCCGCGCCCCAGGCCCCGGCGGCAGCCGAGGCGGCCCAGCCCAACCGTGGCGGCGGCAAGCCCCAGGGCAAGGAAACGCGCCGTCCCGCGGGCCGCGACGACGACCGCGGCCGCGCGCCCAAGGCGCGTGACGGCGGCCGCCGCTCCGGCAAGCTGACCGTCAACCAGGCGCTGGCCGGTGGCGAAGGCGGCCGTCAGAAGTCCATGGCCGCGATGAAGCGCAAGCAGGAGCGGGCCCGCCAGAAGGCGATGGGCCAGCCCCAGCCGCGCGAGAAGGTCATGCGCGACGTGCAGCTGCCCGAGGCGATCACCGTCGCCGAGCTGGCGAACCGCATGTCCGAGCGCGTGGGCGACGTGGTCAAGGCGCTGATGCAGAACGGCGTCATGGCGACGCAGAACCAGTCGATCGACGCCGATACCGCGGAGCTCATCATCGAAGAGTTCGGCCACAGCGTCACCCGGGTCTCCGACTCGGACGTCGAACAGGTGCTCGAACAGACCGACGACAAGCCCGAGGACCTGCAGCCGCGCGCCCCGATCATCACGATCATGGGCCACGTCGACCACGGCAAGACCTCGCTTCTGGACGCGATTCGGAAGACCAAGGTCGTGTCGGGCGAGGCCGGCGGCATCACCCAGCACATCGGCGCCTACCAGGTGGACGATCCCTCGACGGGCCGCACGCTGACCTTCCTCGACACCCCGGGCCACGCGGCCTTCACCTCGATGCGCTCGCGTGGCGCGCAGGTGACCGACATCGTGGTGCTGGTCGTGGCCGCGGATGACGCGGTGATGCCGCAGACCGTGGAGGCGATCAATCACGCCAAGGCGGCCAACGTCCCGATGATCGTGGCGATCAACAAGTGCGACAAGCCCGAGGCGAACCCGACCAAGGTCCGCACCGACCTGCTTCAGCACGAGGTCATCGTCGAGGAGATGTCGGGCGAGGTGCAGGACGTGGAGGTCTCCGCGATCTCCGGCGCCGGGCTCGACAATCTGCTCGAGGCCATCGCGCTGCAGTCCGAACTGCTCGAGCTGAACGCCAACCCCGATCGTCCCGCCATGGGCGCGGTGATCGAGGCGCAGCTCGACGTGGGCCGCGGCCCCGTGGCCACCGTGCTCGTGCAGACCGGCACCCTGCGCCAGGGCGACATCTTCGTCGTCGGCGAGCAGTGGGGCAAGGTCCGCGCCATGGAGAACGACCAGGGCAAGCGCGTGAAGGAAGCCGGGCCCTCGGTTCCGGTCGAGGTCCTGGGCCTCAACGGCACGCCCGAGGCGGGCGACGTGTTGAACGTCGTCTCGACCGAGGCGCAGGCCCGCGAGATCGCCGAGTACCGCCAGCAGGTCTCGAAGGACAAGCGCGCCGCAGCCGGTGCCGCGACCACCCTCGAGGCGCTGATGCAGAAGGCCAAGGACGACGAGAACGTCTCCGAGCTGCCGGTGCTGGTGAAGGCCGACGTGCAGGGTTCTGCCGAGGCCATCGTCCAGGCGCTGGAGAAGGTCGGCAACGACGAGGTGCGCGTGCGCGTGCTGCACTACGGTGTGGGCGCCATCACCGAGACCGATGTGGGTCTCGCGGAAGCCTCGAACGCGCCGATCCTGGGCTTCAACGTCCGGGCCAATACCTCGGCCCGCAACAGCGCCAACCAGAAGGGCGTGGAGCTGCGCTACTACAGCGTGATCTACGACCTCGTGGACGACGTGAAGGCGGCGGCCTCGGGCCTCTTGTCGAACGAGATCCGGGAGAACTTCATCGGCTACGCGCAGATCCTCGAGACCTTCCGCGTCTCGGGTGTCGGCACTGTCGCCGGCTGCCTCGTGACCGAGGGCATCGCCCGCCGGTCCGCCGGGGTGCGCCTCCTGCGCGACGACGTGGTGATCCACGAGGGCACGCTGAAGACGCTGAAGCGCTTCAAGGACGAGGTTGCCGAGGTGCAATCCGGCCAGGAGTGCGGCATGGCCTTCGAAAACTACGACGACATCCGCAAGAACGACGTGATCGAGATCTTCACCCGCGAAGAGGTCGAGCGCTCGCTCTGACGCCCCTGACGGGATGCGACGGTCAAAGCCCCGGCCGGTCCCTGCGACCGGCCGGGGTTTTTCTTTGTCGGGCGGTTACGACTGGATCGCCCGCAGGAAGCGGAAGGCGGTCATGTCGAGCGTGATGTCGCGGCCCCATTGCGCGTTGCGGCCCATGCGGAACAGCACGCTGTTGCGATCGACCCCGAGCCCGGGGTTCAGCTCGACCCGGATCAGGAGGCCCTCCGCGGTGCGCTCCTGAAGCGAGACCACGGTGCCGATCCGCTCCCCGTCCGAGGAGAAGAGCTGGGTGCCGAGGATCTGCCGCGTCGGCGGCTCGTCTCCGCCGCCCCCGAAGGCGCCCGCGCCGCTGTTGGCATTGGCCGCGGCCGACTGGTTGGTCTGCCCGCCGGTGCCGTCGTCCGTGCCATCCGTGCCGGTGCCGCCGCCGGAGCCGCCGCCGGAGCCCCCGCCAGATCCCCCGGTGCCACCACCGGAGCCGCCGCCGGAGCCGCCGCCAGACCCTCCACCGGAGCCGCCCGAACCACCCGAGCCGCCGCCGGAGCCCCCACCGGAGCCGCCACCGGAGCCGCCGCCGCTCGATCCGCCGACCGAGACGTCGGCATCGGCATCCACGCCCGAGCCGCCGCCCACGGAAACATCGGCATCCGCATCCACGCCCGAGCCTCCGCCCACGGAAACATCGGCATCCGCATCCGCGCCCGAGCTGCCGCCGACCGAGACATCGGCATCGGCGTCCACGCCGGAGCCGCCGCCGATCGAGGCGTCGACATCGGCCGAGATGCCGTCATCTCCGCCGAGGCCCACCGAGGCCGAGATATCCGTGGCGAGCGCGGGCGTCGCCGCGAGGGCCGCGGCCAGTGCCAGAGAAGAAATTCGAGTGAAGTTCATGAAAGCCTCCATTCAATGCACGCGCCTCCGGGGCGCGGGAGAATGAGGGCGAGGCAGAATTACGATTTTTGGGCAATTTCGCCCAACCTTCGCCACAATCCATGCAAGCTATTGGCGAGTCGACGGAATCATAGGCTCAACAAATTGGTGATTTGACCGGCTTCAGGCACCGGGATGCGTGCACGCAAAAACGCGAAAAAAGTTCCAAATGTGACGTGAGATTCCACGAGATTTCGGCGGGAAAACCGCCTAACCCACTGATGCGGCGTAAAAGAAAAATCCGCTTTCGGGACCGGCACCCAAATCCGGCTTTTCCCGAAAAAGAATCACCCCAAATACGCAAATGCGCCTTCGCACTCCCGGAAACCGGGATCGCCCCGCCCGCACGGCGCTCAGAGCCAGTCGCGCAGGATCGGGATGATCGGCACGTCGGCGGGCGGCATGGGATAGCTCGAAAGATCCCGCGCATGGGCCCATTTCAGCACCTGCCCCTCGCGCGGGGTGGGGATGCCTTGCCACTTGCGGCAGGCGAAGAGCGGCATCAGCAGGTGGAAGCTCTCGTAGCTGTGCGAGGCGAAGGTCAGCGGCGCGAGGCAGCTTTCCCAGGTGTCGATGCCCAGCTCCTCGTGCAGCTCGCGGATCAGCGCGGCCTCGGGGGTCTCGCCCGGCTCGACCTTGCCGCCGGGAAACTCCCAGAGACCGGCCATGCTCTTGCCCTCGGGCCGCTGGGCCAAAAGCACCCGGCCCTCTGGGTCGATCAGGGCAACGGCGGAGACAAGCACGGTCTTCATGCGCGCCCCCGGCCGTGGCCAAGGCCCACTCCAAGGCCCGCCGGCAGCGCCGGGGCCGTATCGCAAAGCGCCACGCTCACGAGCGGTAATCGGCGTTGATCGAGATGTAGCCGTGGGTCAGGTCGCAGGTCCAGACCGTGGCGCTTCCCTCGCCCAGGCCCAGGTCGACGCCGATCTCGATTTCCGGCTCCTTCATCACGGCGGCGCCCATTTCCTCGCGGTAGTCGGGGCTGACCCAGCCCTTCTCGGCGACGCGCACCTCGCCGAAGCGGATCGACAAGAGGTCGCGGTCCGCGGCGGCGCCGGACTTGCCGATCGCCATGACCACCCGGCCCCAGTTCGGGTCCTCGCCGGCGATGGCGGTCTTCACGAGCGGCGAATTGGCGATGGCCAGCGCATGGGTGCGGGCATCCGCCTCCGAGGCCGCCCCGGTGACCGAGACGGTGACGAATTTCGTCGCCCCCTCGCCGTCCCGCACGACCTGGTGGGCAAGGTCGAGGAAGACGCCCTCGAGCGCCTCGGCGAAGGCTTGGGTGCCGCGGTCCACGCGCACGCCCGAGGCCCCGGTCGCGCCCATCAAAAGCGTGTCCGAGGTCGAGGTGTCGCTGTCCACGGTGATGTTGTTGAAGGTCCGCGCGTTGATGCCCGAGACCAGCGCCTGCAGGTCCTCGCGGTCGATCGCGGCGTCGGTGAAGATATAGACCAGCATGGTCGCCATGTCGGGCGCGATCATGCCCGAGCCCTTGGCGATGCCGGCGATGCGCACCGGGCGGCCGTCGATCTTGATCTCGGCCGAGGCGCCTTTCGGGAAGGTGTCGGTGGTGCGGATCGCCTCGGCGGCCTCGGCGATGCCCTCCTCGGAGAGCCCGCCGACCAGTTCCTCGATCTTGGCGGTGATCCGGGCGTGCGGCAGCGGCTCGCCGATGACCCCGGTCGAGGACATGAAGACCCGCGCCTCGGGCAGGTCCATGGCGCCCGAGACCGCCTCGGTCACGGCGCGGACCGCCTCGATGCCGGCGCGGCCGGTGAAGGCATTGGCATTGCCGGAATTGACCAGGATCGCGGCGCCGTCGCCCTCTTTGGGGTCGAGGCCGATCTTGGCCTGACCGTCGAGCACCGGCGCGGCGCGGGTGGCCGAGCGGGTGAAGACGCCGGCGAGCGTCGAGCCGGGGGCGAGATGCGCCAGCATGACGTCCACGCGCCCGGCGTAGCGGACGCCCGCCGCCGTGGTAGCGAAGCGCACGCCCTTGATCACCGGCATCACTGGGAAGGCCTCGGGGGCAAGCGGCGAGCGGCCGGTGATCTTGGCCATGTCAGCCCTCCGTCAGGAGGTCCGTCCGGTCAAGGACGGAGGGGTCGAGATCGGCACCCGGGCGGGCGACCTCGGCCTCGTCGACGAGGCCCTGGATCGCGGCTTCCACGGCCTGCTGGCTGAGCTGCTGCTGGAGCTGCGGGCGCGCTTCCTCGAAGCTCGGCGCCTCCTGCTGGCGGGTCTCGTTCAGCTTGACGATATGCCAGCCGAACTGGGTCTCGACGGGGCCGGAGACCGCGCCGGGCTCGAGCGTCTCGACCGCTTCCTGGAAGGGGGCGACCATCTGCCCGGCGGAGAACCAGCCGAGATCGCCGCCGTTCGAGCCCGAGGGCCCGGTGGAGCGTTCCTGCGCCAGCGTCGCGAAATCGGCGCCGCCGTCGAGCTCGTCCTTGACCGCCTGGGCCTCTTCCTCGGTCTCGACCAGGATATGCGCGGCGTTGTACTGGGTCTCGCCCTCGAACTCGCCGAAACGCTCGTCATAGGCGGCGCGCAGGTCCTCGTCCGAGACCGCGTCCTGCGACAGCGCCGCGACCGCCTCGGAGGCCAGCAGCGCCCGGCGCTCGTTCTCGAGCGTGATGCGCGCGCCCTCGGTCTCGCGGGCGGCGTCGGACTGGGCCAGGACCTCCTGCTGCACGAGCTGATCGAGGATGCCTTCGAAGAGCACATTGGCCGGCAGCTGCTGGTACTGCTCGGGCAGACCCGCGCGCACCATCAGCATGTGACCCAACGTGATCTCGGTGCCGTTGACCGAGGCGACCACGGTCGACAGACCGCCGTCGGGCAGCGCGGCGGCGCCGCTCTCGGCCGGAGTTTCACTGGCTGCGCCGTCCTCTTGCGACCATGCCGGACCCGCGGCGCAGAGCGCCAGCGCGGCAGCGGTGAGTTTCAGGCTCAGTCGGGGCATAGGGACCTCTTTCTGCCACCACGGGCGGGCAGCGTTGACACTCTGTTGGCCGACCCTTACATCGCCTCGTGGCTCTGTGCAGCCGGTCTTTCCCCCGTTTGTCTATGGGCTCGGTGCAGGACGGGCAAGCAGATGCCGGCACACGAGATGGTGACAGGCGGAAGAGAGCGTATGCTGGGGTTCGGAACACTCGCGAAAAAGGTCTTCGGAACGCCGAACGACCGGAAGATCAAGGCGACCCGCCCTGCGGTCGAGAGGATCAACGCGCTCGAGCCCGAGTTCGAGGCCCTGGACGACGCCGGCCTCAAGGCCAAGACCGAAGAGCTGAAGACCCGCATCAGCGAGGGCGAGAGCCTCGACGCGATCCTGCCCGAGGCCTTCGCCAACTGCCGCGAGGCGGCCAAGCGCACGCTGGGCCTGCGCGCCTTCGACGTGCAGCTCATGGGCGGGATCTTCCTGCACCAGGGCAACATCTCGGAAATGAAGACCGGCGAGGGCAAGACCCTGGTCGCGACCTTCCCGGCCTATCTCAACGCGCTGACCGGCAAGGGCGTGCATATCGTCACCGTGAACGACTACCTCGCCCGCCGCGACGCGGACTGGATGGGCAAGGTCTACGGGGCGCTCGGGCTGACCACCGGCGTGGTCTACCCGCGCCAGCCCGAGGACGAGAAGCGCGACGCCTACCAGTGCGACATCACCTACGCCACGAACAACGAGCTGGGCTTCGACTACCTGCGCGACAACATGAAGTCCGAGCTGAACCAGATGTATCAGCGCGGCCATTACTTCGCGATCGTCGACGAGGTGGACTCGATCCTGATCGACGAGGCGCGCACGCCGCTGATCATCTCGGGCCCCGCGGATGACCGTTCGAACCTCTACCAGGGCATCGACGTGCTGATCCCCGAGCTGACCGAGGAGCACTTCGAGCTCGACGAGAAGACCCGCAGCGTCTCCTTCACCGACGCGGGCAACGAGTTCCTGGAAAGCCGGCTGGTCGAGGCGGGCCTCCTGCCCGAGGGCCAGACGCTCTACGACCCCGAAAGCACCACCGTGGTGCACCATCTGAGCCAGGGCCTGCGCGCGCACAAGCTCTACCAGAAAGACAAGGAATACATCGTCCGCGACGGCGAGGTCGTGCTGATCGACGAGTTCACCGGCCGGATGATGCCCGGGCGGCGCCTCTCCGAGGGTCTGCACCAGGCCATTGAGGCCAAGGAGGGCTGCCAGATCCAGCCCGAGAACGTGACCCTCGCCTCGGTCACCTTCCAGAACTACTTCCGGCTCTACGAAAAGCTCTCGGGCATGACCGGCACGGCCTCCACCGAGGCCGAGGAGTTCGCCGAGATCTACGGCCTCGGCGTGGTCGAAGTGCCGACCAACAAGCCGATCGCGCGGGTCGACGAAGACGACAAGGTCTATCGCACCGCCGAGGAGAAATTCGCCGCCATCGTCGAGGAGATCCGCCTCGCCCACGAGAAGGGCCAGCCGGTCCTCGTCGGCACCACCTCGATCGACAAGTCCGAGATGCTGTCTTCGCTGCTCGAGAAGGCCGGGCTGAAGCACAACGTGCTGAACGCCCGCCAGCACGAGCAGGAAGCCCAGATCGTCGGCGACGCCGGCCTGCCCGGCGCTGTGACCATCGCCACCAACATGGCCGGCCGCGGCACCGACATCAAACTGGGCGGCAACTTCGAGATGAAGGTGCAGCAGGCGCTCGACGCCGAGCCCAACGGCAACCCCGAGGAAATCCGCGCCCGCATCGAGGCCGCGCAATCCGAGGCCGAGGCCCGGGTGAAAGAGGCCGGCGGTCTGTTTGTCCTGGCCACCGAGCGCCACGAGAGCCGCCGCATCGACAACCAGCTGCGCGGCCGGTCGGGCCGCCAGGGGGACCCCGGGCGCTCTTCCTTCTTCCTGTCGCTCGACGACGACCTGATGCGGATCTTCGGCTCCGAGCGGCTCGACAAGGTGCTGTCCTCGCTGGGCATGAAGGAAGGCGAGGCGATCGTGCACCCTTGGGTGAACAAGTCGCTGGAACGCGCCCAGTCCAAGGTCGAGGGCCGCAACTTCGACATCCGCAAGCAGCTCTTGAAGTTCGACGACGTGATGAACGACCAGCGCAAGGTGATCTTCGGCCAGCGCCGCGAGATCATGGAAGCCGATGACCTGACCGAGGTCACCGAGGACATGCGCGAGGAGGTCATCGACGATCTCGTCGACACCTATGCCCCGCCCAAGAGCTACGCCGACCAGTGGAACGTCGAGGAGCTCGACGCGGCGATCAAATCCTCGCTCAACATCGCCCTGCCGGTCGCCGACTGGGCCGAGGAGGATGGCGTCGACCAGGAAATCCTGCGCGAGCGCATCGCCGAGGCTTCCGACAAGCTCATGGCCGAGAAGGCCGAAGCCTTCGGCTCCGATGCGCTGCGCCAGATCGAGAAGCAGGTGCTGCTGCAGACCATCGACGCCAAGTGGCGCGAGCATCTCCTGACGCTGGAGCATCTGCGCTCGGTGGTGGGGTTCCGCGGCTACGCCCAGCGCGACCCGCTGAACGAATACAAGACCGAGGCCTTCCAGCTCTTCGAGTCGATGCTCGAGAGCCTGCGCGCGGATGTGACCCAGAAGCTCTGCCAGATCCAGCCGATGAGCGAGGAGCAGCGCCAGCAGCTGGTCGAGCAGCTGCGCCGCCAGCAGTCCCAGGCCCAGGCCGCCGCGGCCCAGGCGCCGGCCGGTGCGACCAACCCCGAAAGCGAGGCCGCCGGCCCCGCCGTCGCCGCCCGCGAGCCGCTGGTCGAGGGCTTCGACGAGACCGACGAGAGCACCTGGGGCAACCCCGGACGCAACGCCCCCTGCCCCTGCGGCTCCGGGCAGAAGTTCAAGCACTGCCACGGGCGGCTGGCCTGAGGGTCGGGTGTTTGGCGGGGGCGCTGGTTTGGGCGGTTGGCCTCGAGGTCGGTCTGAGAGCTCGGTGCTCGGGGGCGCTGGACTGGATGCCGGGCGCTCTGGGACTGGGCTGGATGCCGGGCGCTCTGGGATTGACCTGAGTGGGCTCGGACTCAGCGGCTGGTCCGAAGGACCTTAGCACTCAACGTTTGCTCTGAGGGGACTCAGCACTCAGCAGCTGGTCTGAAGGGGCTCAATGCTCAGCGTCTGCTCTGAGGGCTGAGTACTCAGAAGACGCTGCAATGGCTGCTCGTCCCTTGCGGTCCTTTGGCGTGGACTAGGGACGAAGGTTGGGCTCTCAAGGCGTGATTGGCCTGAGGTTTGATCTCACCGGCAGGGTATGGCCCGGGGGGCTGTAATCGCAGAGAGCTCGTCCAAGGGCCGATCTTTTGCAGGACAGTTGATCCGGGGGATGGCCCCGAGGCAGGCAAGTCCAAGGGCACTGGGCGCTCGGCAGGCTATCGACATAAGACCGCAGGCTTCGGTCTTCCGTCTTCCGTCTTCCGTCTTCCGTGACCTGCTCCCCGTAGAGTCCGCGTTCTTTAGTTCGCTCTGTTCAGGTTTTGGTCCCCTTTCGACCGTTGGTGATATTCCCACGGGGTGAGCCCGTCGAGGCTCGTGTGGGGGCGGTGGTGATTATAGTCGGTGCGCC
>NZ_JBTOLZ010000035.1:0-14604 GCF_054552075.1 Roseivivax sp.
ACGCGCTTGCCGAGCAGGTTCTGACGGAACCGGCCCTGCTTGCCCTTGAGCATGTCCGAGAGCGACTTCAGCGGGCGCTTGTTGGCGCCGGTGATGACCCGGCCGCGGCGGCCGTTGTCGAACAGGGCGTCGACGGATTCCTGCAGCATCCGCTTCTCGTTGCGGACGATGATGTCCGGCGCGCGCAGTTCGATCAGGCGCTTGAGGCGGTTGTTGCGGTTGATCACCCGGCGATAGAGGTCGTTCAGGTCCGAGGTCGCGAAGCGGCCGCCGTCCAGCGGCACCAGCGGGCGCAGTTCCGGCGGAATGACCGGAATCACGGTCATGATCATCCACTCGGGGCGGTTGCCGCTCTCGAGGAAGTTCTCGACCACTTTCAGACGCTTGATGATCTTCTTGGGCTTCAGCTCGCCGGTGGCTTCCTTCAGCTCCTCGCGCAGCTGCTCGGCCTCGGCCTCGAGGTCGATCTGCGACAGCATCTCGCGGATCGCCTCGGCGCCGATGTTGGCGGTGAAGGCGTCCATGCCGTACTGGTCCTGCGCGTCGAGGAACTCGTCCTCGGTCATCAGTTGGCCGTAGGTCAGGTCGGTCAGGCCCGGCTCGATCACGACGTAGTTCTCGAAGTAGAGAATCCGCTCGAGGTCGCGCAGGGTCATGTCCAGCATCAGGCCGATGCGCGAGGGCAGCGACTTCAGGAACCAGATGTGGGCGCAGGGCGCGGCCAGCTCGATGTGGCCCATGCGCTCGCGGCGCACCTTCTGGAGGGTGACCTCGACGCCGCATTTCTCGCAGACGACGCCACGATACTTCATGCGCTTGTACTTGCCGCAGAGGCACTCGTAGTCCTTGATCGGGCCGAAGATGCGCGCGCAGAACAACCCGTCACGCTCGGGCTTGAACGTGCGGTAGTTGATCGTCTCGGGCTTCTTGATCTCGCCGAAGGACCAGCTGAGAATCCGTTCGGGCGACGCGAGCGACACCTTGATCTCGTCAAAGGCCTTTTGCGGGGTCAGCGGGTTGAACGGGTTGTTGGTGATTTCCTGGTTCATCTCAAATCCTCAAAGTTCAGAGGGTGCGGGGGGAGGAGCGGCGGGAATTTTCGTGAAATTCCAACCGGTTTCCGCGCGGAAACCGGGGCGGGGCCAGGGGCCCCGCGCCGGGGGAGCGCGTCACTCCTCGTCTTCCTCCGCATCCAGGAGTTCCATGTTGAGGCCCAGACCCCGGACCTCCTTGACGAGCACGTTGAACGATTCCGGCACGCCGGCCTCGAAGTTGTCCTCGCCCTTGACGATCGACTCGTAGACCTTGGTCCGGCCTGCCACGTCGTCGGACTTCACCGTCAGCATCTCCTGCAGGGTGTAGGCCGCGCCGTAGGCTTCCAGGGCCCAGACCTCCATCTCGCCGAAGCGCTGACCGCCGAACTGCGCCTTGCCGCCGAGCGGCTGCTGCGTGACCAGGCTGTAGGGGCCGGTCGAGCGCGCGTGGATCTTGTCGTCCACCAGGTGGTGCAGCTTCAGCAGGTACTTCACGCCGACGGTCACCGGCCGTGCGAACTGCTCGCCCGTGCGCCCGTCGAAGAGGATCGACTGGCCGCTCTCGTCAAAGCCCGCGCGGGTCAGCGCGTCGTTGACGTCGGGCTCTTTCGCACCGTCGAAGACCGGGGTGGCGATCGGCACACCGCGGGTCACATTGGCGGCCGCCTCGAGCAGGCGCTGCTCGTCCATGTCCTTGATGCCCTCGTCGTAGACATCATCGCCATAGGCGTTGTGCATGGCTTCGCGGACCGGCGTCAGGTCGCCCGAACGGCGGTAGTCCTGCAGCGCCTCGTCGACCTTGATGCCGAGGCCGCGCGCGGCCCAGCCCATGTGGGTCTCGAGGATCTGACCGACGTTCATCCGGCTCGGCACGCCGAGCGGGTTGAGGCAGAAGTCGACCGGCGTGCCATCGCCGAGGAACGGCATGTCCTCGATCGGCACCACGCGCGAGATCACGCCCTTGTTGCCGTGACGGCCGGCCATCTTGTCGCCCGGCTGCAGCTTGCGCTTCACCGCGACGAAGACCTTGACCATCTTCATCACGCCCGGCGGCAGGTCGTCGCCCCGGCGCACCTTTTCGACCTTGTCGTCGAAGCGGGCGTCGAGCGCGCGCTTCTGCGCCTCGTACTGCTCGTTCAGGGCCTCGACGTGCTTGGCGTCCTCTTCCTCGCCGAGCGCGAGCTGCCACCACTGACCGCGGGTCAGGCTGTCCAGCAGCTCCTCGGTGATCTCGGAGTTGGCCTTCACGCCCTTGGGACCCTTCACCGCGGTCTTGCCGAGGATCATGGTCTTGAGACGCGCGTAGATGTTGCGGTCGAGGATCGCCAGCTCGTCGTCGCGGTCGCGCGCCAGCTGTTCGATCTCTTCGCGCTCGATCTGCAGCGCGCGCTCGTCCTTCTCGACGCCGTGACGATTGAAGACGCGGACCTCCACGACGGTGCCGTAGTCGCCCGGCTTCACGCGCAGCGAGGTGTCGCGCACGTCCGAGGCCTTCTCGCCGAAGATGGCGCGGAGCAGTTTCTCCTCCGGCGTCATCGGGCTTTCGCCCTTCGGCGTGATCTTACCCACGAGAATGTCGCCCGGCTCCACGTCGGCGCCGATGTAGACGATGCCCGCCTCGTCGAGGTTGCGGAGCGCCTCCTCGCCGACGTTGGGGATGTCGCGGGTGATCTCTTCCGGCCCGAGCTTGGTGTCGCGCGCCGCCACTTCGAATTCCTCGATGTGCACGGAGGTGAACACGTCGTCCTGCGCGATGCGCTCGGAGATCAGGATCGAGTCCTCGTAGTTGTAGCCGTTCCAGGGCATGAAGGCGACGATGACGTTCTTGCCGAGCGCCAGTTCCCCCATGTCGGTGGAGGGACCGTCGGCGATCACTTCGCCCTTCTCGACCTGCTGGCCCACCGTCACCTGGGGGCGCTGGTTGATGCAGGTGTTCTGGTTCGAGCGCTGGAACTTGCGCAGGCGGTAGATGTCGACGCCCGGGTCGCCGGGCTCGAGGTCTTCCGTCGCGCGGACCACGATGCGCATGGCGTCGACCTGGTCGATCACGCCGCCGCGGCGGGCCATGATCGCCGCACCGGAGTCGCGGGCGACGATGCCCTCGATGCCGGTGCCGACCAGCGGCGCCTCGGAGCGCAGCGTCGGCACGGCCTGCCGCTGCATGTTCGAGCCCATCAGCGCGCGGTTCGCGTCGTCGTTCTCGAGGAACGGGATCAGCGAGGCCGCGACCGAGACCAGCTGCTTCGGCGAGACGTCGATCAGGTCGACGTCACCCGAGGGCGCCAGCGTGTAGTCGCCCGCCTGGCGGGTGTTGACCAGCTCGTTGACGAACTTGCCGCTCTCGTCGAGCACGGCGTTGGCCTGCGCGATGGTGTGGCGCATCTCCTCGGTGGCGGACATGTAGCGGACCTCGTCCGTCACCTGCCCTTCGTTGACCACGCGGTAGGGGGTCTCGATGAAGCCGTATTTGTTCACCCGCGCGAAGGTGGCGAGCGAGTTGATCAGGCCGATGTTCGGACCTTCCGGCGTCTCGATCGGGCACATCCGGCCGTAGTGCGTCGGATGCACGTCGCGGACCTCGAAGCCGGCACGCTCGCGGGTCAGACCGCCGGGCCCGAGGGCCGAGAGGCGGCGCTTGTGCGTCACTTCCGACAGCGGGTTGGTCTGGTCCATGAACTGCGACAGCTGCGAGGAGCCGAAGAACTCGCGCACCGCGGCGGCGGCGGGCTTGGCGTTGATCAGGTCCTGCGGCATGACCGTGTCGATCTCGACCGAGGACATGCGCTCCTTGATGGCGCGCTCCATGCGCAAGAGACCCACGCGGTACTGGTTCTCCATCAGCTCGCCGACCGAGCGCACCCGGCGGTTGCCGAGGTGGTCGATGTCGTCGACCTCGCCCTTGCCGTCGCGCAGCTCCACCAGCGCCTTGATGCAGGCGACGATGTCCTCGCGGTCTAGCGTGCGCTGGGTGTCGGGCTTCTCGAGCGCGAGACGCATGTTCATCTTCACCCGGCCGACGGCCGAGAGATCATAACGCTCGCCGTCGAAGAACAGCGTGTCGAAGAGCGCCGAGGCGGCCTCGACCGTGGGCGGCTCGCCCGGACGCATGACGCGGTAGATGTCCATGAGCGCGCTTTCGCGGTTCATGTTCTTGTCCTGCGCCATGGTGTTCCGCATGTACGGACCCACGTTGATGTTGTCGATGTCGAGGACCGGGATCTCGGTCACGCCGGCATCCATCAGCTCCTTGAGGGTGCCGCCGGTCACTTCGCCGTCCTTGTCGACGGTCCAGGTCAGCTCGTCGCCGGCCTCGACGTATATCGCGCCGGTTTCCTCGTTGATGATGTCCTTGGCGACGAACTTGCCGACGATATGGTCGAAGGGCACCAGCAGGTTCTCGACCTTGCCCTCGTCCTTGAGCTTCTTGACCGCGCGCGGCGTGACCTTCTTGCCCGCCTCGGCGATCACCTCGCCGGTGCCCGCGTCCACGAGGTCATAGGTCGGCCGCGTGCCGCGCACCCGGTCGGGGAAGAACTTGGTGACCCAGCCCTTGCCCTTGTCGAGGCTGAAGTCGACCGTGTTGTAATAGGCGTCCATGATCGCTTCCTGGTCGAGACCAAGCGCGTAGAGGAGCGTGGTCACGGGAAGCTTCCGGCGGCGGTCGATGCGCGCGAAGACGATGTCCTTGGCGTCGAACTCGAAGTCCAGCCAGGAGCCGCGGTAGGGAATGATGCGGCAGGCGAACAGCAGCTTGCCCGAGGAATGCGTCTTGCCCTTGTCATGGTCGAAGAAGACGCCCGGCGAGCGGTGCATCTGGGAGACGATCACCCGCTCGGTGCCGTTGACGATGAAGGTGCCGTTGGGCGTCATCAGGGGCATGTCGCCCATGAAGACGTCCTGCTCCTTGATGTCCTTGACCGACTTGGCGCCCGTGTCCTCGTCGACATCGAAGACGATCAGCCGCAGGGTGACCTTCAGCGGGGCCGAATAGGTCATGTCGCGCTGCTGGCATTCGTCGACGTCGTACTTCGGCTTCTCGAGCTCGTAGTCGACGAACTCGAGCACCGCGGTCTCGTTGAAGTCCTTGATCGGGAAGACCGACTGGAACACGCCCTTGATGCCCTCGCCGTCGACGGGGGCAGGCTGGTCGCCGGATTTCAGGAACAGATCGTAGGACCGCTTCTGGACCTCGATCAGGTTCGGCATCTCCTGCACTTCGCGGATCTTGCCGTAATATTTGCGAAGACGTTTCTGGCCAAGGAAGGATTGCGCCATGGTCGCTTGTCACCTTTCAGTGTCTCTTCCGAGCGCGGGCCCGTCGGGCTCCGGGCGCGCGCTCAACCGAGAAGGAAAGCTTCGATCCATTCCCGGCCCCTGTCCCACCAGAAGCCTCCCGATCGAAGAAGCCTTGCCTGAGAAAAGCCCCGGCTCACCGAGGGGCCTCTCTGAGACAGGCTTGGCTGGACCCGGATTTCTCCGGATCCAGCCGAAAGCGTGTCGCGGTCGGAAGCGGCGCGAACCGCCTCCGCGCCGGATTACTTGAGCTCGATTTCCGCGCCTGCGTCTTCGAGCTTCTTCTTGATCTCTTCGGCTTCGTCCTTGGAGACCTGCTCCTTGACGGCTTTGCCGCCGGCTTCGACCAGTTCCTTGGCTTCCTTGAGGCCAAGGCCGGTGATGCCGCGGACTTCCTTGATCACGTTGATCTTGGATGCGCCGGCCGACTTCAGGATGACGTCGAATTCGGTCTGCTCTTCGGCAGCCGCGCCGCCTGCGTCGCCACCGGCGCCGCCTGCGACCATCACGGCACCGCCGGAGGCGGGCTCGATGTCGTATTCATCCTTGAGGATGGTCTTGAGTTCCTGGGCTTCGAGAAGCGTCAGGTTGACGATTTCTTCTGCGAGTTTCTTCAGATCAGCCATTGTGACTTCTTTCCGTAACTAGATGTGTCCCAACGTGCGGTTTGCAACCCCACGATGATCTGCATGGATGCCTTAAGCCGCTTCGGCCTTTTCCTCGATCGTGGAAAGGATGGAAGCGATGTTCGAAGCAGGCGCGCCGATCGCACCGGCGATGTTCGAAGCGGGTGCCCCGATGCAGCTCGCGATCTGAGCGATAAGCTCGTCGCGCGAGGGCATCTTCGACACGGCTTCGACACCGGCCCGGTCCAGATGGTCGCCACCCATGGCACCGCCGAGGATCTGCAGCTTGGCATTATCCTTGGCGAAATCCTCGACCACCTTGGCGGCTGCCACGGGGTCTTCGGAATAGGTGAGGACCGTCATGCCCTCGAGGTATTGCGTGATGCTTTCGCACTGCTTGCCCTCGAGAGCGATCTTTGCGAGCCGGTTCTTGGCGACGCGGACGGAAGCACCGGCATCGCGCGCGCGACCCCGGAGATCCTGCATCTGGGCAACCGTGAGACCTTCGTAGTGGGCAACCACCACAACGCCAGAGCTTTCGAAGATCTGGCCGAGTTCCTCGACCACTTTCTCTTTCTGGGCTCTATCCACAGTTTCACTCCAATTCATGGAGGGTTTCCCCTCCGGCTCTTTTTGCTGGACCTCGAAAGGTCCGGCGGTCAGGTCCGAACGGGGTGTCGCAATCGCTGATCCGACGCTTCGCGAAGCGCAGGATCGAAATGCTCTTCCCGTCTCAGGCAGGATTTACCGGCACAGGGCCGACCCACCGTCTCGGACGAAACGAGGGCTCCCGCGAATCGCACAGGCGCCCTCGAACCCTGCGTGTAGTGAATTTCCGGAAAATTGCCAAGGGGCCGATGGCGGAAAACCGCGACCGACCTCGGGGAAGCCCGCAAAGTCTGCCCTGCGGGGGCGGAGCGGTCAAGAGGTGGGGTTTGGGGGGCTGTCGGCGGAGGGTTGGGGTTGGGGGCGGCGTGGGGCGGGCTGTGGACTGAGGTGTGGGGGTGAGGATGTGGTCTCGGAGACCGAGTGCCGATCGGAGCGCACCGGCCACGACCAGTGTCACCCGGACAGCAAGAGCCGCCGAGACCAGCTCACCCCGTCACGCTTTTCTCCGAAGACCGCCAAGCGCCAGTGACCGAGGCCCCCACCCTCACAAAGAGCCCCTTCCCCCATCGCCAAACCTCCCTCCAGAGGGCGCGCGCCGGACCGGGGGCCGGCGCTGCCGACCTCTAAGCGAGGCGCTTTATCCCAACAAGGTCAGGACTAGCGGCGATCTAAGCACGCCACCCCAAGGAGCGCCGGCCCAAGGGGCCGGTCCGGCGCGCGCCCGGCACCTTCGGTGCTGTTCGGTCGCAAGGGGGCGCCCGGGGTTCTTGGCGCTGCATCTTTTTTTGCTCTTCGGACGCAAGCGGGCGCTTTGGCGCCAGCGTGGCGTCCAACTGAGAGGTTTGATCAACGCGCTGTCGCCTTGTGCCGCCCCACCACCCTCTCCACCAGCTCGACAGAGGGCGCGCGCCGGGCCGGGGGCCGGCGCTACTGACCTCTGAGCAGAGCGCTTTATCCCAACAAGGTCAGGGCTAGGGGTGAGTTAGGCGCACCACCCCAAGGAGCGCCGGCCCGAGGGGCCGGTCCGGCGCGCGCCCGGCACCTTCGGTGCTGTTCGGGCGCAAGATAGGCGCGGGTGAGAGTGGGCGTGGAGAGCCAGGCGCCTGATCCGCTTTCCGCGGCGCGCCAATTCCCCACGCCCTCACCGATCCACGAAACAGGGTGCGTGGAGCCCCGCCGCGAGCTTCCAATGCGCCCCAGTCGCCCCGCCTCCCGCGACACCGCTCGACACGCCCAAAGCCCCCCTCCCCCGACACAAAAGAAAACGGGCGGCCCCGAAAGACCGCCCGCCTCATCTCTATCCTGACGAACCCGCAGGCTCAGTTGCCGGTGGCGTTCGAGATGTCCACGGTCACGCCGGGGCCCATGGTCGAGGACAGGAACACCTTCTTCATGTAGGTGCCCTTGGCGCCGGCCGGCTTGGCCTTGGAGACCGCGTCCACGAAGGCGCGCACGTTCTCCACCAGCTTGGCCTCGTCGAAGGAGACCTTGCCCACGCCCGCGTGCACGACGCCGGCCTTCTCGGCCTTGAACTGGACCTGGCCGCCCTTGGCCGCCTCGATGGCTTCCTTGACGTCCATGGTCACGGTGCCGACCTTGGGGTTCGGCATCAGGTTGCGCGGGCCGAGGATCTTACCCAGGCGGCCGACGACGGGCATCATGTCCGGGGTCGCGATGCAGCGATCGAACTCGATGGTGCCGTTCTGGATGGTCTCCATCAGGTCTTCCGCGCCGACGATATCCGCGCCGGCTTCCTTGGCCTCGTCGGCCTTGGCGCCACGGGCGAAGACGGCCACGCGCACGGTCTTGCCGGTGCCGTTCGGCAGGCCGACGACGCCGCGGACCATCTGGTCGGCGTGGCGCGGGTCGACGCCGAGGTTCATCGCGATCTCGAGCGTCTGGTCGAACTTCGTCTTGGCGTTCGCCTTGATCAGCGAGACGGCTTCCTCGACGGTCAGGTTTTCCTTGCCGGCGAAGGCCTCACGCGCGGCGCGGGTGCGTTTTCCGAGCTTTGCCATGTTCACTTCACCTCGATACCCATGGACTTCGCCGAGCCCAGAACGATTTTCATTGCGCTTTCGACATCGGTTGCCGAGAGGTCGCGCATCTTGGCTTCGGCGATCTCGCGCACCTGCTTGCGGGTGACGGTCGCCACGGTCTCGCGACCGGGCTTCTCGGCGCCGCGGGGACGGTTGCGCTTGCCGACCGGCTTCAGGCCCGCGGCCTTCTTCAGGTAATAAGACGCCGGCGGCGTCTTGATTTCCATCGTGAAGGACTTGTCCTGGTAGTAGGTGATCAGCGTCGGGCAGGGGGCGCCCTGCTCCATCTCCTGCGTCTTGGCGTTGAACGCCTTGCAGAATTCCATGATGTTGATGCCACGCTGACCGAGCGCGGGGCCGACCGGCGGGCTCGGGTTTGCCTGGCCTGCAGGGATCTGCAGCTTCATCGTGCCAGCAAGCTTCTTGGCCATTTGGCGTCTCCTTTGTTCCAACTGCCGCGGGACGCGTCCCTCGGCACTGATGTTGTGTGGTCTGGTCCGGACGGCGCGCCGCCCTCGCCTCCCACAACGGAAGCCGTCCCGGGGTCCGGGACAGGTCGCGCGGATACACCCCTGTCCGGGATTCGGCAAGCCTTGATCTGGGAGAGGGGCTTCGAGCGCGCGGCCCGGGGTCATGGATGCCTGCGGGCTCTCTCTCAGAGGCCATACGGCCAGGGCGCGCCCGCGATCATGCCATTGGGGCTGGGGGATGACGGCCGAGCCGCCAGGACCGAGGCCCGCCGCACCGGGCAGGCCCCGAGGGTCGCTTCGGGCCTCAGCCCTGCTTGGTCACCTGGGTGAACTCCAGCTCGACCGGGGTCTCGCGGCCGAAGATCGAGACCGAAACGCGCAGGCGCTGGTTCTCTTCGTCCACGCCCTCGACCATGCCGTCGAAGTCCTCGAAGGGGCCGTCGTTGACCTTGACCTTCTCGCCGACCTCGAAGTGGATCAGCGTGCGCGGCGCTTCCTCGCCTTCCTGGACGCGGCCGAGGATCGCCTCGACCTCGGCGTCGCGCATCGGCATCGGCCGGCCCTGCGGGCCGAGAAAGCCGGTCACCCGGTTGATCGAGTTGATGAGGTGATAGCCCTGGTCGGACATCTCCATGCGCACCAGCACGTAGCCCGGCATGAAGCGGCGCTCGGTGTTGACCTTCTTGCCACGGCGCACCTCGATGACCTCTTCGGTCGGCACCAGGACCTCTTCGATCCGGTCCTCGAGACCCTGCTCGGCCACCGCTGTCCGGATCTGTTCGGCGACCTTCTTCTCGAAATTCGAGAGAACGCTAACCGAATACCACCGTTTCGCCATCAGGCTCTGTCCTCATCTCGTTCCCGTCAGATCGGGGTGTCTGAATAGAAAAGCGGCGTGCAACGCGACTCATTGCACGCCCATCCCGGAAGTGCGCACCCACTACAAGTCCGCTCGACCGATTTCAAGAGCGGTCTCGCCGGGGCCGGTTCAGCCGCCGAAGACGCTCAGGATGCCCTGCAGACCGCTGCGGATGCCGAGGTCGACGAGGGCGAAGAAGATCGCCGTCAGGGTCGCCATGATGAAGACCATGACGGTCGTCAGCAGCACCTCGCGCCGGGTGGGCCAGACAACCTTGCTGACCTCGGCACGGACCTGCTGGACGAACTGCATCGGATTGGTCTTGGCCATGACGGACCTCTTTCTCGCGCTTCGCGCCGCAGATACGGCCTCCGGGCCCCGACTTCAAGCGCTTCCGGTGGGAGGCGGGGGATGGAGGGGGTTTGGGAGGGGGTGTTGGCGGGGGATTGAGAGGCGGGCGCGTCGGTTTGTTTGCGGCACGGCGGTCCGACCGGACAGATGGCATATGGCGGGGGTCATGCCCAAACCCGGCCCAGCGAAGAGCCGCGCCTCCATGCCCTGCCCCAACACGCTGCCCCCGGTCCACGCCAATGCACACCGCTATTGCCACCGCTCACCACAGGCCCGACAGAGGGCGCGCGCCGGACCGGGGGCCGGCGCTGCTGCCCTCAGAGCGACGCACTTTATCCCAACAAGGTCAGGACGAGAGACGAACTAAGCACACCACTCCCAAGAGCGCCGGCCCAAGGCGCCGGTCCGGCGCGCGCCCGGCACCTGCGGTGCTATTCGGGCGCAAGAGGCGCAAAACTCTCCCAGATCGGGGAGAGACCTCGACGGAGCTGAGCATCACCTGAACGACGAGGGCGACTGCTTAGAAACGAGCGGACCACCTGCGCAGACAGCCGACCTCTCCAAACAACCCCTGCCCGCTCAAAACCCACGCAACAGAGGGCGCGCGCCGGACCGGGGGCCGGCGCTGCCGACCTGCGAGCTGTGCACTTTATCCAGGCAAGGTCAGGGCTAGGGGCGATCTAAGCACGCCACTCCCAAGAGCGCCGGCCCATCGGGCCGGTCCGGCGCGCGCCCGGCATCTTCGATGCTATTCGGGCGCAAGTGGCGCGACGGCACAGGGACGGATGGTGGGGTCGGAAACGTGAGGGAGGAACGATGCGCGGCCGCGGAGTCAGGCTTGAGGGCGGAGCGCGCAGCATAGAGGTGCCGCGCCAGCCGCCCAGCCGCTGCCCGCCCAACCGCCAGCCACCTAGCCCCTGCCTCCAACCGCGGGCCACTCAGCCGCTTTGCCACCCCGCCACTCCACGCCACCAACCAGCGCATCTTCCTCCACGACCAATTACACCACCCCCCCTCCCCCGCCTCTCTTACACTGCACCCCTCCCCCGCCTCGCGCGTATCTAAGAAGAACGCGCCCGCGTGTGTGCCACGCCGCGGCGATCAAGGCACCCTCAAGGCGACGTGAGATTCGCTCCGGTTTTCGCGAGGCCGGGGAACGTCGCCCGCATCTCGCCGTTCATTGTCCAGACCGGCGCAGGAATGACCGCGCCGCCCGCCGCATCCCGGCGGGTTCGACAGACAGAGAACGGGACCGAAAGGAGTTCAGTTATGAAACGCATTCTGACCGCAACCGCCCTCACCTTTGCCGTGGCCGCACCGGCCTTTGCCGCGACCGAAGCCGAGCGCGCGCAGATCGAGACCTATCTGCCGAACGCCGACATCTCGGCCTGGAGCGACGCCGAAGTGGCCACCGCCATGAATGTCATCCGCTCGAACGAGAGCCGCTCGGAGATCACCGGCCAGCTCACCGCCCTCTATGGCGAAGGCGAAGTGTCCGGCTCGGCCATGCTGACCGAAGCCGAGGTCGCGATCCTCGACGGCTATGTCGACGGCGTCGACTACACCATGCTGCCGCAGGCCCGCGTCGACGCGGCGCTCGTGGCCGCCCAGAGTCAGATGAACGACGGCGACAAGGCGACCCGCATCGAGGCGCTGCTGATCGAGGACGACACCCCGATGAGCGACGCCAATGACGCCACTCGCGGTGAAGCGGCGCTGATCAACCAGTACGCCCCCGAGGTGGATGTGACGACGCTCAGCAACGAGGAAGTTGCCTCGGCGCTGGCGATCATCAACAGCAACGAGATGCGCGGCGACATCGAAGCCAAGCTCTCCGGCCTGCTGATGTAAGCGACCGACAGAGCGCCGCGCGGGGTTCCACCCCCGCGCGCGACGAAGAGGGCCCGCCAGTGCGCGGGCCCTTTTTCGTGTTCGGGGCGCAGTCGGTGGGGATGGTGGGTCGGGCGCGGCGCGAGGCATCGCGTGGACCGGCTATCCCAGCGCCAGCGCACGGATGAAATCGGCGCTCGGCAAACAGGCCCGCCGCATCACACTCCGCACTGCCGCGCCGGGTCACACCCCGTGCCGCCTCACACTCCACACCGACGCAGCACGCCCACTCGGCACCCTGCGACACGCGCCCCCGGGCCCTGCGCCACGCACAACCACGCCCCCGACGCCCACCCGCACGCAGGCGCTGCCGATCAAACTGTCTGGAAAGTGGCAGGGGCAGCAGGGCTCGAACCCGCGACCTACGGTTTTGGAGACCGTCGCTCTACCAACTGAGCTATACCCCTATCACGAGGCCCCGGATACCCTCGGCGCGGCGGGGTTTCAAGCCTCTATTCGGCCCCCGGCGGCCAAACTTTCCGCCCGATTTCGTTTCAATCCGTCACGCCCGGGGCGCTGCGGCGCCGGACTGCGTGAGCGCGCAGGAGCAGGGTCGTGAGCTGTGTTTCAGTGCGCAGATGAACAGATTCTGTGAGCGCCACCATTTTGCGCTCCGCCGCCCGATCGCGCGGCGGACCCCGGCCGATCCCCGGCAAAATCCCGCGTATAACCACTTGATTTAAAATGCTTTTCACGGACCCCGCGCAACGGAATCCGCCGCCGTTTTTCAAGGGCACATCTCTGTGAGCCGGCGCGAGGATTTCCGTGATTGGCAGAGGTCCCGGGCGCTCCCCAAGTCCTGAGCACCGGACGGAAACGTTCGACCCAACCAAGGCCCTCGCGGCACAGCGCCGCCCCCGGGCAGATCCAAAAGGAGCTAGACCATGAAGACCGCAACCACCTTCGCCGCCCTCGTTCTCGCCGCCGCCACCGGCTCGGCCGCCTTCGCCGCTTCCGACGCGCAGGTCGCCCAGATCGAGAGCTTCGCCAATGTCGACATCTCGGGCCTGAGCGACGCCGAAGTGAACTCGCTGCTGAACGTCATCCACGGCGGCGACAGCATCTCCGAGAAGCGCTCGCTCGTGCAGAACCTGGTCGGCCAGTACCGCTGACCCCTCGTTCCGGCGCGCCGCGCCCCGCGGCCCGGCGCCCGGAGCTTCCCCAAAAGACCCTCACACCGAATCAAGGAGACAGACCATGAAAACCGCAACCACCTTTGCCGCCCTCGTCCTCGCCACCGCCACCGGCTCCGCCGCCCTGGCCGCGACCGACGGGCAGATCGCCCAGATCGAGACCTTCGCCAATGTCGACGCCTCGGCCCTGACCGACGCCGAAGCGGCCTCCGTCCTGAACGTGATCCACGGCGGCGACAGCATCTCCGAGAAGCGTGCGCTGGTGGAGAACCTGGTGGGCCAATACCAGTAATCCTCCCGCTCCGCGCGGGCGCCGCTCCTCTCCCAAGGCGGCGCCCCGCGGGCTCTCTCCCCTTCCCTCCCTGAATTCCCATTCCTCCAAAGGAGCTTTGTCATGAAAACCGCAACCACCCTCGCCGCCCTCGTCCTCGCCACCGCCACCGGCTCCGCCGCCCTGGCCGCGACCGACGGGCAGATCGCCCAGATCGAAAACTTCGCCAATGTCGACGCCTCGGCCCTGACCGATGCCGAAGCGGCCTCCGTCCTGAACGTGATCCACGGCGGCGACAGCATCTCCGAGAAGCGCGCGCTGGTGGAGAACCTGGTCGGCAAGTACCAGTAATCCCCCCGCTCCGCGCGGGCGCCGCTCCTCTCCCAAGGCGGCGCCCCGCGGGCCCTCTCCCCTTCCCTCCCTGAATTCCCATTCCTCCAAAGGAGCTTTGTCATGAAAACCGCAACCACCCTCGCCGCCCTCGTCCTTGCAACCGCCACCGGCTCCGCCGCCCTGGCCGCGACCGATGGGCAGATCGCCCAGATCGAAACCTTCGCCAATGTCGACGCCTCGGCCCTGACCGACGCCGAAGCGGCCTCCGTCCTGAACGTGATCCACGGCGGCGACAGCATCTCCGAGAAGCGCGCGCTGGTGGAGAACCTGGTGGGCCAATACCAGTAATCTCCCGCGCTGAGACGCAAGGAAGGCCGGTCCCCTCGGGGGCCGGCCTTTTTGCTGTCCGAGGGGGCGGCGCGGGTAGACAGCCCAGCGCAAAAGAAAAGGGCCGCGCGAGATACCCTCGCGCGGCCCCAAGTCCCTTCGCCCGGCGGCTCAGCGCCGGGCGGTGAGACGCATCACTCGACGATCTTCGAGACGACGCCCGAGCCGACGGTGCGGCCGCCTTCGCGGATCGCGAAGCGGAGGCCGTCTTCCATGGCGATCGGCGCGATCAGCTCGACGTCGAACTTCAGGTTGTCGCCCGGCATGACCATCTCGGTGCCCTCGGGAAGGGTCACGGTGCCGGTCACG
>NZ_JBTOLZ010000036.1:0-6062 GCF_054552075.1 Roseivivax sp.
ATGGGCCGGCGCTCCTTGGGGTGGCGTGCTTAGCTCACAGCGAGCAATGACCTTGCTGCCATAAAGCGCATAGCCCTGATGTCAGTAGCGCCGGCCCCCGGTCCGGCGCGCGCCCTTTGCCTTCGCTTGGCCGAGGGGTGGTAGGTGTCCGTAGTCTTCGCGCTGAAGGAGGAAACGGCTCTCTGTTTCTCGGCCTCTGCTGTCCGAGGCGCGCGTCTGGTCTCGCAAAATGGGGCTGCAGCATGAGCGCTTGGCTCGGCCGGTTGGGAGCTGAGCCCTGCTATTGGACGCGGCACCCTGTACGCTCGGGATCGACCCCGCGGCACCTCGCACGCACCGCGCCGCTCTTCCGAGCCGGACCATTCACCTACCCAGCCGCACCATTCACCCATAGCACTGCGCCCCTCTACCCCCGCGGCACCAGCGGCGGATGCGGCACCCGTCGCGTTTCCCCGACCACCAGGTTGTTGATCTCCCGGAACAGCTTCCGGGTCATCGCCCGGCGGTAGCCGGCGTAACCCTCGGAGAGCTCCACGAAAGCGCCGGGGCCGCGGGCGACCTGGCGGATGTAATATTCCGCCACCATGGGCTCGGCCCCAAGGATCGCGAGCCCGTTCACCGTCACCCCGGTGAAGGGGAAATGCTGGTAGGCCAGCTCCGGCCCAAAGCCGTCGTTGGTGATCCCGTCGCCGGAGACGTCGATCACCCGCCGCGTGCAATCCGGCCCGCGGGCGAGCAGCGTCGCGCCGTAGCCGAGCGCATAACCCATGGCGGTCGGAAAGCGGGTCTGGCTGCGGGGAAAGCCGCGCAGGGTCGCCACGGCACGGTCGATGTCAGCCTCGGAGCGGACCGCCATCCAGTCGAGCACCAGCGCGTTCTGCCGCCGCCCGCTCCATTCGTAGATCGCCAGCGCCACATGCCCGGGCCCGGCCAGAAGCGCGCGGCGGATGTCGGAATCATCCAGCGCCGCCGCCGCGCCATCGCGTTGCAGGATGTACTCGCGGTCGTCGACCGAGCTCGAGACATCCAGCGCCAGCACCAGGGCCAGCCGGCAGCCGGCCTCCTGCGCCGCGGCGGACCCGGGCGCGAACGCCGCGGCCGCCCAAAGGGCCGCGGCGAGGAAGCCCTGCCTCACCAATGCCCGGTGTTCTCCATCGAGGCCCAGGGCTCCTGGGGTTCCTTGGCCTCGCCCTTCTGCAGGAGCTCGACCGAGATGTTGTCGGGCGAGCGGACGAAGGCCATATGCCCGTCGCGCGGCGGCCGGTTGATGATCACGCCGTTGTCGTGAAGCTTTTGGCAGAGCGCGTAGATGTCATCGACGCGGTAGGCCAGGTGGCCGAAATGGCGGCTGTCGTCGGGCAGCGCGTCGTCGCCGTCCCAGTTGTAGGTCAGCTCGACGTCGTTGTGGCCGTCCTCCTGGCCCGGCGGGCAGAGGAAGACCAGCGTGAAGCGGCCCTTCTCGTTCTCGATCCGGTTGCGCTCTTTCAGGCCCAGGAGCTCGTAGAAGGCGATGGAGGTCTCCAGGTCCTTCACGCGGACCATGGTGTGCAGGTATTCGATCGACATTGCTGTCCTCTTTCGGTCGGTCTTTTTGGTCGTCGTCTCGGGTTGTCGTCGCGGGTTTGTCTTGCGGATCGTGGCGCGCCTGTCGCACGCGGCGGAAGGGGGCGCCAGCCAGGAGCGCGGCCTTGGCGACAGGGTAGGGGCTTTCGCGCCCCTGTCGAGCCGGAGCGGGCGCCCGGGCCATCACAATCG
Organism: Roseivivax sp.; assembly: GCF_054552075.1. Classification (NCBI taxonomy): domain Bacteria; kingdom Pseudomonadati; phylum Pseudomonadota; class Alphaproteobacteria; order Rhodobacterales; family Roseobacteraceae; genus Roseivivax; species Roseivivax sp. Next base: position 1,756 of record NZ_JBTOLZ010000036.1, read on the forward strand.
CGCAGAACCGTGCCCGCACGCGGCCCACGCTCACCCCGCATCGGGGCCCCGCCGCCGAGCCACGCGTCAAAATCGCAAAAACCCACCTTCATATGGTGGTTTTCATCGCCTGCCTCTGCAAGATATAGTGAGAACGATTCCTCAGAACCGGAGCCCCGCCATGCCCCTCAGCGCCGAGCAACAGGCCGAGATCGACGCCCTCCGCCAGGACAGCCGGCCCACGCTGCGCGCCACCGTGCCGGGCATGGAGCAGCACCTCTATCATGCGCGTCCGGTGCTCGACCACGGCTTCGTGCGGGTCGTCGACTACATGGGTGACGACAGCGCCATCTGCCAGGCCGCCCGGGTCAGCTACGGTCGTGGCACCAAGTCGGTCTCCAACGACGAGGGGCTGATCCGCTACCTGATGCGGCACTGGCATTCGACCCCCTTCGAGATGTGCGAGATCAAGCTGCACGTGAAGCTGCCGGTCTTCGTGGCGCGCCAGTGGATCCGCCACCGCACCGCCAATGTGAACGAATATTCCGCCCGCTACTCGATCCTCGACCGCGAGTTCTACATCCCCGCCCCCGAGGCGCTGGCCGCCCAGTCGGTGGTCAACAACCAGGGCCGGGGCGAGGCGCTCTCGGGCGAGGAGGCCGAGCGGGTCCTGCGCTGGCTGCGCGACGATTCCATGCGCGCCTACGACCACTACGAAGAGATGATCTCGCAGGAGGGGCAGCAGGGCCTCGCGCGGGAACTGGCGCGGATGAACCTGCCCGCCAATATCTACACCCAGTGGTACTGGAAGGTGGACCTGCACAACCTGCTGCACTTCCTGCGGCTGCGCGCCGACGCCCATGCGCAATACGAGATCCGCGTCTATGCCGATGCCATCGGCGAGATGGTCCGTGACTGGGTACCCTTCGCCTACCGCGCCTTCGAGGACTACCGCATGGGCGGGGCGACCCTCTCGGCCACGGCGCTCGACTGCCTGCGCCGGATGCTGGCGGGCGAAGAGGTCACCCAGGAGGCAAGCGGCATGTCCAAGGGCGAATGGCGCGAGTTCCAGGGTGTGCTGAAGGGCTGAAGGGCTGACGGGTCTATGGGGCTGAAGTCCTGACGGGGCGTCGCGACGCACGCCCCGTCGCAGATCGCCGTGGCCGACCCCGGCGCCCGGCTTAGATTGCGGGGGAACGCATTCTCATCCGCGAGGCCCCCATGCTGATCCTCTATATCTCCACCGCCCTGATCTTCCTGGTGCTGGACGCGATCATGCTCACCGGCGTGATGAAGCCGCTCTTCTCGCGGCACCTCGGGGACATGATGCGCGACAGCCCGATGATGCTGCCGGCCGTGGGCTTCTACCTGGCCTATGTCGCGGGGCTCCTGTTCCTGGTCTCGGCACCGGCCTTGCGCGACGGCGATCCCTTGCGGGCGGCGCTGCAGGGCGCGGTGCTCGGGGCCATGGCCTATGGCACCTATGAGTTCACCTCCATGGCGGTGATGAAGAACTGGTCCTGGCAGATGGTGGCCGCCGACACGCTCTGGGGCGCGGCGCTGACCGGCATCTCGGCGGGGGCGGGCGTCTGGATCACCCTGCGATTCGCGGCCTGAGAGGGGGCGGCCCTTCGGCCTCTCCCCGCTCATAAAGCACCGGAAAGTCGGCTGTTTTCCGCCTCTGTTGTCTCTCTGCAACGGCAAGAATTCGTGACCGGGGCGTGACGGAACGAAGCCCGCATCATCCCCATTTCTGTCGCGACGCTCCCGAACGGGGGCAGTCGGAAGTGAAGAATAACCTCACGGAGCAGACACATGTTCAAGACCATGACCGCCGCCACGGCGCTCGTCGCCGCGACCGCAACCGCCGCCATCGCGGGCAGCCCGCAGCCGACCCAGCCCGAGCCCGCACCCGCCGCGCCGGTTCCGGCCCCGGCGCCCGCACCGGCCTATGACTTCACCGGTCCCTCGGTCGGTCTGCAGTTCGGCTACAACGACCTGTCCGGCGATCCCGGTGACTTCGACGAAGAAGGCGGCAGCATCGGTGTGCGCGGCAACTACGACCTGCGCCTCGGCAACAACCTGATCGGCGGTGTCGGCCTGCAGTACGACGAGGCGAACATCGACCTCGACGGCGCGGCCGAGCTCGACAACATCCTGCGCGTCGGCGGCCGTCTCGGCATCGACAGCGGCCGGAACCTCTTCTACACCACCGGCGGCTGGGCTCGCGCCACCACCGAGGAAGACGCGGTCGATCCGGGTTCCTCGAACGGCTACTTCGCCGGTCTCGGCTACGAGGTCTTCCTGCAGGAAGACGTCAGCGTCGGCACCGAGGTGGTCTACCAGGAATTTGACGAGTTCGACGATGGCGTCGAGGTTGACGCGACCACGGCAAACGTCTCGCTGAACTACCGCTTCTGATCGGGTCTCTGACCTATCGGACAAGACGCCCGGTTGCCTCGCGGCCGGGCGTTTTCATTTGCGGGTGGGCGGCGCGCCGGGCCGCAACCAGGGCGGCAGCGTTTACCGCCAAGTCCCGATAAAAATTGACGGAGTGCCCTGCAGCCGTAACACTTCCCGCGTGTATTTCTTGCAACCGGGGCTTATCACCATGTTTTTCAGAACCGCCGCGCTGGCCATGGCCGCGCTCTGCCTTTCGGGCGGGGCGGCGCTTGCCTGGGACGATGCCTACAAGGGCACCCACAACGACCCCAATTCCAACTTCCGTTACAACGCCGTGCCGAATGTGGCCAATTATTGCCCCGCGGGCCTCGCGCCGGTGCAGATCGGCGGAGAGATCTGCTGCGGCGTCGCCAATGCCGGCCCTTACGTCGACCGCGCCGGCGGCGCGCGGCACTATCGCGCCAGTCACGCGGGCGCCAAGGGCAGCTATTACGCACCGGTCGGCGAAAAGGGCGTGATGCGCCGGTAGCGCCCCTTCACATCCCGCGCCCCCTTGCGTATACGCCCGCCCTGACCAGAAGCATCGAGGCCGGAGCACATGCAGGGCAGCGCGAACATCAACATCATGATCAAGGCCGCGCGGAAAGCCGGGCGGTCGCTGGTGAAGGATTTCCGCGAGATCGAGAACCTGCAGGCCTCCGCCCGCGGCGCCTCGGATTTCGTCAACCGCGCCGATGTCGCGGCCGGGAAGATCCTCAAGGCCGAGCTGACCGAGGCGCGGCCGACCTACGGCTGGCTCTCCAAGGGCGAGCCCGAGACCCCGGGCGAGGATCCGACCCGCCGCTGGATCGTCGATCCGCTGGACGGGGCCTCGAACTTCCTGCACGGGCTGCCGCATTGGGCGATCTCCATCGCGCTCGAGCACAAGGGCAAGATCGTCGCGGGCGTGGTCTATGACGCCGCCAAGGACGAGCTTTTCTACACCGAGAAGGGCGCCGGCGCCTGGCTCAACGACAACAAGCGGATGCGGGTCTCGGGCCGGGCGCGGATGCACGAGGCGGTCTTTGCCACGGGCGTGCCCTTCTCGGCCAAGCACACGCTGCCCGCGACGCTGAAGGACCTGGCCAAGCTGATGCCCGCCTGCGGCGGCGTGCGACACTGGGGCGCGGCCTCGCTGAACCTCGCCTATGTGGCGGCGGGCCGGTTCGACGGCTTCTGGCAGCGCGAGCTGAACGTCTGGAACCTGGCGGCGGGCTCGCTGCTGGCGCTCGAGGGCGGCGCTTTGGTCTCCGGCGTGCGCGAGGGCCAGGACCCGCTCGAGAGCGGCGCGATCCTCTGCGCGAACGGGCAGCTCTACGACGCCTTCGCCCGGGTGATCCGCTCGGAGTGAGGGCGGAGAGGCTTGGGGGCTTGGGTGTAGACGCGGGCGCTACCTTGTTGAGGCGCGCCATCGCCTGTGGCCAAACGCCCCGATCACGCTGAGGGGCCAGTGCCCCCCGCCAAACGCCCCAATCGCACTGAGGCGCCAGCGCCTACGGCCAAACGCTCCAATCACGCTGAGGCGCCAGCGCCTCTGGCCAAACGCTCCGATCACGCTGAGGCGCCACCACCCCTCGCCAATCATCCCAAGAGTGCGCAGCAGACAAGCCGGGCGCTCAACCCCCTCTCAACCAGCCCACCAGAGGGCGCGCACCGGACCGGCGGCCGGCGCTGCCGACTGTCGAGCGGCGCGCTTTATCCCCACAAGGTCAGGGCTAGCGACGATCTGAGCACGCCACTCCAAGGAGCGCCGGCCCAAGGGGCCGGTCCGGCGCGCGCCCGGCACCTTCGGTGCTATTCGGGCGCAAGAGGCGCTTTGGACTGCCGGGTCGCTTCACGCCTTGACGGAGAGACGGATTGGGGTGGTCAGTGGTCAGTGGTCAGTG
>NZ_JBTOLZ010000037.1:0-3190 GCF_054552075.1 Roseivivax sp.
CTTGGCCCCTATGCCGGCCTGGTGCTCCTTCAGGATGCCAATGATCTGCTCTTCGCTGAAACGGCTTTTCCGCATCGTCTGTCTCCTCGTTTGGAGAACAGGCTAACTTCAAACCGCGGATTTTTCAGGGGAGCAGGTCAAAAAACAAGAGAACTTCAGGAATTTTCGCGAAATATCGAGAATTTCCTTGACAGGGGTGTGCACGAAAAACCGCGACTTTGCGCACTCTTATGCCCCCTTGGCATATAATTATAAATTCTGGCGATCCCTCGAGGACTCGAACCCCGAACCTGCTGATTAGAAGTCAGCTGCTCTATCCAGTTGAGCTAAGGGACCGCTCGGCGCCCTCTATGCCGGGGCGCGCGGGCCGGGGCAAGCGGCGAGAGGTGCGCTCAGTGCGTCCAGGTCGAGCGGCGGTCGTGCGCGAAGTTCTCGGCGTAGCCACGCGGGCGGACGTTGTGCTTGCGGCGCTTGGGCTCGAAGACCTGGGCGTCGATGCCGTGGTCGCGGGCGTATTCGACCGCCGCCTCGCGGGTCTCGAAGCTGATGCGGACCTGCGCCTGGGTGTCGTCGGACGAGGTCCAGCCCATCAGCGGATCCACGGTCCGCGGGGTCTCGGGCACGAATTCCAGCACCCAGTGCTTTGTCATGGCCCAGCCCGAGGACATCGCGGTCTTGGCGGGCTGATAGATGCGTGCGCGCATGGGAACACCTCCGGTCTTGCCCTTGGGCTTATCGGGAAAAATGCCGTGGCTTGCAAGGCGGGAAGCGGGCGGGGGCGCCCTCATCGGAGCCGCGCGCCCGCCCCATCGCGGCGCAAGCACGGGAACGTCAACTCGGTGACGGACGATCTCGGCTAGTCTCGGGGGCGAAGGACACGTGCGACGGGAGGCGCCGATGCCGAGACCATCCATCACGAGCCCGATGAAAACCCCGCGCACGAGGAGGCTTGCCAGCGCGCTCGCCCCTCTCGGGCTGGCCGCCGGCCTCGCGCCGCCGCTGGCCGCCAGCGAAGGCCAGCGCATCACCGTCGAAGGCGAGATCATCGACACCTGGTGTTATTTCTCCGGCGTCATGGGAGGGCCCGAGGCGGTGGTCGGTTCGGCCCATCACACCTGCGCGCTCTGGTGTTCGGCGGGCGGCATCCCGGTGGGCCTGCTGACCCCCGAGGGCGAGGTCTACATGATCCTCAAACTGCCCGGCACCGACCAGCTCGCCGGGGGCGACACCGCGCTGCGGCTCGCCTCGCACAGCGTCAGCGCCGAGGGGCTGCACTACGCCCGCGACGGGCTGAACTACATCCTGGTCGAAGAGGTGCTCTCGGACGCCGACATCACCAACCTCAACCACGAGGATTACGGCGTGGTGCCCGGCTTCGCGATCCCCGACAACGCGCTGGAGGACTAGGCCATGCAAATCCCCCTGCCCTTTGCCATGCCGCTCGCGGCTCTTGCCGCCCTGCCCCTCGCCGCCGCGGCGCAGGACTTCTCGGAAGGCTCCGAGGCCACCAGCTGGAACCTCTACGGCGAGGAGAAGGCCCGCTTCGAGGCCGAGGTGGTCGACCCGATCTGCACCCTCTCGGGCGCCTGCGAGACGGCCTGCGCGCCGGGGCGGCAATACGCCCTTCTGCGCGAGGCCGACGGCGCGCTGATCCTGCCCCTGAAGAACGGCCAGCCGCTCTTTACCGGGGCGGCGCTGGAGCTTGCGCCCTTCTGCGGCACCCGGGTCGAGGTCGACGGGCTGATGATCGAGAACCCCGAGATTGGCGCCACGCATATCTACCAGCTGCAGCGGCTGCGCCCGCTGCCCGAGGGCGACTGGATGCCCGCCAACCGCTTCACCCGCGCCTGGGCGGAGGAGAACCCCGAGGCCGCGGGCGAAGGCCCCTGGTTCCGCCGCGACCCGCGCGTGACCGCCGAGATCGAGGCCGAGGGCTGGCTGGGCCTCGGCCCTGAGGCCGAGGAGGCCTTCGTCAAGGGCTGGCTGGGGGTGGAATGAGCCGCGCGGCTCCTCTGCGGGCGTTTGGCTGCGCGGCGCTCCTGGCGCTGCCCGCGCCGCTGCTGCCCGGCCCGTTGTGGGCGAATGCCTCTGCGCCCGCGTGGGCCGACGCGCCCAGGCTCATCCGGGGCGACAATACCGCCCAATTTGTGGCCCATACCCCCGCACTTCGGCAAGCCTCCGCACACGCACGCTTCTCCACCGACACGCCGGAACCCATCCCGGCCACTACCACCGCGCCTCCAGCCAGCGACACCACCCCGCCCGCGCCTTTCCCGCTGGCCCTCGGCGGGCCTTTCGCCCTGACCGACCAGACCGGCACCCGCCGGACCGAGCGCGCGCCGGGCGCCGACCTGCAGCTCCTCTTCTTCGGCTATGCCAATTGCGAGGCGATCTGCTCGGTCGCCCTGCCCCGCATGGGCGGCGCGGTGACGGCGCTCGCCGAAGACGGCCTCACCGCCCGCCCGGTGATGATCACCGTCGATCCCGCGCGCGACCGGGTCGAGACCATCGGCCCGCCGCTCACCCGGCACCACCCGGATTTCCTCGGCCTGACCGGCAGCCCCGAGGAACTCGCCGCCGTCTACAAGGCCTTCGGTGTCGAGGCCGAGGTGCTCTTCCACGACCCCGGCGGCCATCCGGTCTATGCCCATGGCAGCCATATCTTCCTGCTCGACAGCGCCGGAAAGGTGCTCACATTGGTTCCGCCGATCCTCTCCGCCGAGCGCCTCGCCGAGATCGCGCAAAGCTACCTGCCCCGCTGAGCCCACCGGCAAACCGCCCAGCGCACTCCACGCAAAACGCCCCCACCCGGAACGGCGCGCCACCCCAACACCCCAGAGCCCCCGCCCTCCAGGCCTGACCGGGCCCAAAATACTCCGAGAGCCCGAGAGCAGAGCTCTTGGAGGCGCCGGGCGGGCTCGATGCCCGCCCGGCGCCTTGCCCCCACAAAAGACACCCAGCCCCGGCACGGCGCGCCACCCAAACACCCCAGAGCCCCACCCCCCAGGCCTGACCGGGCCTCAAATACTCCGAGAGCCCGAGAGCAGCGCTCTCGGAGGCGGGGGGGGGGGGGGGGGGGGGAGAGGAGAAGTGGCCCAAAAAAAAAAAAAAAAAAAAGAAAGAAAAACAAAACCAAAAAAAAAAAACCACCCCAAACTCTTTCCCCCCCCCACAACCACAAAACCCAACC
>NZ_JBTOLZ010000038.1:0-2547 GCF_054552075.1 Roseivivax sp.
CAAGGAGCGCCGGCCCATCGGGCCGGTCCGGCGCGCGCCCGGCACCTTCGGTGCTATTCGGGCGCAAGGAGCGATGGGTGGACCCGAGGGCTTTTGTGCAACCGCCTGCGCGGTTCACCTTACGCGGAAGCCGCCCCCTCGCCCCTCTCAACCGGCCACTACGGAGGGCACGCGCCGGACCGGGAGGCGGCGCTTCTGTCCTCTGAGCTTGGGCGCTTTATCCCAGCAAGGTCAGGGCTAAAGGCGAACTAAGCGCGCCACCCCAAGGAGCGCCGGCCCAAGGGGCCGGTCCGGCGCGCGCCCGGCACCTTCGGTGCTGTTCGGGCGCAGGAAGCGCGGGCTGTGCCGGACGGCGTAGCCCCCTCAATGCCCCCCGATGATCCCGGTCCGCACGCCGTAATGCGCGGCGATGCCGTAGTCGGGGTCGTCCTCCGCCGGCACGATCAGGTGGCCCGAGCGCTTCAACAGCCAGCGGCAGTCGCGCGAGAGGTGCCGCAGCTCGATCCGCTTGCCCAGGGCCTCGTATTTGCCCGCGACGGCCTCGATGGCCTGCAGCGCGGACTGGTCGGCCACCCGGCTCTCGGCGAAATCGACGATCACCAGGCTGGGGTCCTTCTCGGTGTCGAAGAGCTCGATAAAGCCCTCGGCGGAGCCGAAGAACAGCGGGCCCTGCACCTGGTAGACCTTGGCGCCCTCGGGCGTGTCGTAGCTCTTGGCGTGGATGCGCCGGGCGTTGGTCCAGGCGTATTCCAAGGCCGAGGCGATCACGCCGACGACCACCGCCACCGCGAGGTCCTCGAGCACGGTGACCACGGTCACCAGGAGGATCACGAAGGCGTCCATCTTCGGCACCCGGGTCAGGATCTTCAGCGAGTTCCAGGCGAAGGTGCCGATCACCACCATGAACATCACGCCGACCAGCGCGGCCAGCGGGATGAGCTCGATCAGCGGCGCGGCGAAGAGGATGAAGACCAGGAGGAACAGCGCCGCCGCGACGCCCGCGATGCGGGTCCGGCCGCCGGATTTCACGTTGATCATCGACTGGCCGATCATCGCGCAGCCGCCCATGCCGCCGAAGAAGCCGGTCAGCGTGTTGGCCGCGCCCTGGGCGATGCACTCCTGGCTGGCGCCGCCCTTCTGACCGGTCATCTCGCCGACGAGGTTCAGGGTCAGGAGGCTCTCGATCAGGCCGATGGCGGCCAGGATCACCGCGTAGGGCAGGATGATCTCGAAGGTCTCGAGGGTCAGCGGCACGGCGGGGATGTGGAAGCTCGGCAGCCCGCCCTGGATCGAGGCCAGGTCACCGACCCGCGGCACGTCGATGCCGAAGCCGATCACGATGGCCGCGGTGACCGCGATGCCGGCAAGCGGCGCGGGCACCACGCGGCTGATCTTCGGCAGGCCCCAGATGATGCCCATGGTCAGCGCCACGAGCCCCAGCATCGGCACCATCTGCGTCATCGGCAGCCAGGCCCCGCCCGAGGCGCCATGGCCCGAGACCTCCGCGGTGCCGGGCACCTGGAACTGCGAGAGCTGCGCGAGGAAGATCACGATGGCGAGCCCGTTCACGAAGCCCAGCATGACCGGGTGCGGCACCAGCCGGATGAACTTGCCCCAGCCGAGCGCGCCGGCCGTGACCTGGATGATGCCCATCAGGACCACGGTGGCGAAGAGATATTCCACCCCGTGCTGGGCGACGAGCGCCACCATGACCACCGCCAGCGCGCCGGTCGCGCCCGAGATCATGCCCGGCCTGCCGCCGATCAGCGCGGTCACGAGGCCCACAAGGAAGGCCGCGTAGAGGCCCACCAGCGGGTGCACGCCGGCGACGAAGGCGAAGGCCACCGCCTCGGGCACCAGCGCCAGCGCCACGGTCAGGCCCGAGAGGATCTCGGTCTTGAGCTGACCGGCAGAGGCCTGCGCGATGGGCTTGTAGTGAAGCTCGGTCGAGGTGAGCGTATCGGCGAAGCGGGCCAGGAGAGCGCGGGTCATCGGAGCCTCGTGCGGTTCGGAACATCTGCAGCGAAAGGCGCGCGTTTAGACCATTTCCGCCGCGCGGGAAACCGCCGAGAGGGGTTTTCCCGCGAATGCCGCCATGCGGTGGGTGCATGGCGGATATAGTTTGGCGTGGGAGGTTGGGGTGGAGGGGGCGTGGTTGGGAATGCTGGTGCGAGGTTCTGGAATGGCGACTTACACAACCTTTCCAGTGCCTTATACCTCAAACCTAAAGCGGCCTTTGGGCCACCACCACGACCCGCTCTGCCCCCAAAACGCGTCGCTGCACAGCCGCCCAAACCCCAACCGCAAAAATCCTTCCTCCCGCCCCATCGGAGTGCCCCCCGCATCAAAACGCGCCACCCCCGCCACCCCAACAACACGCCCCAACAGAGGGCGCGCGCCGGACCGGGGGCCGGCGCTGCCGACCTCCGAGCGAGGCGCTTGATCCCAGCAAGGTCAGGGCTAGCCCAGAGCTACACGCACCACCCCAAGGAGCGCCGGCCCATCGGGCCGTTCCGGCGCGCGCCCGGCACCTTCGGTGCTATTCGG